>NZ_JBFAWA010000028.1:0-175578 GCF_040680035.1 Nonomuraea sp. NPDC052116 | reverse complement strand
GGGACATCGCCACCGCCCACCACGGCACCCTGCACGTCGAGCAGGCCGCGATCGGCGGGGCCGGCTTCGTCCTGCGCCTGCCGCTGAGCACCCCCGCCGAACAGGCCGGCCCATAGCCGCCGCCCAGACGGCAGACTGCCCCGCTTGGGGAACGAGGCGGGGCCCGGTGACCAACGGCAGGTCGGTATTGATCCAGTCGAGCCGGGCGTACAGCACGTACGGCGGGTTGATCAGCACGTGGACGGGCAGCATGACCGCGAACGCGAGCCGTCTCGCACGGAACTTCAGGCGCGCGAAGGCCGGTCTGCAGACGGCACGGACCCGGCTCCTGTACGGCGGGTGGAGGCCGCCGCAGAATCTGAACCGCCGGGAACTGCACACCCTCGCCACCTCCGTTGATGTGCGCGAGCTGGAGGCGAGAACGGCCCGATCGGCTCGCTCCGGCTTCGGGCGTCCGACCTGACGCCGCAACACCATGATCTCAGCGTCCTTCGACGCTTGCGGGGCCCTCAGGAGATCACGTGCGCGCGGAGCGCGGCGGCGACCTCCCCGGCCGCGCCGAGCTGCTCGGGCGTCAGGGCGTCGACGAACAGCTCCCGTACGGCCCGCAGATGCGGAACCGTGGCCCGCTGGAACGCCTCGGCCCCCGCGGCGGCCAGCACCACCTCCGCCCCCCGGCTGTCGGTGACGCAGTCCTCCCGCCCGATCAGCCCACGCCGCTCCATCCGCCCCAGGTGGTGCGACAGGCGGCTGCGCTGCCAGTTGATGTGCGCCGCCAGATCCGAGGACCGCATCCGATGCCCCTCCGCCTCGCTCAACGCCAGCAGCACCGCGTAGTCCCCGGGCGAGAGCGCGGAATCGCTCTGCAGCCGCGCCGAGATCGCCACCCTCAGGGCCTCGGCCGTCTCGATGTACTCCCGCCATACCCGCAGCTCATCGGCCGTGGGCAGGCTGCGCTTCCGCGTCATCCCCGCCTCCTGATTGACATGTCAATCACATGATACATAATTGACGTGTCAATTATATGAGGCGGAGGAGCCCAGTCATGTCTGATCTCGTGTTCGGCCTGGACACCTTCGGCGACCTGCCGGAGGACGACCACGGCGAGCTGATGACCCATCCCGAGGCGATCCGGCAGGTGCTGAAGGAGGCGGTGCTGGCCGACGAGCTCGGCGTCGACGTGATCGCGCTGGGCGAGCACCATCGCCCGGAGTACGCGATCTCGACGCCCGAGACGGTGCTGGCCGGGATCGCGACGCGTACCGAGCGGATCCGCCTGTCCTCGGGCGTCACCGTGCTGAGCTCCGACGACCCGGTCCGGGTGTTCCAGCGCTTCGCCACCGTCGACGCGCTCTCGGACGGCCGCGCCGAGGTCATCCTCGGCCGCGGCTCGTTCACCGAGTCGTTCCCGCTGTTCGGCTACGACCTGGCCGACTACGACGAGCTGTTCGAGGAGAAGCTCGACCTGTTCGCCAAGCTGCTGGACGAGCGGCCCGTCACCTGGAAGGGCAGGCTGCGGCCCGCGCTCGAGGACGCCGACGTCTTCCCGAAGACCGCCTCGGGCAGCCTGCCCACCTGGGTCGGCGTCGGCGGCTCACCGCAGTCGGTCGTCCGCACCGCCACGTACGGCCTGCCGCTCATGCTGGCCATCATCGGCGGCCCGGCCAAGCGGTTCGCCCCCTACCTCGAGCTGTACCGGCGCGCCGCCGAGCAACTCGGCACCACCGCGCACCCGGTCGGCATGCACTCCCCCGGCTTCATCGCCGACACCGACGAGGAGGCCAGGGAGCTGTTCTGGCCGCGCTACCGGGTCCTGCGCGACCGGATCGGCGCGCTGCGCGGCTGGCAGCCGATCCACCGCGAGGAGTACGACGCCGAGGTGGAGCACGGCTCGCTCTACATCGGCTCGCCGGAGACCGTCGCCCGCAAGATCGCCGACGCGGTCACCACCCTCGGCGTCGGCCGTTTCGACCTCATCTACACCGCGGGCTCGCAACCGGCCGGCGCCCGCCTGCGGGCGGTCGAGCTGTACGGCAAGGCCGTCATCCCGATGGTGCGCGACCTGCTCGGAAGGAACGGCAGATGAACGAGACCATCGGCGTCCTCGGCGCGGGCAAGGTCGGCACCGTGCTGGCCAGGCTCGCGCTGGCCGCGGGCTACAAGGTGCTCATCGCCGGGTCGGGCGATCCGGCGAAGATCGCGCTCACGGTCGACGTGCTCGCGCCCGGCGCGGTCGCCACCACGGCGGCCGACGCCGCGGCGCGCGCCGACCTCGTCATCCTGGCGCTGCCGCTCGGCAGGTACCGCACGGTGCCCGCGGCGGAGTTGCGCGGAAAGCTCGTGGTCGACGCGATGAACTACTGGTGGGAGGTGGACGGCGTCCGCGACGACCTCACCGACCCCGCGACGTCCTCCAGCGAGATCGTGCAGGCCTTCCTGCCCGGGTCGCGCGTCGTGAAGGCCTTCAACCATATGGGATATCACGACCTGGAGGACGAGGCCCGGCCCGCGGGCAGCCCGGGGCGCAAGGCCATCGCGATCGCCGGCGACGACCCGGCCGGCCTCGAGGCCGTCGCCGCCCTGGTCGACGCGCTCGGCTTCGACCCCGTCGTCGCGGGGCCGCTGACCGAGGGCGTGCGGTTCCAACCGGGGACCGGTCTGTTCGGGGCCGACGTCGACGCCGCCGAGGTCCGAGCCAGGCTGAGGCGATTCCCCGACGTTGAGAATCACTTCTGAGGAGTCAGGAGGTCCCGCCCCATCGATTCCGGTCACGCCACTCCCGAGGTGACCAAGCTGGTGCTTTCTCTGTTCGAGCAGAAGGCGGCCGCATCCGCCACAGGATTCATGTCACACTTCGCACGTGACAGGCTGACCTACACCGACGCCACGTTACCGCCGACCGGATCAGCGGATGACCGAACGCCAACCGCGGCACGGCCGCGTCGATCCGCACCAGCCGCTCCCGCTCGGCGACGGCGAGCGCCTCCAGACCACCCGGCTCTCCCCTGCTCCGTCCACCCCTGGGCGTCCCGGTGGTGTCCGGACCGGCCGCCGCGCGCAGGACGCCAAGGTCGCCGGTACCGTCCAGGGCCGCCAGCAGCAGGAGCCCGCGGGTGGCCTCCGGCAGGGCGGTGACGCGTGCCACGAACAGCGCCCGCAACCGCTCGCCCAGCGGCAGTACCGCGGGCAGATCCTCCACCGCGGCCTGCTGCGGCACGCTCAGCTCGGTCGGCAGCTCCAGCAGGGCCAGCGGATTGCCGCCCGACTCGGCGACCACCCTTGTCCTCACCCTGGAGGCGAGCGCCGGGAAGCGGTCGGACAGCAGCTCGTGCGCCGAGGAGTCGTCCAGCGGCGCCAGCTCCATCTCCGCCAGCCCGCCATGATCGAACAGGCTGCTCACCCCGCTCCTGGACGCCCCGAGAAACCCGATCCGGGTCCCCGCCAGGCGGCGCGCCACGAACCCGAGCACCGCGGCGCTGGCCTGGTCGAGCCAGGGCAGATCGTCCACGACGAGCAGCAGCGGCGACCCGGCCGCCACCTGCCGCAGCAGCGCCAGCATGGCGTTGACCAGCAACAACCGGTCAGGCGCCGGCCCGGTGCCGGAGCCGAGCGCCACCTCCAGGGCCTGACGGAGCCTGGGCGGAAGGTGCTCGGCCTGATCCAGCACCGACGTCAGGATCTGGTGCAGACCCGCGTAGGTGACGTCGGCCTCGAACTCCACACCGTCGGCACGCAGCACCCGCGTCCCCTCCGCAGCCGGCATCCTGGCCACGTCGTCCGGCAGGGCGGTCTTGCCGACACCTGCCTCCCCGACCACATGCAGGCTCCTGCCGTACCCGCCGCCGAAGAACTCGATCACGTGCCGCACGTCAGCGGCGCGGCCGATCATCAGGGAACGAGGGAGTCCAGCAGGCGCAGCCGCTGCGCCGAATCCGAGCCGGGCGTCGCGCCCAGGAAGATGACGCGCTGCCGGGGGTCGTCGGCGAAACGCAGGCTCTCCTCATTGAGCTCCAACGGGCCGACCAGAGGGTGGCGGTAATGGCGCGTCGAATGCGTGCACTCGGCCACGGACTGCGCGGCCCAGATCCGGGAGAACTCCGGGCTCTTGATGCTGAGCTCCCCGATGAGATCGGCCAGCGCCGGGTCGTCGGGCATGTCGCCGGTCGCCATCCGCAAGTAGGCGGCCGTCCTGACGGCCTCCTCATGCCAGTGCGGGAACAGGTCGAGCATGGCCGGGTCGAGGAAGAGCATCTTGGCCAGGTTGACGTGCTGGCCTGGGTTGAGCCCATAGAGGGCGTAGCCGAGCCGGTTGGCGCCCAGCAGGTCGAAGTACCGGCCGACGATGATCGCCGCCTGGTCGGCGGTGCTGTCCACCAGCGTCAGCATCGACGTCCGCACCTGCTCCGGCCCGTACGGCCGGCGGATCTGCTCCGCCTGGACGGGCCGCGCGAGGCGGACCAGGTGCGCCCGCTCATCCACGCTCAGCCGCAGCGCGTTGCCCAGCGCGTGCAGCACGGAGTCGGACATCTGGTGACTCTCACCCTGCTCCAGCCGCGCGTAGTATTTGACGCTGATGCCCGCCAGTTGCGCCACCTCATCCCTGCGCAAGCCGGGCACCCGGCGCAGCCCGTACGACGGCATATCACTCTCATCGGGATCCAGCGCGGCACGGTGGGCCCTCAGGAACTCCCCCAACTGATCACCCATGCCCCTGATTGTCATGCCGTAGCCCGGACGCTGCCACCCCCTGCCATGGGTATCCCGCGCCGCCAGGGGCAGGCGGCGCCTGCCGGAGAGCCGACGCGAATGGCGCCGGCCATGCACCGCCTCCCGCACCGAGCGGTCGTGTACCCGGAGGGGATCGGTTCTCCTTGACGCTGTCGAGGAACTCGCCGAGTAAGTCGCAACGCTCGCTCGAGCGGATGGACAGGTGGATCACGGGTTCTTGACGCTGCTCCTGGATGACCCCGACCTCTGCATATGCACCGTCGAGGATCAGGGATCCGATCGATCGCGCATGGCGTCAGCCGAACAATCCCCTGGCGACCAACTCGGACCCGGAGGCATCGTAGGGTAGCGACGTGGGCAGCACGACGAAGCGGGGAGCATGAATGGCAGTACAACAGGCGTGGCCTCGCCTGCGGGTCTCGGAATGGGCGGAGACTCGTGACACCCTGCACATGTGGACCCAGATAGTCGGCAAGGTCCGGCTGGCTCACGCGCCGCTGGTCAATCACTGGTGGCAAGTCACGCTGTACGTGAGTCCCCGAGGGCTCACCACCTCGGCCATCCCGTACGGGGCCGGGGCATTCGACCTGGAATTCGATTTCGTCGAACATCTGCTGCGCGTTCGCAGCAGTGATGGCGGGACTCGTGCAGTGGCTTTGGAGCCCAAGCCGGTGGCCGATTTCTACGGCGAGACCATGGCGGCCCTGGCGGAGCTCGGGATCAGGACGGAAATTCAGGCGGCGCCCAACGAGGTAGAGCCGGCGATTCCCTTCGCTGAAGATCGCCAACATGCCTCGTACGACGCCCAGGCGGCGCAGCTGTTCTGGCGGCAACTGTTGCAGGCGGATCGGGTACTCGGGGAATTCAGGTCGCGATTCGTCGGCAAGGTCAGTCCGGTGCACTTCTTCTGGGGCGCGATGGATCTGGCCTGTACCAGGTTCTCCGGACGAACTGCACCTCCGCATCCCGGTGGCGCGCCCAACTGCGGGGACTGGGTGATGGTGGAGGGGTACTCGCGAGAGCTGGCCAGCTGCGGGTTCTGGCCGGGTGGCGGCGAGGAGGGCGCCTTCTATGCCTATGCCTATCCCGAACCCGAGGGGTATGCGGATTATCCGGTGTCTCCAAAGACCGCTTACTACAGCCGCGAGAATCGGCAGTTCCTGCTGCCCTACGAAGCTGTGGCCGATGCGAAGGATCCGGACCGGGTGCTGTTGGAGTTCCTCGACTCCACGTACGAGGCCGCCGCAGAGTTGGCACACTGGGACCGGGCCTCCCTGGAGGACGACCCGCACCGATGGAAACAGCATCGGCGTTCGTGAGAGGCGACCCAGGGTACTTACCCGTGCCGCTTCAAAATTCGTACACGTGGTCTGAACTGGTGTTTCTTCGGGTCGGCTAGGCTGCTCGGTAGTATTCGTTGATCGCTCTGCCGAGCACCTTTCGGCGCTGAATCCGGCCTTCCAGCGGCACCACAACATCGCGGTGCCAGCGCAGGATGGTGTCTGGTCGGACGAGCAGCCGCAGCCGGCCCAGGAGATCGTGGGGCAGCGAGGTCAGGAGCGCGGCGAGAAAGGCCCGGTCCTCGGGAGCGAATGTTGTTGTCGCAGGACAGTGATCTGGTGGCGCAAGGCGAGAATCTCGACATCCTTGTCCCGATCGCCCATGGGGAGCAACCGCAACGCGGCGATGGCGTTCGTGACGGTCAAGTAGGCCAGGCGAAGGAGCACGACTGATCATCATGCCGCACGTCTTCTACTCCTGATGGTCGGAGCTCGCGCACGCCACGCGGAGGCCTGCATCGCCATGACCTGCGTGGATGTATTGTCGGCAGGCGCAACGTCCATCGGGCTGACAACGCGCGGCGCTGGTTTCGGCCCTGGCCCTTCTTTGGAGTGCGACAGCCCCGAGGGGGCGCTCGGCAACGCCGAGATCCGAACCGGTCCGGGCTGGTTGGAGGCCCTGAAGCCGGCATGATCGTGCTGGCGGAAGGGGGATTCACATGCGATGCCAGCCCTCAGGAAGTGCCCCGACGAGCTTCGTGAGCGTGCGGTGCGGATGGTCTTTGAGGTCCGGGAGCAGACCGGCCAGGCACCTGGTGCGATCGCGCGGGTGGCCCAGCAGCTCGGCGTGCACCGCGAGGCGTTGCGCAGCTGGGTGCGTCAGTCGGAGATCGACGGCGGGCAGCGGCCCGGCACGTCGACCGAGGACGCGCAGCGGATCGCCGAGCTCGAGCGGGAGGTCCGTGAGCTGCGCGTGCCGGCGCAGCAGGGTCCTTGCCTCACCTCATCAAGAATGATGATCTATGCCCAGATCAGTGTCCATGTCAAACGCGTCCCCTCCGGGATGGGGCACAGGGTGCCCGAGGTCGGCTTCCAGGTCGAATCCGGCCTGTTCGGCGGCGGAGGCCAGCTCCGCCTCCTCCCTGCGATGGACGGCGTCCTCGTGGTGGTGGTGTATGCGCTCGGCGAGCTCGTGAAGGGGCCCGTGGTGGTGCTGGTGGCCGTTGTCCGGCACGGCGTCGCTCATGAGTCGTCATGGTCGGCGAGATCGCGCCGCAACGCAACCAACGGCATGTGAACAATGGGAGCACCGGTCAGGACGATGGCCCGATCCAGCGGGGCCCCGTCACCGCTCGCGTTTGATTTCTGCCCGTCGAGCGTCTCACGCAGGATGTCGGCGTGCCCGGCGCGCTGAGCGGTCTCAGCGATGACGTGCGTCAGCACCCGGCGCACGCTGCGCACCGCGCCCGGCTCGTTCCAGGGCGCCTTCGGCATCGGGTGCTCGCCGACAGGTCGGGGAACGACGGCGACGATTTCCTCGCTGCGGGCGGCGACCTGCTCGTAACGCGCGAGGATCCCGGCAAGTGTCTCACCGGGCAGCATCCGGAAGTCGTTCTGGTGGTCGATCGCCCACTGCGGGACGTCACCAGGACTGCCCGTACCGCCGTGACCGCCGAGGCCGCTTGATCGGATGGCTCGCGGACTCCCCGCGCTGCGCGGCGATAAGGACGCCGTTTTGGCGCAGGACGGCCGGGCGTGACCCCGCCGAGCCGTATCGGGTCTCCACCCCGCTGGAGCTCTTGTCCGATCTGTGCATTGTGGTGGCCGTGGCGCAGGCGGCCGCCAGCCTCCATCACGCGCTGTCAGAAGGGCATGCGGGCACGGGCGTGCTTGGTTGGCTACGCGATGGTGTTCTTCGCGATCTGGTGGGCGTGGATGAACGTCACCTGGTTCGCCTCCGCGTACGACACCGACGACGCGTCATACCGCTTGCTGACCTTCGTGCAGATGGCAGGGGTACTCCTCCTCCCCGCCGGCATCCCGCGGGCCTTCCAGGACAGGGGCTTCGAACGGGTCATCAATCGGTGTTGAGCAGACGCTCAGTTGGGTTGAGCGCCTACTCAAGGACGCGCGCCGTGCCCGGCCGGCTGGGGTCGGGAATGGGGCCGGAATCGGGCGCGCGAGCCAGGGGGGAAAGGTTTCCCCGGAGGAAGGTGAGCGTTACCGCCCGGGGCACCACCGCGCCACGTGCGACGATCAAGGTGCTGACATGCCTCACCCCTCCCTCGGCCGCCGGGCCCTGCTGCAGGCGGCCATCACCGCCCCCGCCGCCGTGACCCTCATCGGCGCAGCCCCCGCGCAAGCGGCCACCGGCGGTGGCCGGTTCGACCGCGAGAACCCGCGTTTCACCATCGGCGTGCTCCCCGACACGCAGTACCTGTTCGACGAGGACCGCTCCGACCCCGCCCCCGTGCGCCAGACGTTCCGCTTCCTCACCGGCGAGCGCGAAAGCCGGAACATCGCGTTCATGACGCACCTCGGCGACGTCACCGAACACGGCACCGAGGAGGAGCTCGGCCTGGCCTCCGACGCGTTCAAGTCGCTGGACGGCCGCCTGTCCTACAGCGTCCTGGCCGGCAATCACGACGTGAACTCGGGCACCGACGACCAGCGCGGCGACACCGCCTACCTCAAGGCGTTCGGCCCCTCCAGGTACGCCCGGATGTCAACGTTCCGGGGCGCCTCGCCCGACGGCTACAACAGCTACCACGTGCTCGACGCGGGCGGCCGGAAGTGGCTGGTGCTCGCCCTCGACTGGCGCATCTCCGACATGGGCCTGCAGTGGGCGCAGGGCGTCATCGACGCCAACCGGACCCTGCCCGCCATCCTCACCACGCACGACCTGGCCTGGGCGGGCGACGACGGCGTGGCGGCGCTGTCGCAGTACGGGCAGCGGCTGTGGGACGGCCTCGTCAAGCACAACGACCAGATCTTCCTGACGCTCAACGGCCACTACTGGCCGCCCGGCCGCACGGTGCTGAAGAACGACGCCGGCCACGACGTCCACGTGCACATCGCCAACTACCAGGACCGCTACTACGGCGGCGCGGGCATGATCCGCCTCTACGCCTTCGACCTCGTCCGCAACGTGGTTGACGTGGAGACGCTGTCGCCCTGGCTGCTGGCCCGCGACCCGGACGAGCGCACCCCGCTGGAGGCCGAGCATCTGGAGCTGACCGGCCCCGTCGACCGCTTCAGCATCGAGATCGACTTCGACGAGCGCTTCGCCGGGTTCGCCCCGCGCCCGACGCCCCCGTCCAGGCCCGCCAAGGCGGTGATGCCCAAGGGCACGGTGGCGTACTGGAGGTTCGACGCCGAGGGCCTGGCTGTGGCGGGCACGGACGGCGGGGTCGTCCCGGCCGGGGCCGTCGCCCGGGACCTGACGGGCGGCGGCAACGACCTGACCATGGAACTGCTGCACGCCAGCGTCCCCGAGACGCTCAGGTGGTCGGCCGAGCACCACGAGGGCCAGCCCGCCCACGCCAGCCTCCGCTTCGACGGCGGCAAGAACCCGGACCGCGGGGCGGTACTCAGGTCGGCGGCGAACGCGCCCATCAACGCCATGAAGTTCGAGTCCGGCTACACCATCGAGGCGTTCGTCAAGCTGCCTGGGCCGTTCGAGGGCGACCACGCCTGGATGGGCATCCTGAGCTGGGAGGGCCGCAGCGGCGACGCCGGCAAGTCGAGCGGCTGGTCGCCCGACGAGCCCACGTGCAGCCTCAACCTGTCGCCCGAGCGGTTCCTGCAGTACGTCGTCTACCCCACCGACCGCGACGCCGACCCCACCTCGTGGAGCCACGCCCTCCCGGTGGGCCGCTGGATGCACGTGGCGGTGGTCAACGACGCTCACCGCACGGTGGTGTACGTGGACGGGTCGAGGATCGCCCGCAACCCGTCCCAGCCGTCGAAGGGCATCTCGACCCTTGGCCGGCCGTTCGCCATCGGCGGCACGCAGTTCGCGCTGGCGTACGGGCAGGGCTACTACGGGTGGATCGGCGACGTGCGAATCGTCGGCCGCGCGCTCAAGCCACGGGAGTTCCTGACGCCGTTCGCGTGACGGCCATCCGCGCGGCACGCCCATGGGGGGTGAAACGCGCGCGGCCCCGGCGTCTTACCGTCTTGCCGTGGAGGCATGCCCCAAGCATCCACGACTCCGCCGCCGGTGCCGCGCGCTCGCCGCGGCTGCCTTCCCCAGGTCGCTTCGGCCGACAGGTGCGGGCGTGCCGCTGCTTGAGCAGATCGCGGCGCCAGCACAGGACGGTGTCCGGGCGAACGAGGAGCCGCAGCCGGCACAAGACCTCGCGGGGCAACGATGACAGAAGCGCGGCGTGGAAGGCTCGGTCCTCCGGAGCGATCCTCACCCTGGCGTCCGCGCCGAGTTGCCGTTCGAGAACGGTGATCTGGTGCCGCAAGGCAACAATCTCGACGTCCTTGTCCCGATCTCCCAGCGGCACCTTTCGAACGCCAGAGCCGGCGCATGTCGGTAGCGGTCAGGGAAGCCCGATGACCTGCACGGATGACGGTATCGGCAGGGACAGCGTTGCGGGAGATCGTCCGGCCCGCCGACACGGGTCCGCCCAGCAGGACGGCCAGCCACACAACACGTCAGATGAAGCTGTGTACCCGGCCATGTTCACGGCCTGGTGAGCGTACACGTGCCGCAGAGCGCATAAAACCGTTGATCATTTCGAGGCGGACAGCTAGCATCTACTCTCAAAGTAGATCATAGGTTCGAATTTTCGCCAATTTGTGCAAGTAGATCTGGAGATAGAGGATGAAGCGAACATCAGCTGTATTAACCGTCGGTCTGCTGGTCTCCGGTCTCATGGCCGTGCCTGCCGTGGCCTCCAGCGTGACGACCGACCCGCTGGCCGCTACTGAAGCGACCGCTGTTGAGGTCGCGATGTTCTGGCTTGGCGATGGCAGCGCCAACCTGAGGAACGCCACACCGTACAACGTCCAGACCGTCGCGTACAAGATCTTCCCCGCGGGCGGCGGCACCATCCCCGATACCAAGCCGGGCTTTGTCTCGCCGGTGCTCCCCACCGCCTCCGGCGAAGAGAACGCCAAGACGTCCACCACCTGGGGCAAGGTGTTCTTCATCGGCGCCGACGGCCTGCCGCACTGGTGCACGGGCACCGCCGTACAGTCGCAATACCGCAACCTTGTCGCCACGGCCGCCCATTGCGTGTACGACACCCAGCGCTCTGACGGCGCCCTCGACAAGTGGGTTTTTGTCCCCGGCTATGCCGACGGCACGACTCCATGGGGTCTCTACGTCGGAAAGAAGTCTTTCGCCCACTACGACTTCACCATCTACGATGACTACGACCGCGACTACGCCTTCGTCACCGTCTACAGCGGTGTCGTCCCCTCAGCCTCAGGCGGATTGACCGAGTTCGGAAGGCTGGTCGACAACGTCGGCGGACAGGGCTTGACCTGGAACCAGCCATTGAACTCCTCGGTCGACGTCGTCGGCTACCCCGCTGGCCCTCACCCCGACGGCACCCAGCCTTACACAGGCGAGACCCTCGAATCCTCCAGCGGTCGCACAAGCCGCGCCATGGCCCCCAGCCTTAAGGCCGAGGAATTCACCGCCGTCGAGTCCCCGTTCACCGGTGAAGGCTCCCTCGGCTCATCCTGGTTTTTCCGCTATAACAAGAGCAGCCGCATGGGCTACCTCAACGGCATCACAGCCAGCGTCGCCGACACGGACGGCAACCTGCGTTACGACACGAGCCTGTCCCCCTACTTCGATGGCGAACTGGCGCAGATCCACTCTGCCGCCAGCGCGTCGTGGAGCGGCTCGATTCTGCCCGCGTAACCGGGCCAGGCTCAGGTCGCATGAGGTGACACGATATCCGGCACCCACACGACCCGCGCGTTGTCCGGCTTGCGCTTCTTGGACAGAAGCCGTGGATTCAGAGCGTGTCCCTCACCGTTCGCTCCACGTCCTTGAAAGGTATCCATGACAGCCGACCAGCCGGACATCTGCCCGACGTGCCAAGCCGTGATCCCCGCCACGCACCCGGCTGGCCACACCGCCGCCCGTGGACGGCTGATCGTCGCCAACGGGTACTGCCCAGGCCATGCCTCCGCCACGGCGCGCGATTCTGGAGACCCCAGATCGGCCGAAAGCGCAACATCCTCGCACTGGTCGATGCCTGCAGTTTCCGCTTCAGTACCTCTGGGGTGATCTGCTCGGTCTATGCCGGTGTGGGCTCGGGGCGTCTCTTGGCGTTGAGGAACGGTGTAGTCAGGCGCGGCGGCCTTGGCACCTGCTGCGTAGAACGCTCCGACCTGTGGCCTCTATGGCTTGCGTGCGACCCCGCACCACTGGTCGACCTCGACCGGCAGGCTGCCGTCGAACTCTGGCTCGGGGCGCCACCGTGAGCACGAGACCCAGCCTGGTTCCACCATCTCGAGGCCGTCGAAGAACTCGGCGATCCGCTCCGGGGTCCGCAGCTTCAGTTTCGGCTGAGCGTCGATATTCCATACGCGGACCGCTTCGGCGGTGGCCTCGCCGTTGACCGCTGTGGTGGTGTTGGCCACCGCCACGTAGCTTCCGGACGGCACGGCGGTCAGTAGCCGGTCGACGATGCGCTGCAGTTGGTCGTCGTCGCTGATGAAATGCATGACGCCCAGCAGCATGATCGCCACCGGCTGGGAGAAGTCCAGCGTCTTGGCCGCCTCCCGCAGGATGATGTCCGGGTCATGCAAGTCGGCGTCGATATAGTCGGTGGCGCCTTCCGCAGAACTGGTCAGCAGGGCTCGTGCGTGCACCAGTACCAGCGGATCGTTGTCGACGTACACGATCCGCGACTCGGGGGCCACCCGCTGCGCGACCTCGTGGGTGTTGTCCTGGGTCGGTAGCCCTGTGCCGATGTCAAGAAACTGCCGGATCCCCGCCTCGGCCACCAAGTACTGCACAGCCCGCCCCAGGAACAGCCGGTCGGCCCGCGCCAGCTCGATCACCACGGGAAAGATCTTCCGAACCCGGTCCCCGACCTCCCGATCCGCCGGAAAATGATCTTTGCCACCCAGCCAGTAATTCCAGATCCGTGCCGTGTGCGGCACGTGCGACCGAAGTTTGTCCTCGACGACGGGTTCGTCGGCCATCATCAGCCTTTCCAGGAACAGTGGCGAAGCTACTAGATCATCGGATTCTAAGCGTATCGGCCGCGGAAACGTCGGCCTGTGGTTTTGGATCACGGGATCGAGGAACGACGGGACAGCGCCGTGCAACGTCCGGAACAACCCTGCATCTGGAGGAATGAGGGGTCTCCTGTCTCGCCGGACCTGACCGAAGGTGGCGACGGTTCTGCCGTTCAACGCTCATCGTGCGCCAGCCTGGAAGACGCACATCTCGGGCCGGCTCGTCACGCGATGCAGATCGGGATCGAGCATGACGGCATGGCCCAGATGCTCGCCATTGGCTGGTCCTTTCCCGTCCGGGTCGATGATCGAGGCACCGTCTGGGTCGTCGTAGCCCGGTTCGGCCACATACCCGAGTGCCTGAGCCCAGAACGCAGCAATACGGTGTGGATCGGCAGCGTCACAGCCGAGCGTCCGGTGCGTCGCCATGGCCGCACGCTCCATCCCGCCCGACGAGCACGCTCGCGCTCTTCGAAAATGCAGGGTGAAGTTGAACAGCCATGCCGCCTACGTTGCCACTCCCAGCTCATAGTACGAGCCCTCGGAAGACTTCATCTGGAACGGACCTTCGAGCTTGTCGCCGACCGGATGGCTCAGCAAGGAGCGCGGAACGATCGCGGCGCCCCCATCACAACCCGGCCTAGCTAGCGCATACGCCGATACGCCGTATCGGGCAGGTGCGTGGCCCACTCGGCCGCTGTCAGATCGTGGGCTGCCATGGCGCAGACCTCCCGGGCGAGGGCCAGACGGTAAGTATCGGCCCTGTGTGCAAGGCTTTCCACGTCTTGGGCCGGGCGCTGCCCGCCGACCGGCAGCGCTTCGTCGGGAGTGGCGTCATGCTGTCGTGCGTGTTCGAGGACTCGTCGTTCGACGAGCGTGCGCTACCGGTGATTCTCGCCGTGCACAGCGGCACGCCTTCCGAGGACGAGCTGGAAGGTGCCGCGCTCATCGAGTACGACCCGTCGCGATCGCGGCGGCCCGCCTGGCCTGCGACGGTGATCTCGATCCGAGTTTCGACCGGCTGTCTCCGCCGCGCGTACGAGGTTGATCAACCAGGCCCCCGGAAGCGACGGGATGCAGGCGCTCATCGCGGAGGAGTCGCGCGGCACGCCGCGTCCGCCCCATCCGCGCCCGACCCCCGCCGCCCGAAAGGCGCTCCAATACCTGCGGGACAAGCGCGCGGAGGAACGCCGCGCCGCGGACCTGTGCGGCCTCGCCGAACATGCGTGGGAGCGCGCCATCTTCGGGGAGGCACCGGAACTGAGATCAACGGCAGCGTGGGAGGCGGCCGGCGCCGGGAGCAGATCACCGATGTCGTCGTCACCGCCTTGGGGCCGGAGTTCTCCCTGATCGGACTGCGCTCGTTCGGCGGCTCCGCCGATCGCGGTGCTGTCGCGCCAGGGCGTACGGTTCTGCCTCGTGCCTGGCGGCGGCGTCGACGTCGGCCTCCCACCTGAGGAGGAGGCCGAGATCCGCCACGCCGCCGGCCAGCGCGAGCTCCTCGACGAGCCGAACCTGATGAGGCCGCTGACACATGTGGAGGTGGGACCGATGGTCGTCGCGCAGGCGCCGAGCCCGCCGCTACCACCGCACGAGGTGTCCGACGAACTGGAGAGGTCACCGCTACGGCTCCCCTCCGAAGCCGAGTGGGAGTACCTCGCACGCGGCGGTCTCGTCCACCGCCTCACCTACCGCGGTCCCGGCATCCCCGACAGCGACGAATGGTTCGAGGCGACCGAGGCACTCGGCGTCGACAGTGCGAACATGTTCGGACGGTACGGGTTCGGCTTCCAGCCTGAGCCCTGCACCGACGTGTTCCATCCCAGCCATGACGGCCTCCCCACCGACGGGATCACCAACCATTGACCGAAGCATCCCGAGCTTCGAACGTTGCGGCCGCCATGGCTACGCCTGCCCTCCTCGGTGCCCCTCCCACCCGACTCAGCGATGGCGACTGGGGGGAATGGATGCTCGCCAAATTGCGCGCAACCAGCACCAGCCGGCGCGGCTGCTGGCGGCGGGAGTGCTGGTGAGTGCCCGGCTGCGGTGAGGGCCGCTGGACCAGTGACCCGCTCCATGCGGGGATGCAACACGCGCTCGAACCTCGTGGACGGCTGGGCTGCTCATCGGATGCGGCCAGGGCGCCCGAGATCTGAACCCTTCCCCCGTCGCACACTTGGTTGAGCGCGTGCAATGCCTCGCCTGGCCCGCCGCGTGCTCGAGAGCGCCAACGCCACGACGCCGGACGTGCCAATGACCCGGGTGGAGATGCGAAGCCCATCCCGGGGCGCCTCCCCGTACCTTCTCGATTGGCTGCCGCGTAGAGTCGCTCTCTGTCACCAGCTAACCGCCGATCAGCCGTACCGGCCGGAGAATTTACTCATCAGGCGGCGTTTCATGCGGGAACACTGCGTCACGTTCCGCTACCCTCCCCACCGCAACCTGCCACCGCGGACCTACACAGGAGGACACCCGACGATGCCGATTGACCCGTTGATGTCAGAACGGTTCCCACGGACCTCCCGCTACAACCCGGACTGGATCCGCTCCAGCGTCAGCGGCGGGGCCAACTCGCTGTGGCTGGCCGAGTGGCTCACCGAGGCGATGTCGTTGGGGCCCGGCATGCGGGTGCTGGATCTGGGTTGCGGCCGGGGCGCCTCGTCGATCTTCCTGTACCGCGAGTACGACGTCCAGGTATGGGCCACCGACCTGTGGTTCAGCCCCGACGAACGCATGCAACGCATCTACGACGCCGGCGCCGAGCACGCGGCGTTCCCCATCCACGCCGACGCCCGAGCCCTGCCGTTCGCCGCGGGCTTCTTCGATGCGGTCGTCAGCATCGACTCGTTCGTCTACTACGGCACCGACGATCTGTACCTGAACTATCTGGCCAGGTTCGTCCGGCCGGGCGGGCAGATCGGCATCGCCGGTGCCGGACTGGTCCAGGAGATCGATGGGCCGACGCCCGAGCACCTGGCGGCGTGGTGGGAGCCGAGCATGGCCAACCTGCACTCGGCCGAGTGGTGGCGCCGCCACTGGGATCGCAGCGGTGTCGCCCACGTGGACGTGGCCGACACGATGACCGACGGGTGGAAGTACTGGCTGGAATGGCAGCGGGCGATCGCACCGGACAACCAGGTGGAAATCGACGCCCTCACCGCTGATGGCGGACGCCACCTCGGCTATGTGCGCGCGGTCGCCCGGCGCCGGCCGGACGTCGTACTCGACGAGCCCATCTCCGCGGTCCCCGTCACGTATGTCAAGCGGCCCCTGTACCGCCCCCGGACGAGGAGCAATAGGCTCGACGCCGGCATTTGATGGATGCCTCGCCCGCCCGACCGACCGAACTTCAGGGCGGGCGCTGCCTCGCTTGGAACCCCGCCGTTTCAGCAGGTCGCGGTGCCGACCCGAGTGTCGTTGCCGCGGTCTCCCTCGCCGGAAACCGCATCAGTCGCAGACTCGCCGTCCTCGGGCTGGTTCTGCACCGAGCGCATCGTGTTCGCGTAGTTCTTCTGCGTCGACGTCACCCTTGACGGCGTGCTCGAGGAGTGTGGCGTGCTCCATCACAGAACGCTGGAGGTCGGAGACGGGCCGGACGCTCGCCACCGGCTTCGGCACGCAAGGGGTGGGGTGTCCGGGGTGAGCTCGGTGCTGGCCAAGCCGTTCCGCGCTCGACATCCCCGCGGGCACCATCCGGATGGCCACCGAACCCCCTCGCCCGACGCACCAACGAAATGATCCACCCTCCTGGGGACATATGATCGTTTCAGCAGGTATTCGCCCGATTGTCGGAAGGCCTCCATGACCCACCCCCTCAGTCGGCGGTCCGCCCTTCTGGGCGCCGCGGCCTTAGGCGGCCTCGCCCTGTGGGAGAGACCGGCCGAGGCGGTCGGCGCCGCCGCGTTCGACGCCGCGCGCGAGCGGTGGGTGAGCCTGCTGGCCGGCGGGTCGTACGACGCCGCGTACGCCGACAAGACTCAGGCGGTCGAAGGCTCGGCCAACGCGGTGCTGCGCAAGCTGAAGCTCACCCCCGGCGCCCCGAGCCTGTGGCCCGACCTGCCGCTCGGAGACCCCCGGACGGGCAACTTCAACCGCGCCTACAACCGCATGCGCACGCTGGCGCTGGGCTGGGCCACGCCGGGCACCGCCCTGCACCGGAACGCGCAGGTCGCCGAGACGGCGGTCAGCGCGCTGGACTTCCTGTACGAGCACGCCTACCGCGAAGGGCTCGACCGGCAGGGCAGCAACTGGTACTGGTGGGAGATCGGCGTCCCCCGCGCGCTGACCGACACCTGCGCCCTGATGTACGACGGCCTGCCCAAGGACCGCATCGAGCACTGGCTGCGCCCGTTACGCCGCTGGTGCCCCGACCCGGAGCGCCGCGTGAGCCACCCCGGCGTCGTCGAGACCGGCGCCAACCGGGCGGGCAAGGCCATGGCGGTGGCGATGCGCGGCTTGCTCACCCACGACGCACGCCTGGTCAAGCGGGCCAGAGACGCCGTCTCCGACCTGCTGCGGCGGACCAAGGGCCCGGGCGACGGCTTCTACCGTGACGGGTCGTTCATCCAGCACGACGTGTTCCCCTACACCGGCAGCTACGGCGTTGACTACCTGGACAGCGTGGCCAAGCTGATCGCCATGCTCGCGAAGTCGCCGTGGGAGATCGGCGGAATCGGGAACGTCTACGACATCGTGGACCGCTCGTTCACGCCGTTCATCTTCGACGGGCTGATGATGGACTGCGTACGCGGCCGGCAGATCTCGGTGCAGGGCCACCGTGACTATCACTCGGGGCAGAAGGCGGTCGAGGCCATCCTCACCTTGCTGCAGGCGGCGCCCGAGCGCTATGCCCAGCGCTGGCGGCCCCTGGTGAAGGGCTGGCTCACCCGCAACCAGGCCATCCCGTACGACACGCTCGCGCCGCTGCCGAGCATCGCGGGGGCCAAGGCCCTGCTGGCGGACCCGTCGGTGCCGGTCGGTCCGCGTGCGACGGGCACGTACGTCTTCGCGGACATGGACCGGGTCGTGCACCACCGTCCCACCTGGGCCTACGCGATCGCGATGAGCTCGGAGCGCATCGGCGCCGCCGAGGCCATGAATCTGGAGAACCTGCGCGGCTGGTACACCGGCGACGGCATGACCTACCTCTACACCGGCGACCTCACCCACTGGAACGACGACCTGTGGCCCACGATCGACCCGTACCGGCTGCCGGGCACGACGGTCGACACCCGCAGACGCGGCGAGCTCCGGCACGGCAAGCGTCGCCTGCCGCCCACCCCGTGGGCGGGCGGCGTGGCGCTCGACGGCGAGTACGGCGTGGCGGCCATGAGGCTGATCGCCGACGGCTCCTCGCTGCGGGCCAGGAAGGCGTGGTTCCTCCTCGATGACGCGGTGATCGCGCTCGGCGCCGGCATCACCGCCTCCGACGGCCGCCGCATCGAGACCGTCGTGGAGAACCGCAACACCCACGACACTCACCCGCCGCTGACCCAGGGCGACGGCTGGGTCCACCTCTGCGGGGTGGCCGGCTACGCGCTGCTCGACGGTGCCAAGGCGAAGGTGATCCGCGGGAAGCGTACCGGCCGCTGGCGGGACATCGACAAGGGCGCCACCACCGGAGGCGACGACACCCCCGTCACCAGGCACTACACGACGATCCTCGTCGACCACGGCGTCGATCCGCGCAGGGCGCGCTACGCCTATGCCGTGCTGCCCGACGCCTCCGTCGCCCAGACCGCGGCGTACCGCGGGCGGGTCGAGGTCCTCGCGAACTCCCGTACGGTGCAGGCCATCGCCCGCGACGGCGTGCTCGCCGCCGTCTTCTGGCGCGCGGGGACCGTCGAGACCGCGGACGGCCCGCTCGCCGCCGACGGCCCCTGCACGCTGCTGATCCGCCGCGACCAGAAGCGGGTACGGCTGGCGGTCTCCGACCCGTCCAGGACCGCCGACGAGGTGAAGATCAAGCTGCCCTGGCCGGTGAAATCGGTCAAGGAGAGCGACCGCAGCGTGCGCAAGTCCAAGAAAGCGGTCAAGGTGGAGGTCGGCGGCAGTCGCGGGCACGCCCACACCGCTGTGGTGCTCGTCTGAAACCTCCGGGGCGAGCCCATGGGCTGATCACCGCCGGTGTGGCACGATGCGAATGGGCACCCTAGCCGGGCGGAGCCGCCATGAAGGCCCCGGAACGGATCTACGCCGGTGCGGCGGTGGCCGCCGGCGTGGTCGTGCTGGTCGTCGTGCTCCGGTTCGGCGGCGCGATCCAGCCGGAGCTCCCGGGACTGCCCACCGCGGGGCCGATCACCGTGTGGGGGCTGCCGCTGGTCCGGTTCTGCTACGACTTGTGCGCGCTCGCCTGTGTCGGAACGCTCACGGCGGCCGCTCTCGCCCCGACCGGTACGAAGGAGTCCGAGGCGTGCCTGCGCGCGGCCGGATGGTGGGCTCTCGGCTGGACCTTCGCCGCGCTGCTGAGCTACGTGCTGACCCTGTCCAACCTCATCCCCCTGCCCGTCGCGGACCTGCTCGGGGCCCCTGACCTGCTGCGGTTCGGCACGGCGCTGCCGCAGACGCGGGCCCTGCTGTGGGTCCCGGCCGTGGCGGCGCTGGCGGCCGTCTCCTCGCGGCTGCGGACGCTGCCCGCCTGGGTACGCCCGATGATCGCCGCCTTTGCGCTGTTGCCGCCCGCGTACGTGGGGCATGCCGCCTCCGCCGGTGACCACGACATCGCCGTGTCCGCGTTGATGTCGCACCTGGTCTCGGTCTCCGTCTGGGTCGGCGGCCTGGCCGCGGTGCTCGTCCACTTCCGCCGCTCCGAACACCTTCCGACGGTGTTGCCCCGCTTCAGCACGCTCGCCCTGTGCTGCTTCGCCGCCGTCGCCGTCTCCGGCGTGGCCGGCGCATGGGTACGGCTCGGCAGCCCGTCCGACCTCTGGCAGAGCACCTACGGGCAGCTCCTGGTGGCCAAGACCGTGGCGCTCGTGACGCTGGGCCTGTTCGGCTGGACGCATCGCCGCCGCACCGTCGCGGGCGTCGCCGACCGGACCGTACGCCACACCTTCGTGCGGCTGGCGACCGGCGAGCTGACCGTGATGGCGGCGGTCGTCGGGCTGGCCGTCGGCCTGTCCCGCACTCCCCCACCGCCAGGGAGCGGCGGCGGCCACGACCACCTCGTCCTGGAGTACCCGCTCGCCCCCTTCACCCCAAGCGTTCTGATCACCGAGGTCCGCCTGGACCCGACCGTCCTGCTGCTCCTGGCGCTGCCCGCCGTCGCCTACCTGGCCGGCGTGCGCCGGGCCGCGTCGTGGCCGGTCGGACGTACGGTCGCCTGGTGCGCGGGGGTGGCGCTCATGGCGCTGGTGCTGCTCGGCGGCGTGGGCGGGTACGCGCGGGCGATGCTGTCGACGCAGGTCCTGCAGCACGTCGTGCTCACCGCCGTCGCCCCGCTCCTGCTCTGCCTGGGCGCGCCGCTCACCCTGGCCGCGTCCTTACGCGAGGACCTCGAACTCCCCGCCCGCCGCCTGACCCATCCTGCCTTCCTCCTCACCGTCTACCCGGTCGCCTTCCTGCTGCTGTACGCCACACCGTGGCTCCCGTGGTCCCTGTCCGGCTACGCCCAGCACCTGCTCACCCAGGTCCTGTTCGTCGGCCTCGGCCTGCTGATCTTCTGGGTGCCGGCGGGCGTCGACCCGCTCCCCCGCGCGATTCCCTGGGCCGTCCGCGCCCGGCTGCTGGCCGCCGTCATCCTGACCCATCTGGCCCTGGGCACGTTCCTGCTGCTCGGGCCGCCGGTCGCGAGCGACTGGTTCTCCCTCGCGGCCCCGCCCGGCGTCCCGGACCTCCTCGCCGACCAGCGGCTCGCCGGAGCCGTGGCCATGCTCCTTCCGCTGCCCGTGTTCGCTTTCCTGGCCGTACGCATGGCCTGGCTCAGGCAGGCGGCCCTCGCCCGCGTACGGACGAGCCCGCCCTTGAAGTGACCGCGCTCTGTCAGTGCCGGGCCGTGTGCATCAGGCGCAGCGCCGCCTCGGCCGTCTCATACCGCCAGGCGGCCACGACGTGGTCGAACCCATGCGCCTGGTCCCGCTGCCTGCGCAGGCTGCCGATGATCGGCTCGATGCGCTCCGCCTGCGCGTCCAGCAGCGGGCGCGGGTCCGCACCGGATCGCTGGAGCAGGGCGAACTTGATCAGGAACTCGGTACGGATGTCGCGGATGTGCTCGACCGGGCATATCAGCCAGCCGTTCACGGCCGACGTCCCGGCTGGCGTGGCGGTGAATACCGTACGCTGTGGACCGCCCTGCCCCCGCTCCTTGCCGCACGGCTCGATGAGGGACAGGTCGGCGAGCCGATCGAGCGCGCGGTAGACCCGAGGCCGCGGCACCTGCCAGATCGCGCCGACGGCACCGGTGGGAGCGGTGAGCCTCGCGACGGCGAAGCCGTACGTGGGCCCCTCTGCCACGAGCGCGAGCACGATCCACTCGGTGAGCGACAGGACACGAGGATTCACAGGCTCAAGGGTAGGGCCAGTCGCGGGCGTCAGAGGGTCGCCAAGTAGTCTCGCATTGACTAGCCACGGCTGCGGAGGACTGCTCTGTGAGGGAGAACGAGGCCGGCACCTTAGGGTGTCGCCCGGGATGAGACCCGTCCCGAACGCCATCTGCGTCGGCGGCCCGCACGACGGCATGCTGACCCGCATCGACCAGGACGTCGGCGTCGTGGAGGTCTTCGCGTTCGAGGCGGACGGCTCGACGCGCGGCGCCCCCTATCGGGTCACGGCGGGTCGTGTCCACCATCCTTCGTGTGCCGCCCCGTTCGTCGTGCTCAGCTGGGTCGAGCCCGCCCACGGCCAGCTCTGAGGTCGCGGCTAGCATGCCGATCATCGCTTCTGCCTTCCACGAGCCCCGTAGCCTGGTCCTCCTGGGATCGACGGGGTCCGTCGGCACTCAGGCGATCGACGTCATCGAGCGCGACCGCGACCGGTTCCGGGTCAAGGCGATCTCCGCCGGAGGCGGAAACCTGGAGACGCTCGCGCGGCAGGCGCCGACCCTGGGCATGAGCTGGCCGGTCATGAGAAGAGGTGGGCGCGGCCGGCGGCGTGCAGGTTCCCGCCTGGCAGCGCGCCGCTCGCGCCCACCCCTCGTTTCCCGGGTCCGCCAATCCCGAGCCCGGGAGGTCCTCTACAGCTGGGTGCACACCGCCTTCACCTCGGTGTACGCCTCCAGCACCTCGTGACCCATCTCCCGCCCCCAGCCGGACTGCTTGTAGCCGCCGAACGGCAGGGCCGCGTCGAAGACGTTGTAGCAGTTGATCCAGACGGTGCCCGCCCGGAGCTTGCTCGCCAGGGCGTGCGCCTTGGAGATGTCGCGGGTCCAGATGGCGCGGCGGGCGGCCCGCACGGCGCGTTCGACGTCCTCGGCGTCGGCCTCGGCCACCTGGGCGAGCGGGCGGCCGGTGGCGGGGTTCGGGGTGGCGAAGGTCCTGCCGGAGGCGGCGTCCACCCACCGGCCGTCGATGAAGAGCCGCCGAGGTGTCGCCACGAAGTCTTCGACGCTCTTGTCCAAGGTCACCGTCATCAGCGTCGGCTTCCTGTCGATGAACGTGCGCTCGCCCGGGGCCTGGCTTGGCCGCCCGAGCCGGCGCTTGGTAGTCCCTATGAGACTACTGACGGCGGAAGAAGGCAAGAGGTCTGGGGACTCACAAGCGGCGTCGGTCGCCACCTTTCCCTCTCATCCGCCATGAGGAAGCTGATTCGACCTCGCAGATGAGTACTGCGTCTCCGGGCCGCGGTGCCACAAGCCAGGTGCGCACCGGGTTATGAGTCCAGGCCGCACGAGCATGGCGGGTCGGCCCAGTGCAGGGCGATGTACGGCTCGGCCTGGCCGAAGTAGCGCACCCGTTCGCGGGTGATGCGGTAGCGGGCGCACGTCTCGGGCTCGTCCGGTGAGAGGCGCGGCACGGGGACGGTCAGGATGCCGATGTCCTGGTCGACGTGGGTGAGGAGACCGTGGCAGGGTCCGCCGAGGCAGATGGCGTTGCAGTCGTGGCGGCCGTCCGGCGGGAGCTCGTTCATGCGGGGTAGGCGCGGGTCTCGGCGGCCTTGGCCGACGCGATGTCGAGAATGAAGGCGGGCCGGCTGACCACCGGCCGGGCGTCGAGGGTCATGGCGCGCTCACCCACATCCACGGCAGCCGCCCGGAGACCTCGCGACCCGCGACTGAACGCCCGGCGAGCCCACCACGCGGACCCGCCGGACGCCCGGGGAGCCCGGCATGCGGACCGGCCGGACGCCCGGGGAGCCCGGCATGCGGACCGGCCGGACGCCCGGCGAGCCCGCCGCGCAGGCTCGCCGGGTCGAGTTGCTCCGGCGCCCAAGAGCTCATCCCGATCAGGGGGCCTCGAAGCCGGCCTTGGTCAGCACATCCTTGCCCTGCTGCGACACCACCAGGTCCACGAACTGCTTGGCCAGGTCACCCGCCGGAGCCTTGGCCAGGGTGGCGATCGGATAGTCGTTGATCGCCTTGTCGGCCTCGGGGAAGGCGATGCCCTGGACCTTGCCCGCCGACGCGATCACGTCGGTCTTGTAGACCAGCGCCGCGTCCACCTCACCCAACTCGACCTTGGTCAGCGTGGCCTTGACGTCCTGCTCCAGCGTCACCGGCGTGACCTTGAGCCCGGCCGCGTCCAGCGCCTTGATCGCCGCCGCCCCGCACGGCACCTGCTCGGCGCACAAGGCCACCTTCACCTTGCTGTCGGCCAGATCCTTCAGCTCGTCCACCTTGGCCGGATTGTCCTTCGGCACGGCGATCATCAGCTTGTTGCGCACGAACGTGGTCGGCGAACTCGCCAGCGACGCGTCGGTCACCGTCTTCATCGTGGCCGGGCTCGCCGCGGCGAACACGTCCGCCGGAGCCCCTTGGGTGATCTGCTGGGCCAGCGTCGCGCTGGAGCCGAAGTTGAACTTCACCGTCGTACCCGGGTGCGCGGCCTCGAAGGTCTTGCCGAGCTCGGTGAACGTCCCGGTAAGCGACGCCGCCGCGAACACCGTCACCTCCTTGGCCCCGCCACCGGCGGCCGGGGCCGACGAGGCCCCGGCCGTGGCCGTGGACGTGGCCGGTCCGCCGGAGCCGCAACCGGCCAGGCCCGCCAGCGCGAATGCGACGGGCAGGGCAATCGCCCATCGGGAAAGACGCCTGAACACCACAGGGGGCTCCTCACAAGTAACTGGCCACGCGCTCGTGACCGGGAATCTCCACGACGACGTTGGTGGACTTGATCACGGCGACCGCCACCACTCCCACCTCCAGGCCCAGCTCGTCCGCGGCCTGGCGGCTCATCAGCGACACCACCCGGAACGGCCCGGCGGCGATCTCCACCTGCGCCATCACCGCATCGCGGATCACCTCGGTCACGATCCCGCGGAAGCGGTTACGCGCCGAGGAGCGGCTGCCGTCGCCGCTCTCCTCGATCTGCGAGCGGGCGAAGGCGGCCAGGTCGGCGCCGTTCACCTGCCGATGACCGTGCTCGTCCCGCTCGGCCCCCAGCCGACCCGCGTCCACCCACCGGCGGACCGTGTCGGCGCTGACCCCGAGCAGCGCCGCGGCCTCGCTGATCCGAAACGTCGTCACAAGCTCTCACGATACCCTCCGCACATTCGAGCCTGAATACCCGGCTTTCGCCGCAGCAGCGGCATGATCTACGGTTCTGCCATGGCATCCACGAGATCGGAGAGCACCCTCGTGAGTATCGGTTCACCCCGCCGCCGGGCCGTCGCGTCCGCGCTCGCCACCGCCCTGCTGGCCACGCTCACACCCGCCGCCCCGGCCACGGCCGCAACCGCCGCAGGCCCGTCCTCCACCCAGCAGGCCGCCGCAGGCCCCTCCTCCGTCCGGCAGGCCGCCGCCGGGACGGTCAAGGTGCGCGGCCAGGTCAACCGTCCGCGTTCGTTCACCATGGCGCGGTTGCGCGGCCTGCCGCAGCACACCGTCCGCGTGCGCTACCAGACCTCCCACGGCGCGGAGAAGCACACCTTCACCGGCCCGCTGCTGTCCGACGTCCTCCAGCTGACCGAGCCGCGCATCGACCCCGACGTCAAGAACGCGCAGCTACGCCTGGTCGTCACCGCCACCGGCTCCGACGGCTACCGCGCCGCCCTCGCCTGGGCCGAGCTCGACCCGGCCTTCTCCGGCAAGAAGGTGCTGCTCGCCGTCACCCAGGACGGCGCGAAACTGGACGAGGAAGGCCCGCGCCTGGTCGTGCCCGGCGACGTCAAGGGCGGCCGCTACGTCAGCGGCGTCGTACGCCTCCACGTCGGCGACACCGACGCCCTCGACCCCGCCTGACCAGCCCCTCGCCTGGCCGGAGGGCGGAACGCCCATGTCACGACGACTGCTGCGGTGGGCCGGTGTGCTGCTGGCCGCCGGCTCCGCCATCGCCATGACCGTGTATCCCCTCATCGTGGACCGGGCGGACCCGCGCGTCAGCGCGCTGGGCGCTCTGCTGGGTCTGACAGGACTCGCGCTCGCCGCCCACGCCCGCCCCGATCGACGCGACGACAACTCCTGAACGGCACACCAACGAGGCGGGCCGCCAGTACCAGGTCAAGATCGAACGCCGCGCACTGACGCGAAGGCCGCCGGTCAGGCGCCGCCCGGCTCGGCGGTCCGCTCCCACAGCGACTTCATCTCGGCGAACCCCTGCTCCATGATCCCCACCATGGCCTTTCGGGCGCGATCGCCGTCGCGCCGCTGGATCGCCTGGGCCACGTCGGTGTGCAGCTGCAGCGCCTCCTCGTCCGGGTAGTGAGGCATCAGGTGGTAGTGGTGCCGGCCGGCCAGCACCTCGGCGACGATCAGCTGCAGCTTCGCGAACATCTCGTTGCCGGAGGCGGCCAGCACCCGCCGGTGGAAGTCGATGTCCAGGTCGAGGAAGCGGGCCTCGTCGCCGGCCTTCCCGGCGGCCCACATCTTGGCCGCGAGCCCGACCAGCTCGCTCGCCTCGTCGTGGTCGACCCGCCCGGCGGCCAGCCAGGCGGCGTGCGGCTCGATCGCGGTCCGCAGCTCGGTGATCGAGCGCAGCTGCGCCATCCGCCCCTCCGAGGCGAGCCGCCAGCGGATCACCTGCGGATCGAAGACGCTCCACACCCCGGGAGGCTGGATCATGATCCCGACCCGGCGCCGGGTCTCGATGAGCCCCATGGACGCGAGCACCCGCAGCACCTCGCGGATCACCGAGCGGGAGACCTGGTAGCGGTCGACCAGGTCTTCGATGCTCAGGACCGAGCCGGCGGCCACGTCGCCGCTGCAGATGGCGGTGCCGAGGTGGTCGAGGACCCGTGCGTGCAACCCAGCCTCCGCAAGGGCGGGCCGAGTGGGGGCGGCCCCCGGGGAGGACTGATTCACGGCATAGAACATATCAGTTGAAGGCTGACTCTTGAATAAGTCAGCTTTTTTGTCCTAGCATCCCGGCATTAAGCAGATGTTACGAGCATGTGGCGCTCTTCCGGGGAGCGGCGACCATGACAGGAAGGCGGGATTGACGTGCGACGTCGCGCGATATTCGGTACATCTCTGGCCGTGGTGGCCGCCATAGGGCTGTCCGCCTGTGGCGGTGGCGGTGACGGCGGCGGGTCCAAGACGGTCCGGATCACCCTGGCCAACCACGTGTGGACCGACAACATCAAGAAGTCCCTGCCCGAGTTCGAGAAGCAGACCGGGCTCAAGGCCGAGATCACCCAGCTCGGCGAGGACCAGCTCTCCGACCAGTACAACGTCAAGCTGAACGCCGGCTCGTCCGACATCGACGTGATGATGTACCGCCCCCTGCAGGAGGGCAGGCTCTTCGCCAAGAACAAGTACCTGGCCGACCTGTCGGACCAGGTGAAGGCCAACAAGGACTGGGACTTCGGCGACTTCCAGGCCGGCCCGGTGGAGGCCACCACGTACGAGGGCAAGCCGGTCGGTGTCCCCATCATCACCGAGCAGGAGGTCCTCTACTACCGCAAGGACCTGCTCGCCAAGGCCGGCCTGAGCGCCCCGCCGAAGACCCTCGACGAGCTCAAGGCCGCCGCCGCCAAGATCAAGGCGGCCGAGCCGGACATGGCCGGGTTCGTCGCCCGTACCGGCAAGTCGCCGGCGGTCACCCAGTTCTCCAGCTTCCTGTACAGCTTCGGCGGCGACTTCGTCGACGGCAGCGGCAAGGCCGCGGTCGGCAGCGAGGCGGCCAAGCAGGCGTACGCCTACTACGGCGGGCTGATCAAGGACTCCGGCCCGGCGAACGTCAGCACCGACATGGGCTGGCCCGAGGCGATGGCCATCTTCACCCAGGGCAAGGCCGCCTTCTACACCGAGGCCAACTCGCTCTACAAGAACGCCACCGACCCGGCCAAGTCCAAGGTCTCGGACAACGTCGGCTTCGCGCCGTTCCCGGCCGGCCCGGGCGGTTCGAAGCCGTACAACATCCCGTCGTGGGCGCTGGGCGTCAACTCCAGCTCGGAGAACACCGCCAACGCCTGGAAGTTCATCGAGTGGGCCACCGGCAAGGCGCAGACGCTCGCCCAGCAGAAGTCCGGCGTGCCGGGCGCCCGCACCTCCGTGTGGGCCAACCCGGAGAGCACCTCGACCTTCCCGAAGGACCTGGTGGAGGCCATCGCGGCCAGCACCAAGGACGGGGTGGGTCATGACCGGCCGCTGGTCGTGAAGGTCGCCGAGTCCCGCGAGATCGTGGGCCAGCCGATCGTCGACGCGATCACCGGCAAGGACGCCGCGGCGGCCGCCGACACGGCCAACGCCGCGTTCCAGAAGTTCCTGGACGACGAGGCCAAGTAAGCGGCACCCGCCGACCCCTGGAGTCCCCATGGCAACGATCACCACACCGACCACCAAGGCGCCGCGCGGCGCCCCCGCCGCCCCCGGCACGCCCGGCTGGCTGCGCTGGGTGGACGCCCACCGCAAATGGCTCTTCGCCGCGCCCGCGATGGTCTTCGTCGCCGCGCTGCTCGTGTTCCCCCTGGCCTGGACCGGCTACCTCAGCCTGACCGACGCCGAGGGATCCGTCCGCGCGGAGAGCGAGTTCGTGGGCCTGCGGAACTACCTCGACGTCCTGACGGACACCGAGCGGTTCTGGCCCGCGGTCGGGCGGACCGCCACGTTCACCGTCGTCGCGCTGCTGTTCGAGGTGGTCCTCGGGATGGCGATCGCGCTGCTGCTCTGGCGGCCGTTCAAGGGGCAGCGGTGGGTCCGGGTCGCCATCCTCATGCCGCTCGTGGCCACTCCGGTCGCGGTCGGCATGATGTGGCGGCTCATCTTCGACCCGAACATCGGCATGGCCAACCAGCTCCTCGGCTGGTTCGGCATCGGGCCGCAGCCGTGGCTGGCCGGCCAGCACACGGCCCTGGCCACCACGATCTTCATCGACGTGTGGCAGTGGACGCCGATGGTGGTGCTGATCCTGCTCGCCGGGCTCACCTCGCTGTCGGACGAGCCGCAGGAGGCGGCGCACATCGACGGCGCCAGCACCTGGCAGCGGTTCCGGCACGTCACCCTGCCGCTGCTGATGCCCACGCTGACGGTGGCGGTCCTGCTGCGCGGCATCGACGCGCTCAAGACCTTCGACGTCCTGTACGCCACGAAGGGCCGCGGCGGCGGTTCGTTCCACGAGGTCGAGACGCTGAACGTGTACGCCTACGGCCTCAGCTTCGACTACAACGAGTACGGCGTCTCCTCCACCGTCCTCATCCTCTTCTTCCTGATCATCATCGGGGCCATGTGGGCCCTGACCGCCCGGCGCAAGGAGGCGCAGCGATGAAGGCCCGGCCCGCGTACCAGGTGTTCCGGGTGGTGGCGCTCACCATCGTGGTGCTCTCGCTGGTCGCACCGCTGCTCTGGATGGTCTCCGCGTCGTTCAAGACCAACGTCGACATCTACGACCCGGGCAAGGCGCTGGCCTTCTCGCCCACCATGGACAACTACGCCAAGGTGCTCCAGCAGGCGAACTACGTCGAGTTCATCGTCAACAGCCTCTGGGTGGCGTTCGCCGCCACGGTGGCCTCGCTGATCCTCGGCGTGCCGGCCGCGTACTCGATGAGCCGGTTCAACATGAAGAAGTCCGCGCTGGTGGTGCTGATGGCCCGGGTCATCCCCGGCGTCTCGCTGCTGGTGCCCTGGTACTACGTCTTCTCCAACCTGAAGATGGTCGGCGGCTTCGGGGTGCTGATCATCAGCCACATGTTCGTCGCGCTGCCGCTGGTGGTCTACATCATGATGGGCTACTTCGACAGCCTGCCCGAGGAGCTGGAGGAGGCGGCGCTGGTGGACGGGCTGACCCACGTCGGCGCGTTCCGGCGCATCACCCTGCCGCTGGCGGTGCCGGGCATCGCCACCGCCGGGATCCTGTCCTTCATCTTCTCCTGGAACAACTTCATGTTCGCGCTCGTGCTCTCCGACGCCGACACCAAGACCCTGCCCGTGGCGATCTTCGACTTCGTCGGGTACGCCAGCATCGACTGGGGCGGCCTGATGGCCGCGGCCACCGTGGTCACCGTGCCGATCATGGTGATCGCTCTGTTCGTGCAGAAGTACGTGGTCTCCGGCCTCACCGCCGGCGCGACGAAGGGCTGACCGGCATGACGACCATCGCGCGCGTGGAGACCTTCCTCGTCGCCCCCCGCTGGCTCTTCGTCCGGGTGGAGACCGACTCCGGGATCGTCGGCTGGGGCGAGGCCACCTGCGAGGGGCGCTCCGAGACCGTCCGCACCGCCGTCGAGCAGCTCGCGGAGCTGCTGATCGGCCGGGACGCGCTACGCATCGAGGACCACTGGCAGGTGCTGACCAAGGGCTCGTTCTACCGGGGCGGCCCGATCCTGGCCAGTGCCGTGGCAGGGCTCGACCAGGCCCTCTGGGACATCGCCGGCAAGCACTTCGGCGCCCCCGTGCACCAACTGCTCGGCGGTCCGGTCCGGGACCGGATCCGGGTGTACGGCTGGGTCGGCGGCGACGAGCCCAGCGAGGTCCGCGATCACATCGCCGCCCAGCTCGAGGCCGGGCTCACCGCGGTGAAGATGAACGCCTCCGGCGCGATGAGCCCGGTCGCCTCGGTCGCCGAGCTGGACGGCGTGGTCGCCCGGGTGGCGGCCGCCCGCGAGGTGCTCGGCGACCACCGCGACGTGGCCATCGACTTCCACGGGCGCTTCACCCTGGCCAACGCCCGCCGGGTGGCGCCGCTGCTGGAGCCGTACCGGCCGCTGTTCCTGGAGGAGCCGGTCGTACCGGAGAACTCGCACCTCATCGGCGAGTTCGTCCGCTCGACGACGACCCCGGTCTCGACCGGGGAGCGGCTCTACAGCCGGCAGGAGTTCCTGCCGGTCTTCCAGGCCGGCATCGCGGTCGCCCAGCCGGACCTCTCGCACGCCGGCGGCATCACCGAGGTCCGCAAGATCGCCACCCTCGCCGAGGTGTACGACGTGCAGCTCGCCCCGCACTGCCCGCTCGGCCCGATCGCCCTCGCGGCCTGCCTCCAAGTCGGCTTCGCCGCCCCGAACTACCTGATCCAGGAGCAGAGCATCGGCATCCACTACAACCGTGGCGCCGAGGTGCTCGACTACTGCCTCGACAAGACCCCGCTGACCTTCGTGAACGGATACGTCGAGCGGCTCACCGCGCCCGGCCTGGGCATCGAGATCGACGATCAGGCGGTCCGCGCCGCCGACAAGAAGGGACACGCCTGGCGCAGCCCCGTCTGGCGGCACCGGGACGGTTCGTACGCGGAATGGTGACCATGACCCCCCGAACGCACCGCCGACGTGAGAAAGGCACCCGCGTGAAGATCATCGCAGCGGACGTCATCGTGACCAGCCCCGACCGCAACTTCGTCACCCTCAAGATCACGACAGACGAGGGGATCACCGGGCTGGGCGACGGCACCCTCAACGGGCGTGAGCTGGCGGTCGCGTCGTACCTGGCCGACCACGTGGTCCCGTTGCTGATCGGCCGGGACCCGCATCGCATCGAGGACACCTGGCAGTTCCTCTACCGCTCCGCCTACTGGCGGCGCGGGCCCGTCACCATGGCCGCCATCGCGGCCGTGGACGTGGCGCTGTGGGACATCAAGGCCAAGGCCGCCGGGATGCCGCTCTACCAACTGCTCGGCGGCGCCTCCCGGACCGGGATCATGGCGTACGGGCACGCGTCGGGCCGGGACCTGCCGGAGCTGTTCGACTCGATCCGGCGGCACCTGGAGATGGGGTACCGGTCGCTGCGGGTGCAGACCTCCGTACCGGGCATCAACGCCGTGTACGGAGTGGCCGCCCAGCCCAGTGCCGAGGGCAAGCGGTACGACTACGAGCCCGCCCAGCGCACCGCGCTGCCCGCGGAAGAGGACTGGGACACCCGCGCCTACCTGCGCCACCTGCCCGGCGTCTTCGAGGCGGTGCGCAACGAGTTCGGCCCCGAGCTGCCGCTGCTGCACGACGGGCACCACCGGATGACCCCCATCCAGGCCGCCAAGCTCGGCAAGGCCCTCGAGCCGTACGACCTGTTCTGGCTGGAGGACTGCACCCCGGCGGAGAACCAGGAGGCGCTGCGCCTGGTCCGTCAGCACACGACCACCCCGCTGGCCATCGGGGAGATCTTCAACACCGTGTGGGACTACCAGACCCTGATCCGCGAGCAGCTCATCGACTACGTCCGCTCCGCCGTCACCCACACCGGCGGGATCACGGCCATGCGCAAGCTGCTCGACTACGCCGCCCAGTACCAGATCAAGTCCGGCATCCACGGCCCGACCGACATCTCTCCGGTCGGCATGGCCGCCGCCCTGCACCTGGACCTGGCGATCCACAACTTCGGCATCCAGGAGTACATGCAGCACGGCCAGGCGACCAACGAGGTGTTCCGGCAGTCGTTCAGCTTCAGCGACGGCTACCTGCACCCCGGCGAGCTGCCGGGGCTCGGCGTGGATCTCGACGAGGAGGCCGCGGCGCGGTTCCCGTACCAGCCGGCGTACCTGCCGTTCAACCGGCTCAAGGACGGCACCGTCCATGACTGGTGAGCGGCGGCGCACCCGGCACATCGTGGTCATGGGCGTGTCGGGCGCGGGCAAGACGACCGTGGCCCGCAGGATCAGCGAGCTGACCGGGCTGCGGTTCGCCGAGGCGGACGAGTTCCACCCGGAGGCGAACGTGGCGCGGATGCGCGCCGGCATCCCGCTGGACGACGCGGACCGCTGGCCGTGGCTGCGTGACCTGGCCGCCTGGATGGCCGCCCGGCACGCCGAGGGCGTCTCCACGGTGCTGGCGTGCTCGGCGCTCAAGCGCTCCTACCGGGACGTGCTGCGGCAGGGCCCGCCGGAGGTGGAGTTCGTCCTCCTGGACGGGCCCGCGACGCTGATCCGGGACCGGTTGACCCGCCGTACCGACCACTACATGTCGCCCGGCCTGTTCGACTCACAGCGGGCGATCCTGGAGCACCTCGGCCCGGAGGAGTCGGGGATGGTGCTGGAGGTGGCGCTGTCGCCGGACGAGCTGGCGGCGGCGGTGGCGACCCGGCTCGGCCTGCCGACGGCCACCCGCCCGGCGATCCCCTGATCCGGCGCGACGGTCACCGCGGGCGACCCGAGCTGCCGGACCGCCGCCGACGGCACGCTGAGCCCGGGAGGGGGCAGTTGTTGATCCGACCACGGGAACGAGCCTCGGCACGCTACTCGACGCCGGTAAAGGTCAGGATCCGCATACAGGGCAGCTCCAGTCGATCGCTTTCACGGCCTACATCCCGGCCCTGCCCTACCGCAAGAGCTGCCCCCTGAAGCTCGCCACTTCAGGGTGAAGAGCAGGTCATTACTCCTTCGGTTTGAAGTAGTGCGCGACCATGTAAGCAGTGACCTTCTTGCCGATTTTCGCGCCTTCGATGTCCGCCGTTCGGGTATGGATTCCGCCCCAGATACGGGCTTCGATGACCTCGGCGAGCGCCTGCGAGAAACTGCGGAAATACCTGGTGGTACCCGAGGCGGCGCTGTATCCGCTGAAGGGGATGTCGTTGCGGCCGAAGAAATACGCCAACGCCGACATGCTGGCCGCTGTGAAGCAGGTATGTCCGGACGTGTAGTCGGGGTGCGGTGGTGTGACGAGCAATGGCGTCCAGTCGGGATCGGCCGCCGTTCCCGGATTTCCGTCCGTGTCGGCCAGGCGGATCGCCGTGACCGGCCGCCAGAAGGTCCACGCTGCCTTCTCGTTGTAGCAGGCGATCGTGGCGTCGGCTTCGGCCAGGTCGACCATCGCGAACATCCGCGCCGTCTGCAACGTGTTCAGTTGCCGCTTCGTCGCCAGCTGGCGCTTGATCTCCCATTCGGCCAGGTGCCGGTCGTGCCACCAGATCGCGGCTTGTGTCTGGTCGGACGTCCTGACCGTACTGGTCGCCGAACCGATGGTCTTGACCTCGTTGAAGTCCCGGGCGTACCGGTGGCTGGTGAGCGATGGCGGGCCGGACGTGCGGAACATGGAGGCGCTGCGGATGAGGAACGGTTTGAGGTCACCGACCCAGGCTCCGTCGGAGGCGAACGTGGGTGGAGCCGGCCGCCACTGACCGGGCTGGGTGCCCACAGTCCAGGTCTGGTTTCCGAACGCTCCGTCGTTCTGCCGTGCGGCGTTCATCGCAGAGGCCGCCTGAGTGCCCACGGTGATTCCGCGCTGCTTGGCGGTACCGTCGGGGATCACGGCCAGCGCCTCGTCGTACTGCGTCTTCAGCCTCGCTTGCTGTTCCGGGAACAGAGCGTTCAGCACAAGGAAGCCCGCGGTCGCGACGGCCGCGTCCGTCGACTCGGTCCCGTCGGCAGGCGGCGCGATCAGATACGGCTGATAGGGAGTGCCGGCGATCGCGTTTACGGCGTCGTAAACGGCTCCGTGCACCATTGCGAAGCTGCGCGCCTGGACCTGCGGTTGCTGGCCGGCAATGTCCCATATCGCTGTCTGGGCGTTTCTGTCCCAGGTGATGACGGCATTGGGAGGCGCGTTCGAAGTCGACGCGTTCGCGAACGACGAGCCGAGTCCGATCGGCGACCCGACAGCGATGACTCCGGCGACGGATAAGCTGACGGCCTTGCGCGGAAGGACGCCTGCCCATCCGGCGGAACGTAATTTGACCATGATGGGAAATTACTCCGACCGCCACCGATCGAGCCAGCGCACGTTCCGGGAGCACGGCGCCGCCATGATGTTCCTCGCCGGGTGGGACAGCACCCGCTCACATTGAGGTACAACAACGGATACAAGCCGGCCGCTGAAAGCGTCACCCCAGCTTGCGACAGCCTCGGGCCGCACAGCCCTCGCCTCTCAGGTGCGGCGTAGCTCGAACGCCCGCACCGCCCCCTCGGCCGTCGGCCGCAGCGCGAACCGGACACCGCCGTCGCCGGGGTATTCGTTCCGGTGGTCGAAGCCGCCCTCATAGATCTCCGCCGGGACGCCTTCGGGGAAGGCCTCGCAGTAGGGGACGTACCGGCCGGCCGCCTGCGAATCAACCCGTTGCCGGAGCCTGGCGCACGCGTCGCAGATCGCGGGCCGCCGCCGCGTCACAGCGCCGCCTCGTAGGCCTCGGCCGCCGCCTCGCCGGTGTACATGGAGTCGTACTCGACGACCCCGCCGTCGGCCCGCCGCACCAGGACCGGTCCCAGCCCGGCGTACGTGGTGCCGGGGTCGCCCGTCTCGACGAACTCCACCGTGGTGATCGTGAAGAACCACCCGTACGGCCGCTCCACCGTCACCGCGTCGTGCACGACCAGCCGCTCCCCCACCGCGCTCAACTCCTCCGCGATGTACGCGCGCACGACCTGCTCGGCCTCCTCCTTGCTGATCATGATGGTGATCCGTCCTTTCTTAGCGGGTCTGGAAGAAGTCGTACTCGCGGTACTTGCCCTCCATGGGGTGCCGGTCGATGTACACCCGCTGGTGCTGCCCGTCCGCGTAGTAGATGTTGCCGTTGACGTTGAGGACGTTGCACACGTGCCCGATGCCGGAGCCGCTGTAGCCGATCACCACGCCACGTGATCCCGGCCCCTCGTTCTGCAGAATCTTCGCTACCTTCTTGAGACTGCTGAGCCGCATGTGCTTCTCGATCGCCCGCCTGCCCATCGTGGTGCGGATGACCGGGACCGGCGCGGCGTTCAGTGGCCCGGCCACGGCCGGCTTGCCGCGCAGGATGTCGTCGATGGCCAGGCTGGTCTCCGGGCAGTTCCTGTTGTGCCCGGTCGGGTTGACCTTGTTGATGATCGCGAGCAGGTCGCCGAACCTGATCTCCCTGGAGCCGAGGTCGTCGATGAACTTCCGCAACTCCCCGTACGCCTTCCGCATGGCCTCCTTGTGCTCCTCGCCGAGCGGCTGGGAGGCTTTGTCGTAGTCCTCCACCCGTTGCGGGCGCAGTCCGGCGAGGGGCACCTTGGTCCGGCGCTCGACATTGACCTTGCCGAAGTCGTCGTGGTCGGAGATCGGCGGCTCGTACCCCTTCGTCCCGCTCTGACCGGCGGCACCGGTGCCCTTGAGGTCGTCCGGCTCCAGGTCGAAGTCATAGAGCAGGATCTCGCTGATGAAGCCGATGCCGGTGCTGGTGTCCTCCCTCTCGCGGAAGGCCATCCAGTTGTCCATCTCCGCCGCGCCCTTGAACTTGTACCAAGGCGTCCGGCTGGCGTCGGCCAGGCCGTGACGGCGGACGAACGCCTGGGCGTTGTCGATGGCGTCCTGGAACGCGTCCGCGTCCTGGTTGCGGTCGGCGGCCGTGTACTGGTGGGCGAGATGGTCGGCCTCCCGCATGACGTCTTTCCAGTGGCGCCGGTCGGCCTGGGAGTCGTACAGGTTCTCGGCCTGGTAGGCGGCCTCCTGCGGCTGGCCGCTCCGGCCGCTCTGGCTCGGGGACCGAGACGTCTGTGCCATTGACTGCTGCTCGCCACTCGGGCCGGCCAGGCCGTTCTGGCGGGCGGCCCAGAGGATGCCGTCGCGTACGTACGGGGAACGCGCCTGGAACGTGTCCAGCAGCCACTGGGTCCCGTCGCGGCCCCAGGTGTTCGCCATGCGCTGGAGGATCTTGCCTGCCTGGCGTTCGGCGTCCTCGTCCCGATAGCGGGATTCGCTCATCCGCCCGTCCATGGCCCGCAGCGCCCACAGGTCCGGATCCGCTTCCGGGTCGTCGGCGGGACCGCGCCTGCGGGCATAGACCTCTTCGCGGGAGCGCGTTGTCAGCGGGGTGTCCTGTGCCCGGTGTGCCTGCGTGGTGTGCAGCCGATCGATCAGCTCACCGACCGCCCTGGCCAGGGGACGCGGGGTCGCCGAGGTCCTGTACTCGGTGAACGCCTCCGCGATCAGGTCGCGGGGGGTGGTGGCGCCGTACGTGGACAGGCGGGACTCGACGGCGGTCACGGTCCCTTGGTCGTGCACGCCTGTGACGTCGTACGGGCGGCCCAGCGCCGCCGAGACGGTGGCGTTCAGGGCGGTGCGCGCATCGGGGTCGCTGATGATGCGGTCGGCGATGTGCTCGCCCACCTCGTGGTAGAGCACACCGCGCACCGACCCACCGCCCGGCACCGTCCACCCGGTGGCCTCCTCCACCCGCCCGGCCTCCGCCTGGTCGGCCATGGCGACAGGGTTCAGGTGGATGCCCCGCTCACCACCGTCCATGACCGCGTAGGCCACCAGGTCCGGCTGGGTGACAAAGTTCCCGTGCGGGTCCGTGGTGCTGACGGTGCCGAGGGCGCGCGTCAGGTCCGGGTAGTCACGGGCCAGCTCACGTAACGCCTGATCGATGTCACTCGCCGCCTCCGGCCCGATCCCCTCGAGCCTCGGTACGGACGGGGTGCCCGCCCCACTGAGCGCCAGAGTCAACGCCTCTTTGGACGGCACCAACTCCCCGCCCTCGACATCCACCCCAGGCCCTGTCACGTTCGGGGCGCCGGAAGCCGTCGGCACTGTCGGCACAGAGGCGGCAGCGGCCGGGGCAGTCGGCCCGGCCCCGGCCGTGGCCGGGGCAGTCGGCCCGGCCACCGCCGTGGCCGGAGTAGTGGGCCCACCCGTCCCGGCGCCGGGGGTGCCGGCAGCCGCGCCGATCGGGCTGGTCTGTGCCGATGAGCCACCTGGCGCACCGCCGGCCGCCGACTGGCCGCTCGATCCCACCCCTTGCGATGCCGCACCGGCCTGCGCCGTCCCGCCAGGGGCGGTGCCCGGTGCTGTACCCGTTTGCCCCGTTTCGCCGGACGCGGTGCCCGGTGCCGATCCTTGCGGTGCCGTACCCACCTGCGCCGTCCCGCCGGACGCGGTGCCCGATGGCGCACCCTGCGAAGCCGCGCCGGCCTGCGCGGTCCCGCTGGAGGCGGTGCTCTGTGCTGATCCTTGTGGTGTCGCGCCTGCCTGGGTGGTGCCGCTGGAGGTGGTGCTTGGTGGTGCTCCGGTAGGTGCGCTTCCGGTCTGGGCCGACGCGGTGGGGGCCGACGCGGTGGGGGCGCTGGCCGGTGTTGGGGTGGGGCCGCTGCGCTGAGGGGTGCCTGTCGAACCGGTCCCGTGTGCGTCGCCGGCCGGGGTGGGTGGGGTGGTTGTCATCGGGGTGACCCCGCCGGCCCCGTGGGTGGCGGTGTTCTGGGTGCTCCCGCCCTGACCGGAGCCGGCGGTGGGTGTCGAGGTAGAGGGGGTGGGGTCTTGGGCGAGGGCGGTGAATTCCGCGCGGGCGAGGGCCGTTGACGGGTTGGCGAGGGCGGAGAGGACGTCGGTGCCGAGGGGGCTGATGGTGCCCACTCGGCCGGCGCCGGCCGCCATACTGCCCACCAGCCCCTCCATCGTGGGGAGTTGCCAGGTGCCGTACACGACGCCGTTGGAGATCATCCCGGCGGGGGCCGAGACGAGCGCGTTGGTGGCGGCCGCGCTCGCGGCCTTGGTGGGGTACCGCATGAGGACGTTCGCCAGCCCACCGGTGTCCCCGGCCGCGGCGTCGAGGTGGCGCAGGCCGGGGAGGCCGGAGACGTGCTTGGAGACCGCGGGCGCGATCCGGGACGCCAGCAAGGCGCCGGTCGCGTCGCCGAGGACGTTCGCGGCCGTCATGCGGGTGTCCCAGCTGGTACGCGTCCCGAGGTCCATCTGCCGGCGCTGGGCGAGCCCGTCCATGAGCAGGCCCTCGCCCACCTCCTCCGGCAGTTCGCGCAGCATGTGGCTGGTGACCGCCCTGGCCAGCAGCCCCTGGCCGAGTTTTCGCCCGCCGAGCTGGGCCGTCTGGACGGCGGCGAGTTTCGGCGCGACGGTCGTGAGCCCGCGCCCGGCCCCCGCCGCCCGTTCCAGGGAGCCGAACACCTGGTTGAGGAAGGTACGCAGCCGCTGCGCGTACGCGGCGAGCAGCGGTGTGGTCGCGCCCGCGGTGAGGAAGCTCGCCGTGACCCCGACGGCGGCAGCGCTGACCGTGATCCAATAGCCGACGTTGATGGACAGCTTGCCGTACTGCGTGGCGCGCGCGAAGGAGTCCTGCTGCAGCGCGTACGCCTGAGCGGCCTGCGCCATCCCCGCCAGCCCCGTCTCCCCCGACGCGAGCTCGTCGGTGTGCTCGCGGAAGGCGTCGGCCGACGCGCCCGACCACCCGTCCAGCATCGTGGCCCGCGAACTCACGTCCTGCCCGGCCAGCGCCGCCCGCGACAGGTCGTCGAAGGCCACCGCCAGCTCCGCCAGGCCCTTCTCGCTGCCCTCCGGCCACATCTGCCCGGCCGCCACCAGCGAGATCAGGACGTCCACCCACTCGGGCGCGCCCTCTCCCCAGGCCGGCGTGACGTCGGTCGCGTAGCCGCCGCTGCCGATCGTGTCGTCGCCACCGCCCGGCGGGCTGGTGACCGGTGTGCTGCGGTTGTGCTCCGCCCCCGCGTGGACGCTCACACCCGATCGCCCTTCGGCGTGGAGGCGGCCTCGCTCGTGGTCTCCACGGTCTGCCGTACACCCTCGCCGGTGGCCTCGTGGTCTCTCATGAGCTGTCCGGCCCAGGCGATGAGCGTGTCGGGCCCTCCTTCGGCCGAGTACGCCCGGTAGAACTCCTGCCCGGCCGAGTCGCCACCCCAGGGGGCGGCGGCGTTCAGCCGTTCGATCCGGGCGGTGGCGTCGCGCAGAGCGTCACCGAGTCCGGCGGCGTGGCCCTGCCAGCCCTTGAGCCCGGCCTCGACCTGAGACCGCTCCATGCGTACGTGCTCGGCCATCCGCTACCCGATCTCGCGCAGCCGGTCGTCCAGGTGCCCCAGCACGCTGTCGAGGTCGCCATCCAGGTGGGCCCGCATCTGCTCCGGCGGGACGAGGGGCGCGAACATCCGCACGATCTCCTCCTGGGCCATCGCCGCGGCCTGCTGCACGGTGGCGGTGATGAGGCCGGCCAGCCTGCCGCTGTCCCGCAGGCGGGAGACCCGGGGGTCGAGCTCGAGCCGGATCAGGTCACCGCGGGCGCCCACGGTGGCGGTAACGAGGCCGTCGGGCGAGCTGTGGGTGACCTGCAGGGCTCGGGCGCGTTGGTGCAGTTCCAGGGATTGATCCTGCAGTCGCAAGAAATTGTCACGCAATTGGTTCGCGTATTCATGCAACTGGTCAGCGTTCATTTCTCGCACCGTAATGGGGGAAAGTCGGCTCTTAGCCCCATTTCAGGATTCGTCGAAGTGACCCGCCCTGCTGCTCGTCGAGCGGCCGGCGCTGCCCTGGGTACGGGAGACCACCTCGGAGCGCCGAGCGGCCCGCGGCTGGGATAATTGCCGGCATGTGCGAAGCCGGGGGCTTTTGATGCGGTTCGGCGTGTTGGGTCCGGTTGAGGCGCGCCTGCCCGACGGGGGCCCGGTGGCGGTGGGCGGCCCGCAGGTGCGGTCGCTGCTGGCGATGCTGTTGCTGGAGGCCGGTCGCCCGGTGAGCGTCGGCCGGCTGGCCGCGGGCCTGTACGGCGAGGACGCGCCCGCCGACGTGGCGCACGCGCTGCAGTCGCAGGTCTCCCGGCTCCGGCGAGGACTGCGTGACGGGGCGGCCGTGGAGTTCGGGCCGGCGGGCTACCGGCTCGCGGTCGACCTCGACGCGGTGGACGCGCACCGGTTCGCCCGGCTCGCCGGGCAGGGCAGGCAGGCGCTGGCCGGCGGGGACCCGGCGGGCGCCGCGATGGTGCTGGGTCAGGCGCTGGACCTGTGGCGCGGGCCGGCGCTCGCCGACGTGCTGGACGCGCCGTTCGCCGCGGCGGCGGCCGCCCGGCTGCTGGAGGAGCGGCTGACGGCGGTGGAGGACCGGGCCGAGGCCGCGCTCGCGCTGGGCGAGCACCACGCGGTGGCCGCGGAGCTGACGGAGCTGGTGGAGGCGCACCCGTTGCGGGAGCGGGCGCGGGCGCTGCTGATGCGGGCCCTGTACGCCGGTGGCCGGCAGGCGGAGGCGCTCACCGCGTACGAGCAGGCCCGCCGGTTCCTGGGAGACGAGCTCGGCGTCGATCCGTCCGCCGAGCTGGCCGAGGCGCACCTGGCCATCCTGCGCGCCGAACCGGCGGCCGCCCTCGCGCTCCGGCGCCTGCCGGCCCAGCTCACCAGCTTCGTCGGACGGGCGGAGGAGCTGCGCGAGCTCGCGGCGCTGCCGGCCGGATCACGGCTGGTCACGCTGACCGGTCCGGGTGGCACCGGCAAGACGCGGCTGGCGGTGGAGGCGAGCGGCCGGGTGCCCGGGGAGGTGTGCTTCGTCGACCTGTCCGCGTTGAGCGACGGGGCGCAGGTGGCACCCGCCGTGGCCGCCGCGCTGGGCCTGCGCGAGCCGGGACCGCCGGAGGATCGGCTCGTCGCGGCGCTGGCCGACCGGCCGGTGCTGGTGATTCTGGACAACTGCGAGCAGGTCGTCGCGGACGCGGCCGGGCTCGCGCACCGGCTGCTGGCCGCCTGCCCCGCGCTGCGGATCCTGGCCACCAGCCGGGAGGCGCTCGGCATCACCGGTGAGGTCCTCTTCCTGGTCGGGCAGCTGGCCGTGCCCGCACCCGATGCCGCGCTCGCCGAGGCGCTGGCCTGCCCGGCGGTGCGGCTGTTCGCCGACCGGGCCGCCGCCGTACGGCACGGGTTCGTCGTGGACGCCGCCACGATCGGCGCGGTGCGGCGGATCTGCGCCGCCCTGGACGGGCTGCCGTTGGCCATCGAACTGGCGGCGGCCCGGCTGCGCTCGTTCACCCTGGACGAGGTGGACGCGCGGCTGGCCGACCGGTTCCGGCTGCTGTCGCGCGGCGAGCGCACTGCGGCGCCCCGGCACCAGACGCTGCGCGCGGTGGTCGACTGGAGCTGGGGGCTGCTCGACCCGGATGAGCAGGCGCTCGCGCGCCGGCTCACCGTGTTCGCGGGCGGCGTCACCCTGGCGGACGCGGAGCGGGTCTGCGGCCTGGACGGGCCGGCCGGGGCCGACGATGTGGCGGCCGTGCTGGCCGGCCTGGTGGACAAGTCGCTCGTCGAGGCGCACGACGGCCGGTATCGGATGCTGGAGACGGTGCGCGAGTACTGCGCGGAGCGGCTCGCCGAGACCGGGGAGCGGGAGGAATGCCTGCGGGCGCACGCGGAGTGCTTCACCGCGCTGGCCGAGGCCGCCGACCACCACCTGCGGGGGCCCGGCCAGCTGGATCGGCTCGCGCGGCTGGACGCCGAGCACGGCAACCTGCTGGCCGCACTGGGCTGGGCCGTCACCGCCGACCCGCCGCTGGCCGCGCGGCTGATCGCGGCCCTGTCCTGGTTCTGGTGGCTGCGCGGCCTGCGCGGCGAGGCCGCCCCGCTCGCCGCCCGGCTGCTGGGCGAACATGCTCCGGGTGCGGAGCAGGCCGAGGAGTACGCGTGCTGCGTGGTGACCGCCGCCGCGACCGGCAACTCCACCGATGCCGACCTGCGCGACCACCTGGGCCGCGCCGCCGCCGGCCTCGCCGCGCACGACCGGCCGCTGCGCCGGCCCCACGTCGTGTTCCTGCTCTCGATGGCCGGACGCCTGCTCGACGTCGAGCCCGCGCTTCAGCACCGGCTGTTCGACACCGACCCGTGGTCGCAGGCGTTCCTGCGCATGGGCGACGGCCTGCGGCTGCTGCTCGGCGGGCGGACCTCCGCGGCCGAGGACGCGCTCACCGCCGCGCTGGCCGGGTTCCGCACGTCGGGCGACCGCTGGGCGATCGCGAACTCGCTGGACAAGCTCGCCGGGATCGCGGCCTGGCGCGGTGAGCGGGCCCGCGCGGTGGCCTGGATGGACGAGGCCATCACGCTCATCGAGGAGCTGGGCCGTACGGAGGACGCCGCGGACCTCCTCACCCGCCGCGCCGACCTGCTGGCCCAGGACGGTGACCTCCCCGCCGCCGGGACCGGCTACGAGCGCGCCGCCGAGGTCGCCCGCGCCGTCGGCGCGCCGGACCTGCTCGCCGACGCCCGCCGTGGCCTCGCCGACCTCGCCCGCCGATCCGGCGAACCCGACCAGGCCCGGCAGCTGTACGAGGCGGCGCTGGCCGGCTGCGGGGACGCCTCGATCACCGGGAGCCGGATCCGTGCCCGCATCCTCACCGGACTCGGCTGGACCGCCACCATGAACACCGCCGCCATGAACGGGGACGCCGCGCAGGCCCGCGTTCACCACCGCGCCGCGCTCGAGACGGCCGTGCGCAGCGGCAACCTGCCCGCCGCCGCGGACGCGGTGGACGGCCTCGCCGGGGCCGCGCTGCTGGCCGGTGACGCGGAGCAGGCCGCGACGCTCATCGGCGCGGCGGCGTCCCTGCGCGGGACGGAGCTGGTGGCCGACCGCGACGTGGACGAGACGGCCGCCGGGGCCGAACGCGCGCTCGGCCCCGGCCCGTACGCCGAAGCACGTCACCGGGGCCGCGGGCTGAGCGCCGAGGAGGTGCTCGACCTGGCCGGTGAGTGACGGTGAGCGCTTGGTGAGCGCCTGGCGAGCGGGACCGGCGACGCTGTCGCCATGACACAACACCTCGTGAACAAGACGGTCCTGATCTCCGGCGCCAGCGTGGCCGGTCCCGCCCTCGCGTACTGGTTGCAGCGCTACGGTTTCACCCCGACCGTCGTGGAGCTGGCCCCGGCGCTGCGGGAAGGCGGCTACAAGGTCGACCTGCGCGGCGTGGCGATGGACGTCGTCGACCGGATGGGCCTCACCCCGGCCGTCAAGCGGTACAGCACGCGGATGCGCGGCGGCGCCTGGGTGAACGCGGCCGGCAAGCCGCTCGCCACCCTGGGCCCCGACCTCATCGGCCTGCGGGCCCCCGGCGACGACGAGGTGCTGCGCGGCGACCTGGCCCGCATCATGTACGACGCGACCAAGCAGGGCGTGGAGTACCTGTTCGGCGACAGCATCACCGGCCTCACCCAGGGCCACGACGGCGTCATGGTGACCTTCGCGCGCTCCGCGCCGCGCGTGTTCGACCTCGTGATCGGCGCGGACGGGCTGCACTCGAACCTGCGGGCCCAGGTCTTCGGCGAAGAGGCGACGTTCGTGCGCCCGCTCGGCATGCACGCGTGCGTGTTCACCGTGCCCAACCACCTCGGCCTCGACCGCTGGGAGCTGATCTACCCGACGCCGGGCAAGGTCGTGAACCTCTACAGCACCCGGCAGTCCGCCGCCAAGGCCCAGTTCATCTTCCCCACCCCCGCCGTGCTGCCCGACCGCCGCGACGTCGCGGCACAGCAGCGCCTGGTCGCCGAGACCTTCGCCGGCGCCGGTTGGGAGAGCGCCACGCTGCTGGCCGCCATGCCGCACTCCCCCGACTTCTACTTCGACTCCGCCAGCCAGGTCCGGCTGGACCGCTGGTCGGCCGGGCGGATCGCGCTGGTCGGCGACGCCGCGCACAGCCCGTCGCCGCTGTCGGGGCAGGGCACCAGCCTCGCCCTCGTGGGGGCGTACGTGCTGGCCGGCGAGCTGAAGGCCGCCGGCGGCGACCACCGGGTGGCGTTCTCCCGCTACCAGGAGGAGATGCGCGGCTACGTCGACGTGAACCTCAGCCTCGGCGAGAGCAACGCCAGGCAGATGGTGGCCGGCAGCTCCCGCCAGATCCGCATGCAGACCACCATGATGCGGATGGTCAGCCACCTGCCCTGGAAGGACCTGGCACTGCGCCCGATCCTGAAGCCGCTCAACGCCGCCGCGAACGCCATCACCCTCAAGGACTACTGAGCGGGGCTCGGCCCCCGTCAGGGGTGAGCCGCGCCGGCCACGAAGGACTCCAGCCGGTACAGGAGGCCGGCCATCTCGCCCTCGGGCAGGCGGGCGGTGTCGGCGCTCAGTTCCACACCGAGCGTGCCCTTCCAGCGCATCAGGGCCACGCAGAAGTCGCAGCTGCGCCGGTCCATGCCGGGCAGCCATTCCAGCTCGGACTCCCCGTCCGCGCGGTCGGCGCCACCCGAATCCTCGCCGGGGCGCAGGTCGTTGAAGCAGCACAACGGGAACATGGGGACGCCTCGGTCGGCGCTCATCCGGTCGACCATCGCGTGCAGGGCCAGCGAGTCGAAGCGGGCGCGCCGGTAGGACGTGAGAACCGCCGAATACGCGCTCACGAGGGTCTCGGCAAGGCTTCCGCACGGGCCCAGGGTGAACAGTCCCAGCTGATTCAGGCTGGTGACCAGGCCCCGGGTCCGGCTGTTGAAGCGGTTGTGCACGATCGGGGTGATCGCGGACACCTCGTGCCCGGTCAGCTCGCGCAGCAGCATGGCGACCGCCACCAGCAGGACTGTGGCGGTGCTGACGCCGGTGCGGCGGGCGAGCACCTGTGCGGCGTGGTCGAGCCGGGGCGACGACAGCACGGCCCGCGCGAACCTCGGCGTCGCGCCGCTGCTGACCACGGTGGGGAACATGGCGGACGGCACGGTCCGCAGCAGCGCCTCCCACTGGGCGATCGACCGGTCCGAACGGGCCGAGGCCGCCTCCTCCTCCCGTACCAGGTCGAGCAACTGCGACGACGGCGGTCGCGTGATCACTCCGCGGAGCAGCAGCAGCCGCAGATCGCGTACCACGACGTCGGCCGCGCGCCAGTCCGCGACGACATGATTCATCACGAGCGCCACGTGGGTGGCGACGCCGTCGCAGACCACGATCCCGGCGCGCAGCGGCTGCTCGCCGTCGCCGAAGGGTCGCCCGGCCAGACGGGCGACAAGTCCGGCCGCGGCATCGTCCACGTCGCCGCGTGCGGCCTCGACCAGCTCGATCGCCAGGGTCCCGGCCGCCGCCACCTCCTGGTACGGTCCGGTCGCGCCGAGCCGTACCACGGATCTCAGGGCGTCGTGCCGACCCATCACCTCGGCCAGAGCGGCCGCCACGGCCCCGGGACGGCGCGGGCCTCCCGCGCCCGGGACGGTCAGCAGCCGGGGCACGTTGAAGTAGCGTGCGTCCGGCCCCACCCCCTGGATCGCCGTCCAGACGTCCCGCTGCCCCCATGCGAGCTCCGCCGTGCCGGAACGGCCGGAGGCGAAATCCACCGAAAGCCGCATGGCGCTCTCCTTAGTTCCGGACCGCTGCTCCCAGCTCGGACAGCCGCAGGCTCGGGTCGCCGCCCGCGCGCGTCACCACGCGGGCGAACGCCTCCACCAGGCGGTGCGCGGTGGCGGCGTCGAACAGGTCGGTCGAGTACTCCAGCCAGCCGCCGATCCCCTCGGGCCCCCGGTACACGTCGAGGGACACCTCCACCCGGGCCCGGCCCAGGTCGGGCTGCGGACACACCTCCACGGCCAGGTCCCCCAGCTCGGTGCGGAGCAGGTCGCCGGTGGGCAGGTTGTGGGTGAGGTTGAACATCGCCTGGCACAGCGGCGGGCGGCTCAGGTCGCGCGGCACCCGCAGGGCGCCGAGGATGCGGTCCAAGGAGGTTCCGGCGTGGGCCAGGGCCTTCATGGTGCCGATCCGGGTACGCCGCAGCAGCTCGCCGAAGGGCGGATCCCCCGACAGGTCGGCCCGCGCGACGAGCGTGGTGGAGAAGTAGCCGATCAGCGGGGCCAGCTCGGGCCGGTCCCGGCCGGCCACGGGCACGCCCACGCAGAAGTCGTCCTGCCCGGCGGCCGCGCCCAGCGTGACCTGCCACGCGGCGAGCAGGGCCATGAACGGGGTGGCCCGGTGGGCACGCGCGAGGAGCTCCAGGCGGGTGACGTCCGCGTCCGGCACGGTCACGTCCGCCTTCGCGCCGCGGCCGGTCCAGCGGGCCGGGCGGGGGTGGTCGAGGGGCAGGTCGAGCGGGGGTGCTCCGGCGAGCCGTTCGGTCCAGTAGTCCAGGTGGTCCCGGCCCTCCTCGGCCCGCCGCCGCTCGGCCGCGGCGAAGTCGCGGTACTGCGCGGGCAGCTCGTCCAGCAGGGGCGCACGGCCCTCCCGGTGGGCGCGGTAGCACTCGCCGAGCTCGCGCATGAGCACGTCGAGCGACCAGTGGTCGACCACGATGTGGTGCAGCACGATGCACAGGACGGCGTCGTCGGCGGCCAGGCGCAGCAGGCCCGCCCGCCACGCGGGGGCCGCCGCGAGGTCGAACGGCCGCCCGGCGTAGCCGGCGACCGCCTGTCCGAGGTCGGCGGAGGCGGGATCCAGACGGTCCAGCCGCACCTCGCCGGGCTCGTCCACGACCTGCGCGGGCAGGTCGCCGTCCAGGACGAAGCGGGTGCGCAGCACCTCGTGCCGGACGGCGATCGCGGTGAACGCCGCGGCGAGTGCGATCTCGTCGACGGGGCCGCGCAGCCTGACCGGCCAGGTGATGTGATACGCGCAGTCGTCAGGGTCGAAGCGCTGCAGGAACCACAGCCGCTCCTGCCCGGTGGACAGCGGCCAGGTGCGCTGGTCCCGGCCGCCGAGCAGCGCCCTGCGCAGGGCCGCACGGCGTTCGGGGGGCAGCGTGGCCAGGCGGCGCCGCAGCTTCTCGCGCTCGAGGTCGGGGCTCACGTGGGGGTCACCTCGAAAGTTGGGAACGCTCCCACAGAAGCCTAGGTATCGCGCTCGAGGCAGGTCAAGATCCCCCACCGCGACGCTTGGTGACCGGACGCGGACGGCAGGCGATCAGCACGCGTGGCACCGGCCCTTCATTCTCGGCATTTGACAGTCTGGAAAGCTCTCCGTCCGACCATTGCCGCTCCTCACGGTGATCGATAGAATTTGTGGGAGCGCTCCCAAATCCACCATTCCCCCTCAAGGAGTGCCGATCGTGCCGGAACGCCTGCTGGAAGAGATCACGGAGGACCTGTCCGACGACGACCTCGGGCTACTCCTGCTGATCAGGCACTTCGAACGCAAGCTGCTCGACCTGTTCGGCCAAGGGCTCGTGCAGGGCACCACCCACACCTGCCTGGGGCAGGAGTACGTGCCGGTCGCGCTGACACCGCTGCTGGGCGAGCCGGACTACGTCTTCAGCAATCATCGCGGACACGGCCACTACCTGGCACGATTCCGGGATCCGTACGGACTGCTCGCGGAGATCACTGGGCGGGAGGGCGCGGTCTGCGGGGGCGTGGGCGGCAGCCAGCACATCCTGTCCGGCCGCTACCTGTCCACCGGGATCCAGGGCGAGAGCCTGCCGGTCGCCGCGGGCGTGGCCCTGCACCTGCGGGACGCCGAGCCGGGCGCGCTGGCGCTGGCGTACATCGGCGACGGGACGTGGGGCGAGGGCGCCGTGTACGAGGCGCTCAACATGGCCGCGCTCTGGCGGCTGCCGCTGGTCGTGGTGACCGAGAACAACGGGATCGCGCAGACCACACCGACTGCGGCGCAGCTGGCGGGCACGATCGGGGATCGGGCGCGGGCGTTCGGGTGCCGGTTCCTGCACGTGGACTCGCGGCATCCGCACGAGATCCGGGACGCACTGCGGCCGCTGTTCGAGCGGACCAGGCAGGGCGCGGGGCCGCTGGTGGTGGAGTTCGCCACGCACCGGATCGGGCCGCACAGCAAGGGCGACGACACCCGCTCCGCCGAGGAGATCCGGCACGCCCGCGACCACGACTGGTACCCGCGCGAGGGCGGCTCCCCCCGCTTCGCCCGCATGGACGCGGAGGCGCGCGCGTTCGTCGAGGTGGTGGCCGGTGAAGTGCTCGGGCGGCCGCTGTCTGCGCGGGAGGGCTGAGGCGATGCGGGTCGCGGAGAGCCTCAACCGGGCGCTGCACGAGGTGCTGGCCGAGGATCCGTCCGTGCGGGTGCTCGGCGAGGACGTGCTCGATCCGTACGGCGGGGCGTTCAAGATCACGAAAGGTCTGTCGAGCCGTTTCCCCGGCCGGGTGCTGGCCACCCCGATCAGCGAGAACGGCATCGTCGGCGTGGCCGGCGGCCTGGCCCTCGCGGGCGGCAAGGCCATCGTCGAGATCATGTTCTCCGACTTCGTGGCCCTGGCCTTCGACCAGATCGTGAATTTCGCCAGTAAGTCGGTCTCCATGTACGGCAGGCCGCTGCGGCTGCCGCTGATCGTGCGCTGCCCGTCCGGGGGCGGTCGCGGCTACGGGCCCACGCACAGCCAGAGCCTGCAGAAGCACTTCATCGGCGTCCCTGGTCTCGCGGTGTACGAGGTGTCCCCCTTCGACGACCATCGCGAGCTGTTCGGCGAGATGCTCGCGCGCGGCGAGCCGTGCCTGCTGTTCGAGGACAAGATCCTCTACACCCGGCAGCTCTTCGGCGGCGGGGTCGCGGACGACCTGTTCCAGTACGACGTGCTGCCCGGGGCCGGCGGGGTGGCCAGGGTGTACGTGGACGATCCCGAGCAGGCCGACTGCGTGATCATCGCGCCGGGCGGGCTGGCGCACCGGGCCCTGGCCGCGATGCGCACGCTGCTGCTGGAGCGGGAGGTCTCCTGCCTGCTGCTCGTGCCCCGGCGCCTGTACCCCTTCGACGTGACCCCGCTGTCGCCGCTGCTGGAGCGGGCCGGCGCCGTGGTCGTCGCCGAGGAGAGCACCGCGGGCGGCACCTGGGGGGCCGAGGTGGCGCACCAGGTGCACAGCCGGCTCTGGGGGCGCCTGCGGCGTCCCGTGTCCCTCGTCCACTCGGCGGCAAGCGTGATCCCGGCGGCCGCCCATCTCGAGCGTGACGTGCTGGTGCAGGACACCGCCATCGTCAGCGCCGTACAGGAGCTCCTGCCTTGACCGAGCTGCGCGTGCCCAAGCTCAACAACAACGACACCGAGTACCTGCTGGTCGAGTGGCTGGCCGAGGACGGCGCCGGGGTGGTGAAGGGCGATCCGGTGGTGGTCCTGGAGACCTCCAAGGCGGCCGAGGAGCTGATGGCCGAGGCCGACGGCGCACTGCGGCGGGCGGCGGAAACCGGCGCGACCTGCCGGCCCGGGGACGTGATCGCGCACATCTCCGACGGCTCGGCGCCTCCGCCGGCGGCTCCCGACCCCGGTGCGGCGGCCGAGGGGCCGATCGTCACCGCACCCGCCCAGGCGCTGATCGACGAGCACGGCGTGGACCCGGCGCGGATCCGCGCGCTGGGCAAGAAGCTGATCAAGCGAGCCGACGTCCTGGCCCTGCTGGAAACCGGCACGCTGGAAACCGGCACAGGCGACGCGCAGCCGCTGCCGGCCGTTCAGCGGGCCGTGGCCGCCGCGGTCACCCGTTCCCACCAGACGATCCCGGCCGCCTTCACCGCCGTGAAGCTGGACGCAGGCCCCGCGATCGCCCGGGCCCGCGCCCTCGGCAAGGAGGCCAGGGCGCTGATCGGGCTGCCGGAGCTGCTGGTCTCGGCGGTCGCGTCGCTGCACGGGCGGTTCCCGATGTGCTTCGCCGAACCGGTGGCAGCCGACCCCTTGGCCGTACGCCCCTCGACGGCGCCGAACGTCGGCGTCACCGTGGACGTCGGCAACGGCCTGTACGTCCCGGTGCTGCGCGACGCCGACCGCCTGTCCGTCAAGGAGATCGCGGAGCGGCTCACGGCGTACCGGACGAAGGCGGCACAGGCGGCGTTCCGCGAGGACGACCTGGCGGGCGGGAACATCGTCGTCACCCTGCACACCGACACGGCCGTGCTCCTCGCCGTGCCGATCGTCTTCCCCGGGCAGACGTGCGCGCTGTCGCTGTGCGCGCCGCAGCACGAGTTCGCCCTCGACTCCGCCGGGAACGTCGTGAAACGCACCACGGTCACCCTCGGGCTCGCGTTCGATCACCGCCTCGTCAACGGGCGCGAGGCGGCGATGTTCCTGAACGCCATCCGGAAGACGATCACTCCCTGAGCCCGGACGGCCCGGTCAGGGCGCGCTGCGCGTCCTCCTCGCTCATCGCGTCGATCTCCTCGATCAGCAGGTCCTCGACGGCCTCGGCGAGCTCGGCCACGGTGCCGCAGCCGAGCACCACCCGGATCGGCACCTCCACCTCCAGCATCGCCCGCAGCCGCGCCGCGACCCGGGTGGTCATCAGCGAGTGCCCGCCCAGCTCCAGCAGATCGTCCAGCACGCCGACCCGTTCGAGGCCGAGCACCACGGCCCAGATCTCGGCGACCAGCGCCTCGCTGTCGGTGCGCGGCGCCGTGTAGTCCGTCCCGGTGACCCGGTCCGGCTCGGGCAGCGCGGCCCGGTCGAGCTTGCCCCGGGAGGTGAGCGGCAGCTCCGCCAGCCGTGACCACCGGGTCGGCACGAAGCCCCTCGGCAGCCGGCCCGCGGCGTGCGCGCGCAGCTCGGCCGGGGCGGCGGGGCCGGTGAAGTAGGCCACCAGGTCCTCGCCGCGCGCGGCCACGGCCACCTGTCCGGCGCCGGGGTGCTCGCGCAGGGCGGCCTCCACGTCGCCGGGCTCGATGCGCACGCCGCGTACCTTGACCTGGTCGTCCAGGCGGCCCAGGAACTCCAGCTGCCCGTCCGAGCGCCACCGCGCCCGGTCACCGGTGCGCAGGCGCCGGGCGCCGGGCTCGCCGTACGGGTCGGGCTCGAAGGCGGCGGCGGTGCGGCGGGGCAGCCCGGCATATCCGCGGGCCACCCCGGCCCCGCCGATCGCCAGCTCGCCCGCCGCGCCCGGCGGCACCGGCTCCCCCCGGGCGTCCAGCACCCGGACCGACGTGGCCGACAACGGCCGGCCGATCGGCGGGCGTCCGCCGGGGTCGGTCCCGTCCAGCTCGGCCCACGTGGCGATGACCGTGGCCTCGGTGGGCCCGTACGTGTTGACCAACCGGGCCCCGGGCCCCTCACGATGCCATCGGGCGATGGCCGCCCCGTCGGCCTGCTCGCCGCCGAGGATCACCAGCCGCAGTGCGGGCGGCCAGGCCACCTCCGAGGGTGACTCGACGAGCCGGTGCCAGTACGCGGTGGGCAGGTCCAGCACGGTGATCCGGTGCCCGTCCGGCCCGGCCAGCAGGTCGGGCAGGCTCGCGGGGCCGTCCGGCAGCGGCATCACCGTGGCCCCGGACGCGAGCGCGGGGAAGATCTCCTCGACGTGGGTGTCGAAACTCAGCGACGCGAACTGCACCACATGATCTCCGGGCCCCAGGCCGTACTCCCGCCGCATCCACCCGGCCCTGGCCGCCACCGAACGATGCTCGACGAGCACCGCCTTGGGCAGCCCGGCGGACCCCGAGGTGGTCATCACGTAGGCGATTCCCTTCACCGGCCCCTCGGCCGCGCTCCCCTCGGCCACGGCGCGCACCCGGTCCTCGCCGATCAGCCAGGCGGCGCCCGCGGCGGCCATGGAGTCGGCGTGCCGGGCGGGCGGGTCGGCGGGGTCCAGCGGCAGGTACGCGGCGCCCGCCCGCCACACGCCCAGCAGCGCGGCGATCACCTCGGCGGACGGGGCCAGCCGCACGGCCACCACGTCGCCCTCCCGGACGCCGCTCTCCCCCAGGGTGCCGGCGAGCACGCCGGCCCGGTCCCAGAGGGCCGCGTACGAGACCACCTGATCGCCGCAGCGCACGGCGACCGCGTCCGGCGTCCGGCGCACCACGTCCGCCACCAGCTCCAGCACCCCGTCCGCGACCGCCTCGGCGGGCCCGTCGGCCAGCTCGGCGATCGCCTTCTCGTCCGGTGCGGTCCACGTGGGAAGCCGCGAGATCGGCGTGTCCGGCCTGGCCACGGCCCCGGCCAGCAGCGTCAGGTAGCGCTCGGCGATCGTCGCCACCTCGCCGGCCTCGAACACCGCGCCGTCATAGCCGAAGCAGATCGCCAGCTCCTCCCCCGCCGGCCAGACCTCCACCAGCAGATCCACCACGATCTGCTCGTGGCGTCCCTCGAAGTCCGACACCCGGACCCCGCCGTACGCCCGGTCCTGCCCGGCGGCGTAGTCCTGCAGGATGAACACGGTCGGCAGCAGCGTCTCGACGCCGCGCGCCAGCCGCTCCAGCAGCGGCGCGGGCCGGCCCATCGCGTCCAGCACCACCCCTTTGACCCGCCCGAGCAGCTCGGCGAACGTCGGGTCGCCCGCCAGGTCGCCGCGCAGCGGCAGGGTCTGGGTGAGGTAGCCGACCATCCGCTCCAGCTCGACCCGGTCCCGCCCGGCGACCACGGTGCCGACCACCAGGTCGTGCTGCCCGCTGTGCCGGAAGAGCAGCGCCTGGTAGGCCGCCATGAGCACCATGAACGGGGTCGCCCGGTGGGCCACGGCCAGCCGCTCGACCTCGGCGAGGTGCCGCGCGCCCAGCCGTACCCGGTGATAGCCGCCCTCCCGGACGGCCGCGCGCGCTCCCGGACGGGCGAAGGGCAGCTCGGTGACCGGCGGCGCGGCCAGCGCCTCGGTCCAGTACGGCATGGCCTTGTCCGCCCTGCGCCGCTGCCAGCGGGCGTAGTCGCTGGACTGGATGCGCACGTCGGGCAGGCGGGCGGGGCGGCCCTCGACGGCGGCGGCGTAGTGCTCGCCCAGGTCGTCGAGCATGATCTCCAGGGAGTGCCCGTCGGCCAGGATGTGGTGCAGCGTCAGGCACAGCACGTGATCGTCCGGGGCGACCTCGATGACGGCGACCCGCAGCGGGACGCCCGCGGCCAGGTCGAAGGCGGCGTTGGTGCGCTCGGCGACCAGCGCGCCCACCTGCTCCCCCGCCGCCGTCAGCCACTCGATCGGCGGCGACCACCCGACCGGCCCGGCCACCGCCCAGGGCGTGCCGTCCTCCTCGGTGAAGGCGGTGCGCAGGCTCTCGTGCCTGGCCACGAGCGCGCCGACGGCGGCGGTGAACGCGTCACGGTCGAGCGGGCCGCGCAGGCGTCGTACCAGGTACATCGTGTACGAGGCGTCGCCGGGCTCCAGCCGCTGGAGCATCCAGAGCCGTTCCTGCGCGGGCGACAGCGGCGCCCTCATGACCCGGCCGCCAGGTCGTCGAACAGCCCCTGGAGCTCCTCGGCGCTCAGGCCGTCAAGCTGGTCACGCAGCGCGGCGACGTCGGCCAGGCTGAGCTCGGCGTCGTCCAGGTCGTCGAGCCGGGCGGCGAACCCGGCGATCGTCGGACGCTCGAACAGCACGACGATCGGCACCTCGAGGCCGTACCTGGCCTGGACCCTGGCGATGATCTGCGTGGCGGCCAGGGAGTGGCCGCCGAGCTCGAAGAAGTCGTCGTCGGCGCCGATGGGCTCGGTGGCGCCGAGCACCCCCGCCCAGATCTCGGCGAGGTCGGACTCGACCCCGGCGGCCGGGGCACGGAAGGCGGCGGTGCCGGGGCGCGTCCACGACGGGGTGGGCAGCGCGGCGCGGTCGAGCTTGCCGTTGGGGGTGAGCGGCAGGGACGTCAGGGTCGTGTGCCGGACCGGGATCATGTAGTCGGGGAGCGAGGCGCGCAGTCGTTCGCGCAGCGCGGCCCAGTCCACGGCCTGCGCCCGCGGGACCAGGTAGGCCACCAGCCGCCCGTCGCGGACGGCGGCCGCGGCGTCCCTGACCTCGGCGGCCGATCGCAGGGCGGCCTCGATCTCGCCCAGTTCGATGCGGAATCCGTGCACCTTGACCTGCTGGTCGGCGCGGCCGAGGTACTCCAGCCGGCCGGCGGGCGTGATCCTGGCCAGGTCGCCGGTGGCGTACATGCGGGCGCCGGGGGTGCCGGCGTACGGGTCGGGCAGGAAGCGCGCGGCCGTCTGGCCGGGCAGCCCGTGGTATCCCCGGGCGACCCCCGCGCCGCCGATGTGCAGCTCGCCGGCCTCCCCGTCGGCGACCGGCGTCCCGTTCCCGTCCAGCAGGTGGAGCGAGGTCCGCCCGATGGGCGAGCCGAGATCCACGGCCTCGGGTCCCGGCCGCACCCGGCCGGCCGTGGACCACACGGTGGTCTCGGTGGGGCCGTACACGTTCCACAGTTCGGCGCCGTCGGCCGGCAGCGCGTCCGCGAGATCGCGGGGCAGCGCCTCGCCGCCGCACAACCGGGTCCTGATCGTCGCGGGGACCCCGCCGGACTCCAGCAGGATCCGCCAGCCCGCCGGCGTCGCCTGCATGATCGTGACCCCCTCGGCGACGGCCCGTTCGCGCAGCGCCCACCCGTCGGAGACCTCCCCGGTGGCCGCGATCACCACCCGGCCGCCCGTGAACAGGGGCAGCAGCAGCTCCAGGACCGAGATGTCGAACGACAGCGTCGTGACGGCCAGCCACCGATCCTCCGGCCCGATCGGCAGCAGCTCGGCGAACGACTCCAGCAGGTTCTCCACGGCCCGGTGCGGCACCGCCACCCCCTTCGGGCGGCCGGTGGAGCCCGAGGTGAACATCAGGTACGCCAGCCGGTCCCCATCGGCCGCGACCCCGCCGGCCGGGGCGGGAGCGCCGGTCAGCGGCCTGCCCCCGGGCGAGAGCGTGACGACGGCGGGAACGCCGTCCAGCAGCGCGGGATCGACGCCCGCCTGGGTCAGCACCAGGCCGATGCCGGCGTCCTGGCGCATCATGCGCAGCCGCCCGGCGGGGAAGGCCGGGTCCAGCGGCACGTACGCCCCGCCCGCCGTCCACACGGCGAGCATCGCCACGAGCATCCCGGTGGTCCGCTCCATGCACAGCCCCACGGGCGTCTCGGGGCCGACGCCGTGCCCGCGCAGCACGGCGGCCAGGTCCTCGACGCGCCGGTGCAGCTCCCGGTAGGTCACCTGACCGTCGGAGCCGGTCACGGCCACCGCGTCGGGCGCCTTGTCCAGCCACCGCCAGATCGTGCCCGCCGTCCCGTTCGCGGCACTGCGCGGGGGCGGCGTCGTGTCGTCACTCAACGTCGGTATCGCCTTTCAGTTTCGCAGGCTGAGCGGGCGCATGTCCGTCCAGACGGTCTCGATGTGGGCCAGGCACTCCTCCTGGGTGCCCGCGAACCCCGCGTCGGACCAGCCGGGCGGCAGTTCGCGATCCGCGGCCCAGACGGAGTACTGCTCCTCGTGGTTGACGACCACGCGCATCTCGGCACTCACGTGTTCTCCTCGCTGACCAGTAGCGTCTCGACCTCGCGCAGCGTCGCCTCGATCGCCTCCCGGGGCAGGAGGGCGGTGTCGGCGAGCAGGTCCAGCCGGCAGGTGTGGGTGGCGGGCCCGGCAGTGAAGAACACCTCGGCGTCCACCTCCGGCCAGGCCCCCACCGGGAAGATCCGGCCGGGGGTCGCGGGCGGGTTCGGCGGCAGGTTGGGCCAGCCCCCGGCCACCCGTACGTCGTTGAAGTAGGCGGTGGGCGGCGGCCCGGTCTCCTCGATCAGCGCCCGCTGGGCGGCCGGGTCGTAGCGGGCGTGCCGGTACGCCGCCAGCACCCCCCGGTTCGCGGCCCGCACCACCTCGGCGAGCGGCTGGCCCGGGGCCACGTCCAGGACGAAGATCCCGTCCTGGACGAGGGTGGCCACCATGGGCGCCAGCCGGGGATCGTGCCGGTTGCCCACGATGAGCTGCAGCGCGACCGTGCCGCGGCCGGTCAGCCGGGACAGCAGCGTCGCGTACGCCCCGAGCAGCACGCTGCTGGTGCTCACCCCCCAGCGCGCGGCCAGCCCGGTGGCCGCCGCGCCGAGCGCCGCCGACTCCATGCCGAGCTTGACGAACCTGGGCTCCTCGGGCCTGCCCGGCGGCGCGGCGAACAGCGGGCGCGGCATCCGTTCCAGCGCCGCCCGCCAGTACCTGAGCGCCCGCTCGCCGCGCGCCGAGCCCTCGGGCGAGCGTTCCTCGGCGGCCAGGTCGAGCGGCTGCGGCACGTCCTGCGGCAGCGGCTCCCCGGACAGCAGCCGCGGCCACTCGCCGGCGATGACGTCGAGCGCCAGCCCGTCCACCGCCATGTGCGTGAACGCGAACGCCACCGCGCGCGGCCTGCCGCCGTCCATGACGACGGCGCAGCGCACCGGGAGCTCGTCGGCGTAGTCGAAGCCCTTGGCCGCGAGCTCGGCGGCGATCTCCCCGGCCAGCACCCTGGGCCGGGAGCCGGCGGCGTCGACCAGCTCGACCGTCAGCCGCCCCTGCCCGGCGACCCGCTGCACCATGCCGGTCTGCTCCGCGTCAGGGAGCCAGTTCGTCCGCAGGCTCTCATGCCGTCCGAGCAGCCGCGCGAGAGCGGCGAGTACGGCCGGCAGGTCGGGCTTGCCGTGCACCGGCAGGGCCCACGGCATGTTGAAGTACGGGTCGCCAGGGGGCAGCCACTCGGTGAGCCGCCAGATCGCCCGCTGGCCCCAGGTGAGCGGCCCCTGGCCCGATCTGGCGCCGGTGAACTCGACCGTCACGGGTCCGATCATGACGGGCGGCCCGCGAACCGGGACAGGTGGTCGACCAGCCCGTCGAGCGTGTCGAGGCTGCCGTCGAACTCGATGTCGAAGCCGAACGCCTCCTCGATCGCGTCGATCAGCCGGATGTAGCCCAGCGAGGTGAGGCCGAGCGCCGTCAGCGAGCAGTCGGCCGCCAGCACCTCCGCCGTGGTGAGCTCGCCGTCGCTGGCCTGGGCCACCAGTTCGGCCACGCGCTCCCTCAACATGCCTGCTCCCGCAGGCGGGCGACCTCCGCCGCGATGCTGGTCGCGGTGGCGTCGTCGATGAACACCTCGAAGGAGAGCTCCACGCCGTACCGCTCCCGGGCTCTGGCCATGATCTGGGTGATCGTGAGGGAATGGCCGCCGAGATCGAACAGGTCGTCGTCGGGTTCCACGTCGTCCAGTTCGAGCTCCTTGGCGAAGATGGCCTGGATCTCCCGTACGAGCTCGGCGGCCACCGGCCCGCCCGCTCCCGTGTCGGCGGTGATCACGGACGCCGCCGGCACGGGGGCGGGCAGCGGCAGCCGGTCCAGCGGCGCGTCCGGGTCCGTGGCGACCGCCGCCAGCAGCGCGGCGAAATCCTCCCGGATCCGCTCGGCCCCCGCCGGGTCGAGAAGTGCCGGGTTGTACTGCAGCCGCGCCGCCGTACCCGCAGGGTCGTCGACGATCTGCAGGTGGAGCGTGTTGCGCACCCAGCCGTTGAACATCATCCACTCCACCGACGCGCCCAGCCCGGGGAACAGCGGGCCCGTCTCGGGCCGCCGGCGGTAGCTGAGCGACACGGGGGTGAGCGCGGCGCGCGGGCCGATCCCGTCCACGGCCCTGGCCAGCGGAACCTCGCGGTGGCGGTACAACCGCCGCAGCTCGACCCGCAGGCTCCGCGCGAACTCGCCGAACGTGCCCGCCTCCGGCGCCCCGATCACGGGCAGCTCGTTGACGAAGGCGCCCACGTGGTCCCTGCTCCGCTCGGTCCGCGTGGACAGATCCACGCCGACCGCGGGCCGCGCGTTGCCGTACGCGCGCAGCAGCGCGACGAACGCGGCCAGCACCGCCTCGAAACGGGTGACCTCAAGCCGCCCGGCGAGCCCGCCGAGGTCCTCGACGACGAAGTCGAGGGCGCAGCCGGGCGCCGCGGCCACGGACACGCCGGTCAGGCCGGGCAGGTGCAGCTCCCGCTGGTCCCGCCACCGGTCCTGCCAGTAGCGCCGCGCGTCCGGCAGCGCGTCCGCCAGCCTGACCTGCTGCTGGACCATGACCTCCGGGTGCGTCAGCACCAACGGCGCCGGCGCCGCACCCCCGTACCAGGAGGCCAGGTCCCGCAGCAGGATGTCCTTGGACTCCCCGTCGAACACCGCGTGATGGGCCTGGAACAGCAGCACGTGCCGCTTGGCGTCCTCCCGGATCAGCGTGAACCGCGCCGCGGGGCCCGCGCCCGGATCGACCGGCCCGGCCAGCTCCTCCTCAAGGTCGCCGCCTTCGCGCATCGGCGGCACCCCGTGGGGGACCACCCGCAGCTCACCGCCGTCCTCGGCGAGCACACCGCCCAGCACGGGATGCCTGCGCGCCACCTCCTCACACGCCTCCGCCAGGGCCGGCACGTCGAGCGGCCCGTCCAGCCACACGGCCAGCGGCATGTGAAAGGCCCGCCCGGCGACCCCGGCCCGCTCGGTGAGCCACATCCCCTGCTGCGCAGGGGAGGCCGGCCACGATCCGGTCATCTCCCGCCTTCTTTCTCCACAGCGCCTGTTTTCATAGAGCCTGTTTCCAGCACGGAGTCCGCCTGCTTCAGCAGATCGCGCAGGCCGGACTTGACGACCTTGCCCGAGTGGTTCCTGGGCAGGTGGTCCACGAAGATCACTCGTGTCGGCAGTTCGTGCGCGGCCAGCCGGGTCATGAGGAAGGCCCGCAGCTCCGTCACGCGCGGCGCCCGCGAACGCGGCACGACGGCCGCGGCCAGCACGGTGCCCAGCACGGGGTGCGGCACGCCGGCGACCGCCGCCTCGGCCACGTCCGGGTGTTCGTGCAGCGCCGCCTCCACCTGAACGGTCGACACCTTGTACGCGCCGGACTTGACGACGTCGCTCTCCCGGTCGACGAGATACAGGTAGCCGTCCGCGTCGAGGTAGCCCAGATCGCCCATCCGCACCCACCCGTCGCGGAAGGTGTGCGCGCTGGCCTGCCGGTCCCGGTAGTACGAGCGCGCGGCGGCGGGAGAGCGCAGCCAGATCTCCCCCGTCTCCCCGGCCGTCAGTGGCGTGCCGTCGGGGCCGGTGATCCTCAGCCCGCTGCCGAGCGCCGACCGGCCCAGGGCCGCGGGCCGTGACGGGTCGTAGATCATGACGGTCTGGGCGGGCGCCGCCTCGGTCGAGGTGTAGTAGTTCGTCACGGTCGCCTTGGGGAACGCCGCCGCCAGCCGCGCGCACAGCGCCGCCGGCAGCGCCGAGGCCGCCGACCCGAGCAGGACCACGCCGGAGAAGTCGTGCCGCTCGTGCAGCCCGGCGTTGAGCAGCTCCAGGGCCATGGCCGGCACCAGGAACACCGTCCCCACCCGCCGCGACTCGATCAGCCTGGCGAACCTGCCCGGGGTGAACCGCGCCAGGGTCAGCACCGAGGGCCGCGCGTCCAGCGCGTTCATCAGCATGGCCTGGCCGGCGTTCGTACCGATCGGAAAGGCGTGCAGCAGCAGCCGCGAATGCCCGAACCTGCGGCGGTTGGCCCGGGTGGCGCTGCCGTAGGTGAGGTTGGCGTGGGTGGCCGCCACCGCCTTGGGCCGGCCCGTGGTGCCGGAGGTGTAGAGGATCTGCGCCAGATCCGCCGGCCCCGGCGGCTCGGGTTCGCGCGAGCCGGGCTCCAGCTCGGCCGGCACTGCGCTCCAGTACCCGCCGTCCGGCGGCGCGGCCGGCCCCTTGCCGGCGTGCAGCACGCCGGTCGCCGAGCAGTGCTCCAGCATGTACGCCACCTCGGCCGGCGCGAACCGGTCGGAGATCGGCACGGCCACCCCGCCGGCCAGCTGCGTGGCGCAGTAGGCCACGGCGAAGCCGGTCCAGTTCTCGGCCCCGAACAGCAGCCCCACGCGGTCGCCCCGCCGCACGCCGCGCCGGACCAGCCCGCGCGCCAGCGAGTCCACTTGCGCGTGCCAGTCCGCGAAGGTCAGCGTGCCGCCCCCGGCGACCTCCAGCGCGACCCGCTCGGGCTCCTCCGCGGCCCGCCTGGCGAGCAGCTCCGGAACGATCATGACTCCCCTCCCGCACACCGCCGCAGCTCCGGCCCGATCACGACTCGCCTCCCGCGCCGCCGCAGCTCCCGCACGATCACGACTCGCCTCCCGCACGCCGCCGCAGCTCCTCGATGCCGACGAGATCATCCGGCAGTGCGTCGGGGACCTCGCGATCGAAGCGCGCCAGCACCCGCACGCGCATCGCGCACACCGCGATCAGCGCGATGGTCAGCCCGAAGACCACGTACATCAGCCCGATCCCGCGCCCCTCCCCCGTCCCGAGCAACGCCCCCGCCGTCGCGGCCAGCGGCCCGTCAGGCGCCATCAGCGGCTCCAGCACCGTCGCCCCGTACGGCGCCACCAGCCCGAACCCGATCGGCAGCGTGGACCAGGCGACGAGCGTGTTGAGCGCGATGACCCGCCCGTGGAACCGCTGCGGCACCTTGACCTGGATGATCGTCGCGTACACGCCGTTGAGCAGCGTCAGGCACAGCGACATCCCGAACGCCCCCGCGGCGATCGCCACCAGATCCGCCCGTACGCCGACGACCACGCAGAACCCCGCCAGCGCGAGCGTGAACAGCAGCACCCCGCGCAGCCGCCCCCGGCGCGGCCCGCCCCACACGGCCATCAGCAGCCCGCCGGCCAGCACGCCGATCCCGCCCGCCAGCGACACCCGCCCGACGTCCTGCAGCGTCGCGAACGACAACACCAGCGGCGAGATCATCAGGAACAACGGGGACAGGAACACGTTCAGGACGGCGAAGAACACCAGCATCCCGCGGAAGCCCCGGTTCCCCCAGGTCAGCCGCCAGCCGCCGGCGATCTCCGCCATGACCGTCTCGCGCCGCCGCCAGGCCATGCTCCGGGGGAACCGGACCGCCAGCACGACCGCGGCCGCGAACACATACGACAGCACGTCGACGACGAGGATGCCCTCCAGCCCGATGAGCGCCATCAGCCCGACCGCCACCAGCGGCACCGCCACCTGGGCCGTGCCGGTGACGAGCTGCACCACCCCGTTGGCGTGGCCCAGGAAGCGTTTGGGGACGAGTTGCGGGATCGCCGAGGCGTACGCGAACCGCTGGAAGGTCAGCGCGACCGACAGCAGCGCGAGCAGCGGGTAGATGTGCCAGATCTCCAGGTTGCCGGTCCACAGCAGCACCCCGAGGACCAGCTGCACGCCGCCCGCGGTGACGTCCCCGGCGAGCATCACCGCGCGCCGGTCGTACCGGTCCACGATGGCCCCGGCCAGCGGCGCGACCAGCATGCCGGGCAGCAGCCCGAGCACCGCGAACAGCGCGAAGTTCGCCAGCGAGCCGGTGGTCGTGTAGATCCACAGCGGCACGGCGAACTCGGTCAGCGCCGACCCCAGGATCGACACCAGCTGCCCGGCCGCGACCAGCGCGAACCGCCCCATGCCCGGCCGCGCCCGGCGTTCCTCCGAGAGGGCCGGGGAGTCTCCGGAGGACACGCCCTCCAGCCACCACGTGGATCGCGGTGCGCGTGCCAGCGGCTCGGTCCGTCCCTCGGCGATGGCGCGGTGCGTGCCGGTCACGATGGCCGCCAGCTCCTCCGCCCGATATTTCAGGAAGAAGTGGCCGGCCTCGTCCAGCACGACCAGGGCCGTCAGCTCCGACAGCACGTGCCATTCGCGGTAGCGCTCCTGGTAGAACTCCATCGCCGGGTCACGCTCGCCGGCCAGCGCGATCACCGGCCCCCGCAGCGGGGCCGTAGCCTCTTCGAACATGCGGGTGAAGTACCGCTCCGCCTGCCGGGTGCCGCGCCGCCGGTTGCGGACCATGAGGTCGAGCTGGTCACGTCCGACCTCCTCCACGTCCAGGCCGGCGGAGCGCAGGTCGTTGATCCAGGCCTGGTCGCCGCGGATGCGCTCCATGAGCTCGGTCAGGCCCGAGAGGCGGCCGCGGGGACGGGCGAAGGGGAAGACACCGCCGAGGTACACCGCCTCGACCTCGCGGCCGGCGGCCTCCAGCCGGCGGGCGATCTCCGCGGCCAGCATCACGCCGAGGCCGCAGTGGCCGTACAGGGTGACGGGGCCCTCAATGCCGTCGAGGATCTCCTGCACGCACCCGTCGGCGACCTCGTCCAGCGGCCGGGACTCCTCGCCCAGCTCGTGCCCGGGCACGGCGATCGAGTAGAGCGCCCAGTCGGCCGGCAGCGCGTCGGCCAGCGGCTGGTAGATGACCGCGCTGCCGCCCCCGTACGGCGCGCAGACCAACGTCGAGGTGGCCGTCCTGGCGGGGGTGAGCCGGTGCAGCAGGTGGCGCGGGCCGTCGCCGTCCGACTCCAGCAGCGCGGCCAGCTCGCGTACGGTGCGGTGCTTGAACAGGTCGAGCACGGTGACGGCACGCTCCGGCAGCTCCTGCCTGAGCCGGGCCACCACCCGCATGGCCAGCAGGGAGTGGCCGCCGAGCTCGAAGAAGTCGTCCGTGGCGCCGACCTCGGCGGCACCGAGGAGTTCGGACCACACGGCGGCGACCGTCCGTTCCGCGGCGGATCGCGGTGGCTCGAACCGGCCGGTCGTCTCCGGCGCCGGGTCGGGCAGGGCGGCCCGGTCCACCTTGCCGTGCGACTTCAGCGGCGGCGGCTCGTCCAGCCACACGTACCGGGCGGGGATCATGTAGTCGGGAAGCCGCTCGGCCAGCCACGTCCGCATCTCGGCGGCCTCCGGCCGGGCCTCACCGCACTCGGCGAGGAGGTACGCCACGAGGAGACCGCCGCGCATGTCGGCGATCGCCGACGTCACGCCGGGATGCCGGCCGAGCACCGACTCGACCTCGGCCAGCTCCACCCGGTAGCCGCGGATCTTCACCTGCAGGTCGCGGCGGCCGAGGAACTCCAGGTTCCCGTCGGGGAGGTGGCGGGCCAGATCGCCGGTGCGGTACATGCGAGCGCCGGGCGGGCCGTACGGGTCGGGCAGGAACCGTTCCGCGGTCAGGGCGGGGCGGTCGAGATAGCCTCTGGCCAGCCGGTCCCCGCCGAGGTACAGCTCCCCCGCGACGCCGATCGGCACCGGCTCCAGATGCTCGTCCAGCACGTACGCCCGAGCCCCCGGCAGCGGCCTGCCGATGGGCAGCGTGGTGGTCGTGCCGGCGTCGCCTCCGACCGGGCCCTCGACCGGATAGGTGGTGACGCCGACCGTCGCCTCGGTCGGGCCGTAGTGGTTGACGACCCGGCAGCGTCCGGACGCGGCCAGCTCCTCCGCCCAGTCGCGGGGCGCCGCCTCGCCGCCGAGGATCAGCAGCTTGCGCGGCAGCACGTCGGCCTGCAACGCGGCCAGATGGGACGGGGTGATCTTGAGATAGTCGATGCCGGCGTCCCGGACGTACTCGGCCAGCTCGTGCCCCGCCGTGCGCGGCGGGATGATGTGCAGCGTGCCGCCGGTCATCAGGCACGCGTAGAAGACCGTCACCCCGAAGTCGAAGGCCAGCGACTGCAGCAGCCCGTACGAACCGCCGGGTTCGATCCCCAGCCGCTCCCGCAGGCCCGCGAGATAGACCAGCGCCTGCCGGTGCTGGATCGCGACGCCCTTGGGCCTTCCGGTGGTGCCGGAGGTGTAGATGACGTAGGCCAGGTCGTCGGGGGTCACGTCCTGAGGGACCGGCGCCTCGTCACCGCCGGGCTCGTCGAGGCCGACCGTGAGCAGGCCATCGGGCAACCTGGAGGCCGAATCGGTCACCGCGATCCGTACCCCGGCGTCCTGCACCACGTACGCCAGCCGCTCGGGCGGATGCTCCGGATCCAGCGGCAGGTACGCGGCCCCCGCCTTGAGCACGCCGAGCACCGCCACGGCCAGTCCGGCCGACTGCTCCAGGCACAGCGCCACCCGTTCCCCGGGCCCGGCGCCGAGGGCCCGCAGCCGCCGGGCCAGCCGGTCGGCGCGGGCGCCGAGCTCGCCGTACGTGAGCGAGACGTCCCCCGCGACCACCGCGACCGCCGCGGGATCCTGCCCGGCGACGACCTCGTGCAGCAGCCCGATCCCGGCCGGCGGCGCCGGCTCGGCGACCCCGAGGGCCAGCACGCGCCGCCGCTCGTCCGGGCCGAGCAGCGGCAACCGGGAGATCGGCAGCCCGGGGTCGGCGACCGCCGCCCGCAGGAGCGTCTCCAGGCATCCCGCGAGCCGCCGCGCCGTGTCCTCCCGGAACAGCGCGGTGCTGTACGTGAGCTGCCCGTGCAGCCCGCCGCCGCCCTCGAAGAGGTAGAGCGCCAGGTCGAACCGGCTGGCCACGGTGGGGATCGGGTACGGCTCCGCGCCCAGCCCGGAGGTGTCCAGGGTCCGGCCGCGGTAGTTCTGCAGCGCGAACATGGTCTGGTAGACCGGCGTGCGGCTGACGTCCCGCTCCACGGCCAGCTCGGTGACGAGCCGGTCGAACGGCAGTGCCTGATGCGCGAAGGCGTCCAGGGTGGAGTCGCGGACCCGGCCGAGCAGCTCGCCGAACGTCGGGTCGCCGCTCAGGTCGGCCCGGAGGGCCAGGGTGTTGATGAACGGCCCGACGACCGTCTCCAGCTCGGGCAGCTCCCGCCCGGACACCGGCGACCCCACCGCGAAGTCGTCCTGCCCGGCGAACCGGCCGAGCAGCACCTGGAAGGCGGCGAGCAGCGTCATGTACGGCGTGGCCCGGTGCGCCTTGCCCAGCTCCGCGATCGACGCGGTGAGGGCGGGGTCCACGACGACGTCCACGGCGGCGCCGTCCCAGCGCTGCTCGGCGGGCCGGGGCAGGTCGGTCGGCAGCTCCAGGGCGGGCACCCCGTCCAGCCTGGAGACCCAGTAGCGCACGTCGTCGTCGAAGGTCCGGCCGCGCTGCCAGTGCGCGTAGTCGCCGAACTGCAGCGGCACCGGCGCCGGTTCCCGGCCCGCGTGCAGCGCCAGCAGCTCCTGGAACAGGATGTCGCACGACCAGCCGTCGGTGATCGCGTGGTGCATGGTGAGCAGCAGCACGTGCTCGCCGGGGGCCGAGCGCACCAGCAGGGCGCGCAGCAGCGGCGGGCGGGCCAGGTCGAACGGCCGGACCAGCTCCCGGTCGATCTCGCCGGGGTCGTCGGTGACGCGGAACTCCACGACCGGCTCCTCGGCGACCACCGCCTCCGGGCGTCCGTCCGGGGTGGTGACCAGGCTGGTACGCAGGCTCTCGTGCCGCCGGGTGAGCTCTGTCAGGGCTCTGGCCAGGGCGTTCTCGTCGAGTTCGCCGGTCAGTCGGACCGCGAACGGCACGGTGTAGGCGGCCGTGCCTGGGGCGTACTGCTCAAGGAACCACAATCGCTCCTGCATGGCCGACGGCGGCGGCGCGGTGCCGGGGTCACGGCGGGGAACACTGACCTTGGTGCCGCGCGCCCGAAGGCGGCGCTCCAGCAGGGCCTGCTTGGCCGGTGAAAGGGAGCTCCTGGTCACGCGTCTTTCTCCTCGGAACACGCGGTGGTACACGTACACGTACGGAGGTCCGCGGCGATGACGCGGATGTGCTGCAGCCGGAACGGCGAAGCCTGATGAGGCCGTGGGAACGCTCCCACGAGGGAGGCTAGGTTTCGGCTCCTTCGAGGTCAAGGGCTAGATCCGCATTTCCGGATGCCCAGCGTGGTCTAACAAGAACAATTCGCGATGTGCGCACGTCGCATCCATGTTTCCGTTGGCTCTGTCTTTCGGGTCCTTGACAGCTCGGAAACATCTTCGTCATATATCTGGGAGCGCTCCCACAGCGTGTCATCATCTCTGACCTGCACCTGCAAGGAAGCCGAGCGCCTGCACCCTTTGACCGCGCACCAAAGGCGAGATCCTGCCGCGAACCCCTTGCCCAGAATGAGGTTCTGGAAGCAGGGTTGGGCCCATGATTATCGAGTACGCCGAGCGCGTCTGGCGCGGCGAATCGGACGACAGCGTCGTGGACGCGGGCCTGCAGGGCAAGGGCGTTCAGCCGATCGCCGACGGTGTCGGCTGGTGGCCGGGGTTCGGCAATGTGACCGCGTTCGAGACCGAGGGCGAGCTGGTGCTGTTCGACACCAGCAGCGCGTTCTCGGCGGCGAAATTGCACGAGGACGTCCGGGCCTGGACGCGGGCGCCATTGACCACGGCGTTCTACTCGCACGGGCACGTCGACCATGTCTTCGGGACGGGGCCGTTCGAGGAATCGGGGCCTCGCGCCGCGATTTATGCCCATAAAGCGGTTGTTGACCGGTTCGAGCGTTATGTGTTGACAAATGGCTATAACTCGGTGATCAACCAGCGGCAGTTCCAGGCCGCCGGGCTCCACTGGCCCACCGACTACCGCCGTCCGGACGTGACCTACACCGACGCGCTGACCGTGCGGCGCGGCGGGCTCACGTTCGACCTCGTGCACGCCAAGGGCGAGACCGACGACGGGACCATCGGCTACGTGCGCGAGCACAAACTGCTGTTGCCCGGCGACCTGTTCCTCTGGGTGACGCCCAATTGCGGCAACCCGCAGAAGGCGCAGCGCTATCCCCGGGAATGGGTGCACGCGTTGCACCGGATGGCCGCCATGGACGCCGAGATCATGCTCCCCGGCCACGGCGCCCCGATCTTCGGCCGCGACCGCATCCGGCAGGCGTTGCTGGAAACGGCCGAATGGCTGGAGTCGCTCATCACGCAGACCCTGCAACTGCTCAACGCGGGCGCCCGGGTCGACGAGATCGTCCACTCCGTGAAGGCGCCGGAGCATCTGGCCGACCGGCCCTATCTGCGGGCGCGTTACGACGAGCCGGAATTCGTCGTACGCAATCTGTGGCGCCTTTACGGCGGCTGGTACGACGGCAATCCGGCCCACCTGAAGCCCGCTCCCGAGGCGGTGCTGGCGAAATCGGTCGCGGAACTGGCGGGCGGGGCGCAGGCCCTCGCGGACGCGGCGCTCAAGGCCCTTTCCGAAGGCGATGAGCGGCTGGCCGGGCATCTGGCGGAAATGGCCGCCCTGGCGGCTCCGGACGACGCGGGAGTGCATCGCGTACGCGCGGAGGTCTTTTCCGCCAGGGCGGCCGGCGAACTGTCCCTCATGGCGAAGGGCATTTTCGCCTGGGCCGCCGCCGAATCCCGGAAACGCTCGTAACGGCCGGCCCCCACTCCGGCGTCGGCGGGCGTTTCCTGGTGGCGGCGGACATGGTCACGTCCCATCGCCTCGGCCGTCGATCCATCGTCACGGCCGAGAAACCCACGGTTTCCGCATCCGCACCCACCTGGCGCGACCGCTGGGCGGGTCGGTGGCAGCTCAGCCCACCGCAGACGGCAGAGCCGTCGCCACAGCGGGCTCGCCGCGGTCGGCAGCGGGCTCGCCACCGGTCCCGTCCGCCGTTGGAGCGGCCGTGCTCCAAGGCGCGCGGACCAGGAGGCGGCGGAATATCAGGCGAAGTGCCGGATGGTCGCAGGGTTGGCGGCCTCGTACGGGTGCCACTGATCCGCGGCGGGCCGGCCGGTGGCCATGAAGGCCGCTACCGCGTGAGAGAACATGTGGCCGAGCGAGCGGGCCGCGACGGTGGCCTCGCCGAGCATGGGACTGTCGGGGTAGGCGTCGATGGTGTCGAAGAAGAAGGGGAGTTCCACGCAGTGCGCGGCGCCCAGGTGTGCGGGGTCCTGAGCCGGGGCGTAGTCGAACTGGTAGACGTAGGTCGGGTTGCCGGCCGCGGCGTGGTGATCGGCGATGGCGAGAGCCCCGTCGCGGAAAATGATCTCGGTCTCGACCTCGGTGAAGACGTCGCTCGGTGTCGCGTGCGGACGCCGGGCGGCGGCGCGGTCGAACCGCTCGGCGCCGCCGTCGAGCTGGCCGGCCACGATCGAGCTCGCCTGGGCGGCGGTGACGGCCTGGATGCGCGGGTCGAACGCGAAGAACGCCGCCATCTCGTTCCTGGTGGTCCCCGTCAGCAGCTGCTTGCCGTCGAGGCGTCCGAAGGCCAGCGCCTGTTCCCACGCCTCGGGCATTCCGAAGGCGCCGAGGACAGGGTACATCGGCGGAGCGACGCCGCCCGGGCGGAAGACGTCCTGGGCGAGCCGCTGGTAGGCGGCGAGGAGCTGCTCGGCTGGGACGGCGCGCAGGGTGGCGATGGGATCCGGGCTGCGCTCCAGGCCGAGGATCTTGAGGAAGCGTCGGGCATGGTCGGCCGCCTCCCCGGGGTCTTGCGGGGGGAGCCCCCAGGGACCGCTCTGGGTGATGACCCGCTTGATCTGCGGGCCGGTGACCGGTGAGAGGGCGAGGTAGAGGGCGGAGAAGGCTCCGGCGGACTGGCCGCCGACAGTGAGGTTGCCGGGATCTCCCCCGAAGGCGGTGATGTTGCGCTTCACCCAGGTGAGGACGGCGGCCTGGTCCTGCACGCCGAGGTTCTCGATACCGAGTTCCGGGAGGTAGAGGTAGCCAAGGGGACCGACGCGGTAGTTGGCGGTGACGACGATGATGTCGCCGGCGGCGGCCAGGTTCCGGCCGTCGTACCAGTCCCAGCCACCGGATCCGCTGGTGAATCCGCCGCCGTGGAACCACACCAGGACCGGGAGGGCGTGCGGGGCGGGTCCGCCGGCCGGCAGGCGGGGGGTCCACACGTTGAGGGTGAGAGAGCCGTCCTCGTTCCAGTCGGGGGTGCGGTGTCCCATGACCGCTTCGAGACGGGAGGGGGCCTGGGGGACGGACGGGCCGGGGCAGGCGGCATCCCACCGGCCCGACCAGCCGGGGTGCTGCGCGGGGGCGGCGAAGCGCCGGTCCGCCAGCGGGGAAGCCGCGTAGGGGATGCCGCGGAACGCGGCGACGCCGTCCTCGACGGTGCCCTGCACGCTCCCCGACTCGGTGTCCACGACGGGGCGTTCCCTCACGATCATTGATGTCACCTTCCTTGCCGGAGTGGTACGCCTCCGTTCTACGGTCGCTCGGCGGAAAAGAGCGAGCAGCGCCCCCATGGCTTCGTGATATGCGTCATGGATCATGGGATTCTGGCGAAAGTAAGACACATGAGGCATGAGATGGATGCGACGGAGCGGCGGATCGCCGCGGTGCTGATGGCGTCGCCGCGGGCGTCATGGCGAACGATCGCCCGTGTCCTGGGGATCTCCGAGCGGACGGTCGTGCGCCGTGCGACACCGCTCCTGCACGACGGCACGTTGCGGCCCACAGCGATCCGCAATCCCGCTCGCTTTCCCCGGCTCATCCCCATGGTGTTGCGGATCCGGTGCCGGCCCAGCCGCATCCAGGCGATCGCCGCGGGACTGGCGCGGCGTGCCGACACGGTGTGGGTCGACATTCTCGGCGGCGGTGACGAGATCAGCAGCGTGCTCTTTCTCGACGGGCCCCGGGCCCGGACCTCGCTGCTGCTTCGGGACCTGCCCGCCACAGCCGCCGTCCATTCGTGGGACGCCTACGACCTGCTGAAAGTGTTTCCCGCGGGGTTCGCCTGGAGCGCGGGACTGCTGCCCATGGACCAGTTCGAGACCCTCGCCACCTTGCCGCGAGAGCCCGCCGACGCGCCGCAGATTCAACCGCTCGATGACGCGCTCATCGACCAGCTGGCCGCGAACGCGCGCGCCGGCTACAGCGACCTGGCCACCCGGCTGGGAACGTCGGCGTCGACGGTGCGCCGTCGGCTGGACCTGCTCATCTCTGCCCACATGGTGCGTATGGCGTGCGAAGTGGACTTGAGGCTGCTGGGCATCGGCAGTGAGGCGCTGCTGTGGATCGCCACCGGTCCAGGCAGCCTGGAAGCGACCGGACAAGAGCTGAGCCGGCATCCGCAGGTGCGGTTCACCGCGGCCACGACCGGGGCGGCGAACCTCCTGGTGGCCGTCGCGGCCGACGATCTGGGCGGGCTGTACTCCTTTCTCACCGAGACCGTCGGATCGCTTGACGATGTCCGCAGGCTGGAGGTGACCCCGATCCTGAGCTCACCGAAGAGGACCGGCCTCCTTCGCCGATCCGAGATCTGAGTTCCTCAACCTGTCGCCGCCCACGACACCCCGCGCGTCATGACGAATCGTTCGCCGGACCTCCTCGCCGCCGCCCGTAGGAGCACGTCAGGTCCCGAGATCACGTTCTCGTTCCCTTGCTCCCGTCGGAAATACGCGCGGCTCCAGCACGTCACCGCCCCCGGCCGGAACCCTGATCAAGGTGGACCAGGGCTCTCAGCGCCGCTGACTACCGCCGCGGCCCTTGCCGAGTTACCCCCGGGGGTATATTGGGCGCGGAGGTGGTGCGGATGGAGATGGACGCGACCGTCCTGAGGGACGCGCTGACGCGGCTGAAGCGGGCCCACGGCCAGCTCGGCGGGGTGATCGCGATGATCGAGAACGCCGATGACTGCGAGAAGGTGCTGACGCAGCTGGCGGCGGTGTCGAAGGCGTTGGACCGGGCCGGATTCAAGATCATTTCGACCGGGTTGCAGCAGTGCCAGGTGGCGCGCGAGCAGGGTGAGGAGCCGCCGATCAGCGTGGAGCGGTTGGAGAAGCTGTTCCTCGCTCTTTCGTGACCGTGTGATCGGGTGCCCTGGGGCACCCGTATGTTCTCTTGATACCCCCCGGGGTATTTGACGATCGAAAGGAGACAAGGAGATGACGATCCAGGTCGAGGTGATCGAGACCTCTTCCCTGGGGGACCGCAGCTATCTCGCCCATGACGGGCAGGTCGCGGTGGTGGTCGATCCGCAGCGCGACATCGACCGCGTCCTCTCGCTGGCCGGCCGCCTGGGGGTGCGGATCACCCACGTGGTGGAGACCCATCTGCACAACGACTACGTCTCCGGCGGCCTGGCGCTGGCCCGGGTGAGCGGGGCGGCGTACCTGGTGGGCGGGGCCGAGGAGGTCGGCTTCGACCGTGTGCCGGTGCATGACGGAGATCGGGTCGCCGTCTCCGAGCGGATGTGGCTGGACGTGGTGGGCACGCCGGGGCACACCTTCCACCACCTGTCCTACGTGGTGGCCGGGCCGGGCGGGCCGGAGGGGGTGTTCACCGGAGGGTCGCTGTTGTTCGGCGGCACCGGGCGTACCGACCTGCTGGGCGCCGAGCACGCCCGCACCCTGGCCCGCCACCAGCACGCCTCCGCGCGGCGGCTGTCCGGCCTGCTGCCCGACGGGGCGCGGCTCTGGCCGACGCACGGGTTCGGCAGCTTCTGCGCGGTCACGCAGTCCGGCGCGTCCGCCTCGACCATCGGCCGGGAGAAGGACGTCAACCCGGTGCTGCGGATGGAGGCCGACGACTTCGTCACCCACATCCTGGAAGGCCTGGACGCCTACCCCGCCTATTACGCCCATATGGGCGCGCGCAACGCCGCCGGAGCGGAGCCGATCGACCTGACCCCGGCGCGGCGGGCCGACAGCGCGGAGCTGCTGGCTCGCCTGCGGGCGGGCGAATGGGTGGTGGACCTGCGCTCACGCAAGGCGTTCGCGGACCGGCATCTGGCCGGCACACTCAGCTTCGGCCTGGACGGGCCGATGGCGACCTGGCTGGGCTGGCTGGCCCCGTGGGGCGCACCCCTCACGCTGCTCGGCGAGTCGGCCGAACAGGTCGCCGCCGCCCAGCGCGAGCTGGCCCGCATCGGCATAGACCGCCCGGCCGCCGCCTCGACCGGCTCCGTCGAACAGTGGGCCGGACACGACCCGGGCCTGATCGCCGAGCTGGCCACCGCGACCTTCGCCGACCTGGCCGCCGCTCGCGCGGGGGAACCGGTCGGCGGCCTGACCGTCCTGGATGTGCGCATGGGCAACGAATGGCGGGCCGGCCACGTGGCCGGCGCCGTGCACATCCCGCTGCCCGAGCTGCCGGAGCGCCTGGCCGAGGTGCCGGAGGGAACGGTGTGGGTGCACTGCGGCACCGGCTACCGGGCCGCGGCGGCCGCGAGCCTGCTGGCCCGCAGCGGCCGCCAGGTGGTCCACATCGACGACGCCTACCCCCGGGCCGCCGACGCCGGCCTGCCCATCACCACCCCCGATGAGGAGCCCGCTTGACCACCCTCGGCACCGGCGACGCCGGGACACCTGCCGGGATCCGGTGACCCGCCGGGGCCGATCGACGTGCGGACCCCCGGAGAGTTGGAGTCCGCCCGGCTCCCGCGTGCCCGACGGCGCCGCGGACGTCAAAGGACGGGGCTGGAGTCACGATTACCGGTAGAACGGTGTTTTGTCACAATGGCAACGCATGAATGGCCTGCCCCACCTGTGCCGAGATCATAAAGGCCCGGAAGCGACGCCCCCGATTTTTTGCCAAGTGCCAGAATCCCTACAGGCACGGCATTTCAGCGCCGCCCAGTCGCCCACACCCGCGAATCCGATTTGCGCTACTTGCGCCATCTATGGGTATATGTCTATCTTTTGCCTAGTTGCGGCACACATGTGGAGCCCTTTCGCCACATCGTTGCCGCTTCGTTGACCGGACCGCGCGCTGCCCGAAGAAGCCCTTCGGGGACAGCGTCCGGCCGCCGAATCCGCGCCTCGCGGAACCGGGGACCCACGTTCTTGGGGTGAATCAGACGCCAGCCCAGGCTGCGCCATGTAGGGCACTTCCAGGCCCGAACCCGTCAGCTAACCCGGTAGGCGGTATGGAAGCAAGGAGTCAATGCCTCATGTCCAAGCCCCGGCTTGCCACAATCGCCTACATCCTCAAGAATCACCGCGATCTCCTCACCAAGTACCTCAGCTTCACCGTCGCCGTCGCGATCCTCGCCGGAACCGCCGCCATCGCCACCTTCGCCTTCGCATCGCCCACCGCGCAGAACCCGGTGCCGGCGACTCGTCAGGCAGCCGGACCCCTCATCTACGGCCTGGACATCTCCAATTACGAGCCCCTGTACGACTGGAATGCCAGCCCGGCCAAGTTCGGCATCATCAAAGCCACGGAAGGCACGTCCTTCCGCGACGCCTCATTCGCCAGGCACTGGCGCGAGCTGGGCAAGAAGGGCATCGTGCGCGGGGCGTACCACTATGGCCATCCCCGCAACAATCCCATCGCGGAGGCCGAGCACTTCCTGTCCGTGGTGAACTCGCAGCCCGCCAAGGCCGGCGACCTGCTGGTCCTTGACCTGGAGACCGCGAACGGCAGATCCGTCGCCGAAGTCAACGCCTGGGCCAAGACGTGGCTGTCGTACGTGAAGGACAAGACGGGGATCACCCCAATGTTCTACAGCGGCTGGAACTTCGCCAACAAGTACGGCAAGGGCCTGTCCGAGTACCCGCTGTGGGTCGCCCACTACAGCAAGGCCAAGGGGGCCATCTCCCCGCCCGCCGACTGGAAGTCCTGGGCCATCCACCAGTACTCCGAGTCCCCTGTCGACCAGAACGTCTCCGCGCTGACCGCCGACCAGTTGCGCGGCCTGGGCCGCCCCACGGCCTGAGCCCACACGGCGGGTCCGCACCGCGATCGGGTGGACGCCGCCCCGCGTGCTCCTCTCGGCCCGGAGGAGCACGCGGTGGACGCCGTCCACGGATGGCACCGGTGAAGGCCGCCTCGGGCAACGGCTCAGCGGACCCCGGCAGTCTTGCGCAATGCAAATCTTGCACAATGCCATGAACACTCCCGCACCCTCCCGCGTATCCCTCAGTGACCGGCGCCACTCACGAAGGCCGCGTCCAAGGGACCGGAAGGGGATGACGGCGTATGCGACTCCTCGACAGCCGTCGCGCTCTCATCAGTTGCGGCATTGCCGCCCTCTGCACTCTGACCGCCTGCGCCGGCTACACGCCGACGCCCGTCTCTGACACCGCCGGCCTCAGCACCGAGCCGACCGCCGGCCTCGGCACCGAGCCGACCGACATCGAGACCGGACCGACCGACGCACCCACCGTCCAACCGGTGGAGGACGAGCCGGAGACCCGCACCCGGCAGACCAAGTGGGGACCGCTGTCGGAGGCCGACCAGGAGCTCATCAAGAAGGTCCGGCTCGCCAGCCTGTGGGAGATGCCCATGGCCCAGGACGCGATACAGCGCGCCAACAGCGCCCGCGTCCGCCAGGTCAGCAAGGAGATCGCGGCTCAGCACGACATGCTCGACGGGCAGGTGCGCGATGTGGCCGCCAAGCTGAAGGTCAAACTGCCGGTGAAGCCCACGCCTCAGCAGCAGGACTGGATGACAGATATTTCCGGCAGGTCCGGATCCGCCTATGACAAGACGTACGTCAAATGGCTGCGCCTGGCGCACGGACAGATCTTCAGCCTGATCGGCACGGTACGCGGCACCACGCAGAACACCCTGGTCCGGCGCTTCTCCGAACAGGCCAACGCCGCGGTGCTCAACCACCAGCGCCTCCTGGAGAGCACCGGCCTGACGACACCCGAGAGCTTCCCCACCCCGTCCATCTGACGGCCGAGGAGGGAGCCCGCACGGCTTCCGGCCGCCGCGTAAGCGATTCAGACGGCGGACCAGCCCAGCGGGTTCGGCACGTCCAGGGGTGGCTCGCCGCCCGCCTCGTTGAAGGCGTTCATCGCCGAGATGAGCGCCCGGCGCTGCCTGGCCGACATCCGCGCCACGATCGCGCCGATCTCCTCCCTGCGGCGCGCGGTCACCTCGTCCACGATGCGGCGTCCCTCGTCCGTCAGCCGCATCAGGCTCTCGCGCCGGTTGTGCGGATTGACCTCCCGTACGATCAACCCGGCGGCCACCAGCCGATCGGCCATCCGCATCGCCGTGGAGGAGTTGACGCCCAGCAGCTCCGCCATCGTGACCAGCTTGGTCTCACCATGGCCGGCCAGCACCACCAGCATCCTGAACTGCGGCAACGTGACCCTGTCCCCGACCGCTCCCAATGACCTCACCGCGACCGCCACCAACAGCCGCGACCCGGTCAGCACCGCCGTGACGACAGCCGAAAGATCCTCTCCCCGCGCCTGGAGGTCATCGTCATCCTTCATAGGCACTGTTGTACATGCGCGGGGCGGATCACGGGCACGAGATCCCGCCACCTCCGCAACGCCCCGCCGCCGGGCGCGGACGGCGCGTCTGGCCGGACCGGCACCTGGCCCCGCGTGGAGCATCGCCAAGTGGCGACACCCGGCCGCGTGGCGGAGTCGCGTCTATGGTGCGGCGGCCGGCCGGCCGAGCGGTTGCAGCAGCAGGTTGACGGCTGCGCGCCCGGCTTCGAGCGCGGCTTTGAGGGGCTTGCCGTCGCGGGTGAGGCGGCCGATGCGCGGGGAGTCAGGCGCGGGGCGCACGGACAGCACCGCCGGATCGGGCGCGGCCTGGCCGTCGGCGGGTGGAGGGGTCGTCCGGGGCTCGGGCCGGTCGTACCGGGCGAGCAGCGTGTCGTCGTGCAGCAAGCGGTGGTCGCGCGCGTAGAAACTCCGGTGCAGTGCCTCGGGGTAGCTCCGCAGGACGGTCGCGGCGATCAGGCGCGATCCGTAGGACGGTCGCGCGGCCGGTGCTCCGGCCGCGGCCGAAGGCGCGGGACGGGACCGCAGCACGAGGACGTGGCTGGCGCCCTGCGCCAGGGCGGTGCGGTACGGGATGGACTCGGCGAGTCCCGCGTCGTAGAAGAGCCGCCCGGCCAGCTCGACCGGCGGACCGGCGAGGAACGGCAGCGCCGCACTGGCCCGCAGGGCCAGCCGCAGCTCGACGGGACCGGTCAGATGGGGGCGCAGATCGGTGGATTGCCCGGTCTGTACGTCGGTGGCCAGCGGGTGGTACTCGATCGGGTTGGTCAGGACCGCGTCGAAGTCCATCCGGGTCACTTCGCAGTACAGGTACTCGACCAGGTTCCGCACGTCGACCATCGGACGGCCGCGCAGGAGGTTGAACGGGCGGATCATCGCTCGCGCGTAGACGGGCTCGGCCCAGCCGGTCAGGTTCTCGGGGGTTCCGCTCAGCAGCCAGGCCCCGGTGATGGCCCCGGCCGATGCCCCATAGACCGCGTCGAAGGCGTGCGCCGCGCCGGCCTCGTGCAGGGCCAGGGCCATGCCGGCGGAGACCGTGCCGCGCATGCCGCCGCCCTCGATGGCCAGGGCCACCCGGTGGCCGTCCTGGCGGGCGCCGGGACGGCTGCCGCTACGGACCCGGTCGGCTATGACGCGCAGCACTTCGTGTTCGCCGGTCTCGGGTGGCATATGTCCTTCTTTGTGTGGTGTGGCTAGTCACGGTCGCCGGACAGGTACGAGCGGGCCCGGGCCCAGACGCCGGGGTCGGGTTGGGTAGTCGTCCAGGTGGTGGACCTGAGCTCTCCCCGCCCGCGGTAGCGCCGCACGATGGCGACGTGGTCCGGCCAGGCGACGAACGTGCGCAGGGCCTGCTCATCCTGCCAGATCGACACCGAGCCGCACCTGCCCGCCAGCGGCTCCGTCCACAGCCACATGCCGACCGCGCCGGGCAGGTCGGGCCACGCGCGGCGCAGGGTGAGCCCGGCCTGGTAGACGCCGGGCAGGTCGAGCGGCCGGCTGATCTTGAAGTCGGTGACGCTGACCAGCACCGAGCCGGTGGCGCCGGCCGCCGGTCCGGGAGTCCATCGGGATCTCAGCATGCCGCTGCTCCACCCCTTTCTTTGTACGAACGTTCGTGCCGAGAATAGGAACATACCGAAGATGACGTCAAGCCGCTATCCTGGGCCGAACGTTCGTACGCAGAAGGGGTGGAGATGGCGGGACGGCCGCGGGACGAGCGGGCCCGCGACGTGATCCTGCGCCGGGCGGCGGACCTCGCCTCGCAGGACGGGCTGGAAGGGCTGTCGATCGGCCGGCTGGCCACGGAGCTCGGCGTGAGCAAGAGCGGCCTGTTCGGCTACTTCGGTTCCAAGGAGGAGCTTCAGCTCGCCACGATCCGCATCGCGATGAGCGTGTTCGTCGACGAGGTCGTCCAGCCCGCGCTGACCGTGCCGCCGGGCCTGGGCAGGGTGCGACGGCTGTGCGAGAGCTGGTTGAGCTACTCGCAGCGGCGGGTCTTCCCCGGGGGCTGCTTCTTCTTCGCCGTCACCGCGGAGTTCGACGCCCGTCCGGGCCGGGTGCGGGATGCCGTCGCCGCGGCCGGCCTCGACTGGATCCGCTTCGTGACGCGTACCGTCGAGGATGCCCGCCAGCTGGGCGAGCTCGCCGACGACACGGACGCCGACCAGCTCGCCTTCGAGCTGATCTCTTTCATGGAGAACGCCAACGCCGTCTCCTTGCTGCACGACGACCCGAACGCCTACGAGCGCGCCAGGACCGCCATCCGCAACCACCTGGCGGGCAGGGCGGTAGCCGCGCCTGGCACGTGAACACGCATGGCTTCAGCCGTCGGAGCCCAAAGGGGTCAGGTCGATCTCGGGCACCCATACCCCGGGGTCGGAGGGGGCGGGCAGCGGGCGCGGGCGCAGCTGCCGCAGTAGCGCCCGCAGAAGCGGCCGGGGATTGCGCCGATGCCAGACGATCGACCAGGGCATCAGCGGCGTCGGCTCGACGATCGGGATGCGGCGCAGGCCGCTCCCGGCCGGGTCGATGCTCATCTCGCCCAGCCCCACCGCGCTCTTCTCCGCCAGGAACTGCTCCACAAGATGCCGCTGGCCGATGGCCGGAGCGTTGAAGCGCAACGGCACGCCGAACCGGTCGGCCAGCCGTACGAGATAACCGCGCCACTCCGCCGCGCCCGCCGGGTCGGGCATCGCGATGCCCGCCTCGCGCAGGTCAGCCGGCCGCAGCACGTCCCTGGCGGCCAGGCGGTGATCCTCGGGCACGAACGCGTGCAGCGGCTCCAGACGCACGAGCCGGTACGCCAGCTCGGCGGGCCAGGGCGCCGGCGTGTCGTGCACGCGCCCGAACGCGGCGTCGAGCTCCTGCCGCCGCAGGGCCGGCAACGCCACGGACAGCCCCTGCCGCATGCTCAGCTCGATCCGTACGCGGGAGTCGCGCTCGCTCGCCTGACGCACCATCCGCAGCGGCGTGAACCGCTCGTCGTACACGTCCATCCGCAACGGGTCGTCCGCCAAGCGGACCGCCTGGATCGCCCGGTCGAACGCGGAGACCGCGTCACGAGCATGGGGCAGCAACCGCTCCCCCGCCTCGGTCAGCTCCACGGCGCGGGTCGTCCGCTCGAACAGCGGCACCGTCAGCACCTCTTCCAGCCGGCGAATCCGCTTCGACAGCGCCTGCTGGCTGATGAACAGCCGCGCGCCGGCCCGGCCGAAGTGCAGCTCCTCCGCGGGCGTCGCCACCTCCGGCAAGGACATCGCGGCCGCGATCGAGCGACTGGGCCACCGCAGGAGCGACGTCAAGCGGGTCGTGCTCACCCATTTCCACGAGGACCACTGCGGCGGGGCCGCCGAGATCAGCGGGTGGGGCGACGTCACCGTGCTGGCCCACCGGCTGGAGGCGCCGGTCATCCGCGGCGAGAAGCCCGCCCCTCCGCCCCTCTTCACCGACGAGGAGCGCGTCCTGCACCGCGACCTCGGGGCCCATCCGCTGCCCGCCGCGCCCGCGTGCCGCGTGGATCGCGAGCTGGAGGACGGCGACACGATCGATTTCGGCGGTGGCGCACGGGTGATCCACACTCCCGGGCACACCGACGGCAGCATCGCGGTTCACCTGCCACGCTCCGGGGTTCTCTTCACCGGGGACACGGTCGCGCACGTCAACGGACAGGTCATGCCCGGGGTGTTCAATCTGGACCGCTCAGAGCTGCTCGGTTCCTTCCGCAGGCTCGCGGAGATCGACGCGCGGCTGGCCTGCGTCGGTCATGGCCAACCGCTCCCCGACGCCCGCGCGGCCCTCACCGCGGTCGCGGCGACCCTGCCCGCCTGATCACCATTCGGCGAAGGAGCCGTCCGGGTGCCGCCAGACCGGGTTGCGCCAGCGGTGCCCGCGCTCGGCCGCGCGCTCCACGGCCGCCGCGTCGACCTCGATGCCCAGGCCCGGTACGGCGGTGCGTTCGGCGAAACCGCCGGCGAACCGGAGCGGGGTGCGGTCGACCAGGTAGTCGAGCACGTCGTTGCCCTGGTTGTAGTGGATGCCCACACTCTGCTCCTGGATCAGGAAGTTCGGGATCGCGAACGCCAGTTGCAGGCTCGCCGCCAGCGCGATCGGGCCGAGCGGGCAGTGCGGGGCCATCGTGACGTCGTACGCCTCGGCCATGGCGGCGATGCGGCGCACCTCCGAGATGCCGCCGGCGTGGCTGACGTCCGGCTGGGCCACCGCGATGCCGTCGCGCAGCACCTCGCGGAAGTCCCAGCGGGAGTAGAGGCGCTCGCCGGTGGCCAGCGGGATCGAGGTCGACCGCGCCAGGGCGGCCAGGTTGGGGGTGTGCTCGGGCAGCACCGCCTCCTCGACGAACAGCGGGAGCAGCGGCTCGATGAGCGGCAGCACCCGCCGGGCCATCGCCGTCGACATGCGCCCGTGGAAGTCGATGACGACGTCGTTCTCCTCGCCGACGGCCTCGCGGACCGCCGTCACCCGTTCGACGACCTCGCGGATGCGGGCCGGGGTGTCGATGGGGGTCAGCGCGGCCGAGCCGTTCATCTTGACGGCGGTGAAGCCCGCCTCGATCTGGGCTCGGGCCTCGGCGGCGACGTCGGCGGGGCGGTCGCCGCCGATCCACGCGTACATGCGGACCCGGTCGCGGACCGGGCCGCCGAGCAGGGCGTGCACGGGCAGCCCGGCGGCCTTGCCGGCGATGTCCCAGAGGGCCTGGTCGATGCCGGCGACCGCGCTGGACAGCACCGGGCCGCCCCGGTAGAAGCCGCCCTTGGTCAGGACCTGCCAGTGGTCCTCGATGCGCAGGGGGTCCTCGCCGACGAGATATTCGCTCAGCTCCGCGACGGCGGCCCGGACGGTCTCGGCGCGGCCCTCGACGACCGGCTCGCCCCAGCCCGTGATGCCTTCGTCGGTACGGACGCGCAGGAACAACCAGCGGGGCGGGACGAGGAAGGTGTCCATGGACACGATCTTCATGGGGGTCCGTTCTAGGAGGAGGTGGTGGAGATGCTCCAGCCGCCGTCGACCTTGAGGCAGGCGCCGGTGATGAAGGAGGCCTCGGCCGAGGCGAGGAAGGCGACCGCGGCGGCCACCTCTTCGGGACGGCCGAACCGGCCCGCGGGGGTCTCGGCGATCGTCGCGGCCCGGCCCTGCTCGCCGATGCCGTCCCAGGCCGCGGTCATGATCGGCCCGGGGACGACGACGTTGACCCGCACGTCGGGGGCGTACTCGACGGCGAGCTGGCCGGCCAGTGACTGCAGGCCGCCCTTGGCCGCGGCGTAGGCGCCGCAGCCGGGGATGCCGGTCTGGGCGTGTACGGAGGAGGTGATGACGATCGAGCCCCGGGTCTCGGCCAGGAGGGGGCAGAAGACGTGGGCGGCCAGGTAGGCGGCCTTGAGCGAGACCGCGATCTGCCGGTCCCAGTCGTCCTCGGGCAGCTCGTGGACGGGGACCGACGGCACGACCCGGCCGGGGCCGTTGACGTGCAGGACGTCCAGGCGGCCGTACCGGTCGGCGACGAGGTCGCGGGCGGCGGTCCAGGCGGCCGCGGAGGAGACGTCGCCGTGCAGGTGGTGGCCGCCGATCTCGGCGGCGAGCTCGGCCCCCGCGTCGTCGGCCACGTCCATGACGACGACGGAGGCGCCCCGCTCGGCCAGCAGCCGGGCGGTGGCCGCGCCGATCCCCGACGCGGCGGCGGTGACCAAGGCGATCTTCCCGGCGAAACGGGTCATCGTGCGGCTCCCGTGAACAGTGCGTTGGCCTCTTCCTGGAAGGCGCGGTCCTGCCACATCGGGTGATGGGGCGCGGCGTTGGAGCACACCACCGTGCCCCACGCGCCGACCCTGGCCGCGTGGGCGACGGCCTCCAGGCAGGTCGCGCGGCCGACCGGACCTTCCTCGAAGGTCCCGTGGAGAGGGGTGTACCCGATCCAGCCCTCGCCGAGCACGAGCGGCACCTCCGCCTGGGCGGCCCAGTCGGCGGCGGCGTCGATCCAGATGCGCAGCCGTTCGGACATGCCGTAGCGGTAGGTCGAGTAGCGGTCGTACAACCACTGGTCGAACCGGACCGGGTCGCACCAGTCGTGGACGTAGACCTCCCGGGCGGGCACCACCGTCGCCGCGCGCCGCCACTCCTGGTCGGGGCCCCACTCCTCCAGCGGCGGGGCGTCCGGCCGCAGCAGCTCCCGGTGGGCCCGCTCCTGCGGGAACGGCCGCGCGGCGTCCCGCAGGGCGAAGGTGTCGATCAGCTCGTCGAGCACGCCGTAGACATAGGGGTGGAACACCCCGACGTCGGCGTTGCGCGGCAGGCCGCGCATCTCGCCGACCGGCACCCGGGCGTAGTTGGCGGTGACCGGCTCGGGGCGGCGGGCCTTGAAGGCGTCGATCGCCGCCTCCAGGTAGGGCCGCAGCCCGAGCACCTTCGGCCGATCCGGCTCGACCACCTCGTTGAGCCAGGTCGACTGGATCTCGTTGTGCAGCTCGACGAACGCGATCCGGTCGGCCAGGCCGTGCGCGTCGAGGAAGTCCGCCAGGTCGGCCAGCGCGTCGGCCAGCGCCGACGCCCGGTCGGCGGGCGGTACGGCACGCAACGCCTCGTACCAGGAGGGATCGTCCAGGAAGACCGAGCTCTGCTGGAACTCCCAGCTGGAGACGATCACGTGGCAGTCGTGCCGCCGGGCCGCCTCGAACAGGGCCAGCAGGTGGCGGCGCCCGTCGAGAGTGGTGCGCTCGCGGACGTCGTACCAGCGGGTGCGCCCGCCGTAGCCGCCGAAGGGGCTGAACGTCAGCGCCGTGGTGTCCAGGCCGGAGCCGAACAGCAGGTACGGCATCGCGCAGATCCGCACCGTGTTGTACCCGCGCGCCACGGCCTCGGCGAAGGCCGCGTCCAGGTCGGCGAACGGCTCGCCGGGCCCGGTGCGCGTGTACCAGGTGAAGTCCCAGAGGGTGATGGTCAGGCGAGAAGGGGTCACAGGGATCTCCTAGGACTTGACGGCCCCCGCCGTCAGTCCGTCGAGCAGCTGCTTGCGCAGCAGCAGGAACATGATCAGGCTCGGGATGGCCGCCAGGACCGAGCCGGCGAGCACCATGTCGACCTGGCGGCTCTCGGCGCCGTAGAGCGCCTGGATGCCGAGGGGCAGGGTGTACTGGGCCGGGTCGGAGACCACGATGAGCGGCCAGAAGAAGCTGTTGTAGCTGTTCAGGAAGCTCCACACGGCCAGCGCGCCGAGCGCCGGGCGCAGCAGCGGGAGCACGATCCGCAGGAACAGGCCGAACTCGGAGGCCCCGTCGAGCCGGGCGGACTCCAGGATCGAGTCGGGCACCGACTGCTCGACGTACTGCCGCATCATGAAGATGCCGAACGCCGGGGCCAGCCAGGGCACGATCAGGGTGAAGTAGACGTTCGTGACCCCGGCCTTGATCAGCATGATGAACAGCGGCACCACGATCACCGCGAACGGCACCGCCAGTGAGCTGAACATCACGTTGAACAGGAACTTCTTGCCCGGAAAGCGGTACTTCGCGAAGGCGAACCCGGCCAGCGCGCAGACGAACACCGACACCGCCGTGGAGACCACCGCGACGACCGTGCTGGTCAGGAACCAGCCCCAGAACGGCTGGGTCTCCAGCAGCCGGGTGTAGTTCTCCCAGGTGAACGGGATCGGCAGCGGCTGCGGCGGATAGGCGAAGATGTCGCCGCGCGGCTTGAACGACGAGCTCAGCGCCCACAGCAGCGGCACCGCGAACAGCACCACCAGCATGGCCAGGAACACGTAGACGAGGCCGCGGCGGGACCGCGGGGCGGCCTTCATCGCTCCCTCCCCACGCCGTACACCGCGTTGGCGGCCCGCCCGAGCACGAAGACGAGCAGGAACATGACCACCCCGGCCGCCGCGGCGTAGCCGAGCTGCTGGCGGGTGAACGCCTCGCGGTAGATGAACATCGCCACCGACAACGTCGCCTCGCCGGGGCCGCCCTTGGTGAGCAGCATGGGTTCCTCCAGGATCTGCGCCGTGCCGACCAGCACCGTCACCGCGACGAACGCGGTGACCGGCTTGAGCATCGGCACGGTGACGCTGAAGAAGGTGCGCACCCGTCCGGCGCCGTCGATCTCGGCGGCCTCGTAGAAGTCGCGCGGGATGTTCTTCAGCCCGGCCAGGAAGAAGATCGTCAGGTAGCCGGTCCACCGCCACAGGACCAGCAGCATCACGCTGACCTTGGCCCAGCTCGGCTCGCCCAGCCAGTCGATGCCGCCCCAGCCGAAGAACCCGCGCAGGGCGGCGTTGAGCAGGCCGTACTCGCGGTCGTAGAGCAGGGTGAAGACCAGTGCGATGATGATCGGCGACAGCACCACCGGCATGAAGAACGTCAGCCGGAAGAAGTCCCGGCCCTTCAGCCCCCGGGTGTTGAGCGCCTGGGCGACCAGCAGCGCGGCCGGGACGACCACGCCCACCGAGAAGGCCACGTAGATCACGGTGTTGCCCACGGCGGTCCGGAAGCTGCCGTCCGACAGCAGCCGCTCGTAGTTGGCCAGACCGACCCACTGAGGCGTGCCGAGGCCCGCCCACTCGGTGAGGCTGAGGTAGCCGCCGATCCCGATCGGCACGACCAGGAACAGGCCGTACAGGACGTAGAACGGCAGGACGAAGACGTAGGGTGCGGCGCCGGGCCCCCGGAGGCGGGCGGTGAGCGGCCTCCGGGGCACACCGACCTCGGTCACGCTCATCCGCCGTTCTTCTTGTACGCGGCCGCCGCCTCCTTGATCGTCTGGGCGGCGGGTTTCTTGCCCTGGAGGGTCTCCAGCATCGGCCCGCCCAGCGCCTCGATCAGCGTGTTGAGCTTCTCGTTCTGGTAGAAGGTCGGGCTGTCGGCGGCGGCGGGGGTGTAGACGTCGAACACGCGCTGGCCGAGGTAGGCGTCCTCGGTGCTCAGCAGCTTCTGGTCCTTGTAGAGCGACTTGAGGGTGGGCAGGAAGCCGCCCATCTGGAAGCGGAGGAGCTGGCCCTCGGGGGTGAGGTAGGTCTGCTTCAGCAGCTCCAGCGCGGCGGCGGTGCCCGGCTTGTCCTTGAGGACGGCGAAGCCCGTGCCGCCCATGGCCGAGGCGAGGTGGCCGCCGCCCGCGAACTTCGGCAGGTTGCGGATCTTCCACTTGCCCTTCTGCTCGGGCACGTTCGCCTGGAGGCCGTAGACGTTGTACCAGTTGGGCATGACGGTCGCGATGAGCTTGCCGTTCTTCAGCGCCGCGGTGTTCGGGGCGCCGTACGGGTCGGGCAACGCGATCAGGAAGCCGCTCCGCACGCCCTTGGCCATGAACTCCAGCACTTCGACGGCCTCGGGCGAGTCGAGGACGAGGTTGCCGCCCTCGTCGTAGTAGCCGCCGCCCCGCTGGAGCAGGAGCTGGAGGAACTGGTTGGTGATGGAGGTGTTGTCGCCGGTGGAGACCATGCCGAGCGACTGGCCGGTCTTCTCGTGCAGCTTCGCACCGACCTCGGCGAGCTCCTCCCAGGTGGCGATGTCCGCGGGGATCTTGTTCTTCCCCCACTCGTCCTCCCGGTAGTACAGGACGCTGAGGCAGGTGTCGGACTCCAGTGCGTACAGGGTGCCGTCGATCGAGTAAGGGGCGGTGCGCAGCAGGTCGTCCTTGACCGGCGCGGCCAGGTCGTCCAGCGGGGCGAAGAGCTGCTTGCCGATGCCGCCGGACATGACGCGCGGGAAGACGCTGATCACGATGCCGATCATGTCGGGCGTCCCCCGGCCCGCCGCACCGGTCGAGATCATGCGGGTCACCAGCGCCTCACTGTCGGCGTTGGTGAACTTCATCGTGTAGTCGTACCGGCCGCCCGGGGCCTCCGTGAGGCGCTTGGCCTGCTCGGTGAAGGTCTTCACGTAGCCCGGGTCGTGCGTCCACAGGTTGAGCTCGACCTTGCCCGACGACACGGACGCCGAGCCGCTGCCGCTCTCACCGCCGCAGGCGGCGAGTACGCCCGCCGCCAGCAGGCCGCCACCGACCGCTCCGCTCCGACGTAGGAACACGCGACGCGATACGTCGGTCATCTGGAACTCCTTCGAGGATGGGGGATTCGCCTCAGGGGGCGTGTCGAGCAGCATGCTCGGCGGCCGGCGCCGGTGTCAACAAATCAGTACTACTATTTTCTGCATTGATACGATTTTTAGAGGTGCAAGATGACGCGGCCCACCCGCACGACCTCCACGGAGGCGACGGCGATGCCGTCGGGAACGTTCCGTACGGCCGGGTCGACCCACACGCCGGTGTCGCGGCGCCACGGCAGCAGTTCGAGCCGCACCCCCTGTCCGGCGACGTCGTCACGCCACGGCGTGAGGTCGATGTCCCAGGCGCGCCCGTGCCAGAAGTGGTCACTGACGAGCCGGTCGCCCACGTACGCGCGGCCGGCGTCGCCGGTCCAGGTCACCCGCAACAGCACGCGGTCGGCGCCGTCGAGCGCGGCACGCGGCACGTTCAGGCGCACGTGCGCCGCGCCGGAGTAGTCGGCCGGCGCGCTGAGCCGGTCCATCGGCCCGCCGCGCACCGGGTCGGGGGGCGCGGGGGCGTTCGGGTGCAGGCCGGCGGCGACCGTTCGGGTGCCTGCGCCGGAAACGTGCACCGACCAGGTGCGCCACAGCCCTTCTCCACGGGGGCCGTCGAGGTCGCCGCCGTCGGCCGTCAGCCCGGCGGGCGCGGGCAGCAGGGCCACGGTGCACCGCTCGGCCTCCGACTCGATCACCAGGGCGCCGTCGAGGGCGTACACCGGCGCGTCGGACAGCACGAGCCGCTCGCGGCCCGCGACCTCCAGCCGGTACAGGCGGTTCGCGCTCGCCTCGTCGAGGACGAGGACGCGCGCGCCGGGCAGGTCGACGACGCACTCCGTCCCGGGCTCGGCGACGTCCACCACTGTCGTGTCGCCGACGGACCGAGCCCCCTCGACCCGCACGTCGCCGTCGAGGACGAGCTCCACCGGCACGCCATCGGTGGCGCACAGGACGACCAGGTCGCCGTCCTCGTCGGTGATCCGGGTGACGAGTTGCGCGGTGGCGCTGCGCAGGACGAGCCCCGGGGCGAGCGGGTAGCGCAGCGGCCACACCAGGGACACCCCGGCGGGAAGGTCGAGCGGCCTGGTCGGAACGGTGACGTCGGCGTCCTCGAACGACACCCTGACCTGGACCTCCTTCTGCGCGTCGAGCGGCCGCTTGGGCGGCTGGTAGGTGGTCAGGAAGAGGTAGCCGCCGCGCCCGTCCGAACGGACGGCCCATCGCAGCTCGCCCGGGTCGTCGCTGCCGCCGCCGACGCTGACGCTCATCGGCGCGAGCCGGGCGCCCTCTCCGGCCAGCCAGAGGTGCAGGCGGCGCAGCAGGTGGTGGTGCGGGCGGATCTGGCCGTGCTCCCCGATCGGGGCGTAGAAGTCGTAGCTCAGGCTCGGCACGTCGTTGGGGTAGCCCGTGGCGTGGGACTCCTGCTCGGTGCCGTGCGGCCCGACCCGCTGGGTGCCGCCCGCGTACATGTAGTAGCCCTGCCAGATCGACCCGCTCCCGATCTTGGCCAGGGCGAGCGCGGCCACGTCCTGAGCCGTGACCAGCGGGCGCCGGTGGTAGGCGACGTGCATGCCGCCCCCGATCTCGCAGGTGGCGAAGGGGGTCGCGGCGTCGTCCTTGAGCGGGACCGCGGCGGGGTCGAGCACGATGCCGTCGAGCGCCTCGCGCAGGTCCGCGCCCACCGTCAGATCGTCGCGGACCCCGCTGTAGCGGAAGTGGTGGGCCGCGAACTCGGGCCACTCCGTCTGCGAGTCCTCCCAGAACCCGTCGGAGTAGGCGCTGTAGAGCGGGAGCAGCGTCTCGGGCACCAGGGCGCCGCCCCAGCCCGTCGCGGTCCACAGGGGCACCCGCAGTCCCAGGTCCTCGGCGATGCGCCTGAGCATGGCGAGATGTTGCGGCTGGTCGTACAGCTCGTTGTCCATCTGGGCGCCCACCACGGGCCCGCCCTCGGCGTGGGTGAGGCCGGCCAGTTGGCTGATCGTCTGGGCGTAGAGCGCGCGGACCAGCTCCAGGTAGGCGGGGTCGTTGGTGCGGGTCTTGAGCCCGCGTTCGACGAGCCAGTCCGGGAATCCGCCGCGGCGCGCCTCGCCGTGTGCCCACGGGCCCATCCGGACGACGACGTCCAGGCCGTGGCGTGCGGCGAGCTCGATGAACGCGCGCAGGTCGAGGTTGCCGTCCCACCGGAACCGGCCGGGCTCGGGCTCGTGCGCCTGCCAGAGCACGTACGTCGCCACCGTGTCCAGTCCGCCGGCGCGCGCGTGCCCGAGGACCTCGTTCCACCGCTCGCGCGGGATGCGGGAGTAGTGGATCTCCCCGGTCACCGGGAACCAGGGCCTGCCGCCGCGTTCGAGCCACCGGCTCGTGACCTCGATCCGGTCCGACGTCCTCGTGTCGTCTCCCAACGGGAGGTGTCCCCGGCGGGGCGGGGCCTGCGGAGAGACGCGCACGGTGCGGGCCTTGTCGTTCATTGTTCTCCTTCGAGAGGGGCGTGGGCGATCGTACGGCCGGTTGACCCGGCGAGCCGATGGGCGTTTCACTGCCTCATATGGACGAAACGACGCTGCCTGAGGGGTTCGCCGGCGGACGGATGCTGGTCGTCCCCCGGCCCATGGTGCGCAGGGCTCTCAGCCGGCCCGTGACGAACCGGCTCCTTGTCACCGATACCGGGATCTTTCTCCGCGCCGCACGGCATGGAGCGGCCCGGCCCGGCGGCGCCGGACAGCACATCCTGCTGGTCTGCACCGACGGTTCGGGATGGGTCGAGATGGGTGATGGACGTTTCGCCGTTCAGCGGGGCGACGCGGTCCTCCTGCCCGCCGGGATGGCCCACGAGTACGGGGCCTCGGACACCGACCCCTGGACCCTGTGGTGGTTCCACGCCGTGGGCGCCGACGCCGCCGACCTCGTCAGCGCCGGGCTGGCGGCGGCCGGCGGGATCGTCACGCATCTCCGGGATCCCGCACCCGTCGCCAGTCTCATCTCCCAGGTGATCGACGGCCTGGACGCCGGGACCACGGGCGGCCTCGTACGGGCCGCCGGCGCGGCGTGGAACGCGCTCGCCCAGGTCGTCGCCACCGGCCGCCGTCCCCTCGGAACCTCGCTCAGCCCGGTCGAACGCGCCGTCGAGCACCTGCGCGCGACCACGCCCCAGCGCACCTCCGTGGACTCGCTGGCGGCGATGGTCGGGCTGAGCACGTCCCAGCTCGGCGCCCTCTTCCGGGAGCAGCTCGGGGTCTCTCCGCTGAAGTACCAGACGCAGCTCCGGATGGCGCGCGCACGCGAGCTGCTGGACCACTCCGGCCTCGCGGTCAAGGCCGTCGCCCGCGAGGCCGGGTACGACGACGCCCTGTACTTCTCCCGGAAGTTCGCGAGCGTCCACGGGCTCGCGCCTACCGCGTACCGGAACCGCGCACGCTGAGCCCGCGCCACTCCGCGTCGTCCGGTCTACCTCACGACGACTCGGCTCTCCCACGGGCCCAGCCGCAGCGTGCCGCCGTCCTCGGCGGCCTCCGGCACCTGGCTCCCAACCGTGGTTGGCGACGAACCACAGCCGGCCGCCGCCGGGCCAGATCGGCCTTCCACGAGGCGACGCAGGCGCCGTAGTCGCGTGACCAGTCCGGGCCGAGGCCCGCCATCTCCTCGGCGGGAGGTTCGGGCAGCCGCAGAGCGTTCTGGAGCGGCAGGTAGATGTTCACCGCGGTGACGTCCATCCGCTGCGCCGTGGCGCGCAGGTCGGTGTTGCGACCGCCGTCGCCGCCGATGAGGTCGTGCGTCACGTGCTCCCGGCACCGCTGGACGACGTGCGGATTGGCGATCTGGTGCACGCCGATTCTCGTTGTCCACCTGGAAACCGATCACCCCTGGGTGGCGGCCGAACTCCTCCCCCATCCGGCGCAGGATCCGCTCGGCGTGGAACCGGAACGCGGGGTGCGTGAAGTCGACGTTCTGGCGGGCCCCGTACGCGCTGGTGCGCCTCGTCGATCACCCGGCTCAGCGCGGCGAAGCCGATCTCCCCGTCCCGGGGTTCGCACGTGGCCTCCTTGCTTCCCGACCTCGGCGAGGTCCGGCCGACGGTGGCGACCATGCCTTTAACAAGCATACTTTTGTATTGAAAAATATTATTAATCAGTTGACACTCCTGAAACACGACAGCCACACTGGGCCCCCACCCCCCGTTCCGAAGGAGCCCTGATGCCCATGGCCAGTTGGAGCGTTCGCGCAGGCCTGGCGGCCGGACTGGTCCTCAGCCTGCTCGGGCCCGTGGCGCCGGCCGTCGCCCAGGCGGCGCCCTCCCCCGAGATCCGCAACTCCGGCTTCGAGACCCCTCCCACCGGGCCGGCCGAGTTACCGGGCTGGCGCGCGGCGGGCACCCGCGGCGCGGCGACGATCGCCGGGCCCGCCCGGACCGGCGCGTTCGCGTTGCAGCACAACGGCACGCGGGCGTACACGGTCACCACCACCCAGGCCGTGCGCGTGCCCGACGGGCACTACACCCTCACCGCCTACGCCCAGAGCGGCGGCGGGCAGCGCGCCAATTACCTGTTCGCCGAGCCGGCCGGTGGACGCCAGGCCCGCACCGCGGTGCCGGTGTCGTCCGCCTGGACGGTCGTCACCGTCCGCGGCGTCGAGGTCCGGCACGGCAGGCTCACCATCGGCCTGCGCACCGAGGCTCCCCAGGGCGGCTGGACCCGGCTCGACGACGTGCGGCTGACCGCCGGAGCGCCGTACGACTTCCTCGCCGGCGGCGACATCACGATGCTCAACTGGGTGGAGGACAGCGGCGGCAGGTACTACGACGAGCGGGGCCGCCGCGAGGACCCGCTGAAGATCATGGCGGAGAACGGGACGGACATCGTCCGCCTTCGCCTCTACAACGACACCGGCCCCGATCACCCGCGGGTCGGGTATCCCGGTCATTATCTACCCGAGGGCTACCAGGACGAGGAGGACATCCTCGACCTCGCCCGGCGCGCCACCCGGTACGGGATGCGAATCCAGCTGACGTTCCACTACAGCGACTACTGGACGAACGGCGAGATCCAGGACATCCCCAAGGACTGGCGCGACGTCACGGACCTGCTCCGCGAACAGGCCGTGGACAAGCTGGAGAGCCACGTCTACGACTACACCAGGTACGTCCTCCAGCGCATGGCCGCCCAGGGGACGCCGCCGGCCTTCGTCTCACTCGGCAACGAGATGCAGGGCGGGCTGCTCTTCCCCTACGGCTACTCCTACACCGCCGACGGGGCGCCGGCGCTGGCCCGGTTCCTCAAGGCCGGCTACCGGGCCACCAAGGAGGTGTCGCCGGACACACAGGTCATCATCCACATCACCGATGCCGGCGACTACGACGAGTACCGCTGGTTCTTCGGCCTGCTCAACCGGCTCGGCGTCCCGTACGACCTCATCGGCTCGTCCTACTACCCGTTCTGGACCCGCCGTGACATCCCCACCGTCGTCCGGTTCTTCGACGCCATCAGCCGGGAGTTCAACAAGAAGATCATGGTGATGGAGACCGGCATCAACTGGAACCCGGTCACCCACGAAGGCCTCGAAGGCCAGCTCCACGACAACGGCCCCGTGCCCTACGGGGAGACTCCCGCCGGGCAGCGCGACTTCCTTTATGAGCTGTTCGCCGCGCTCAAGAGCGTGCCCGACGGCGCCGTGATCGGCGATCTCTACTGGGACCCGGTCATGATCCCGGCGCCCGGGGTCGGCTGGGAGGTCGGCGAGCCGAACTTCGTCAGCAACACGACCCTGTTCGACTTCACCGGCAAGGCGCTGCCCGCGCTGGACGCGTACCGATACAACGTCGACGGCGGGCGCTGAACCGATCCGGGTGGGGCGCAATCTGCCAGGTCCGCCCCACCCGGCATCAACCGCTGACCGGCAGGGCCCGCCCGACGCGACCCCGCCCGACGTGACCCCGCCCGACGTGACCTGGCCGACGCGACCCGCCCGACGTCAGCCGGTGACCGGTAGGGCCAGTCCGGCAGCGCCGGCGACGGAGCACACGGCCTCGGAACCGGCCCGCGCCAGCAGGTCCAGCCCCAGCCTGGCGCGACGAACCCGCTCCATCGACAGCGCCACCGACGTGGACTCCAGGTGGCTGCCCGACGGGTAGATGTCCGGGGCGTTGCGCAGACCGAACTTCGCGTACACCGGCGCCGCCAGCTCCACCAGCCGGGGCAGCTCGTAGTGTCGGACGAACCCGCCCAGGTTGTCCGGCGACTCGACGTAGATGTCCAGCGGCTGAGTGATCGCACCGCGGATGGCTCGGATCTGCGCGAGGGTCAGGTCGGTCGGCAGATTGAGCGTGTCCGCGCCGAGCCCGGCGATCACCTTGGCGGTGGCCGGGTTCGCGATCGGGAGCATCACCGAAATCTTGGCCTGCATCTCCGCGGGCAGCTCCCCGCTCTCACGCAGCCGGCCGAACACCGAGAGCACACCCACGTCGGCGATCAGAACGCTGCGCACGCCCAGTTCGGCCGCCCGGCGGATCTCGTCCACCACCGCGACCAGCTGGTCCTGCCCGCGCACCGCCGGCGCCAGGCCACCTCCGGCGGGCGCGCGGCTCATCGCGGAGGTGTCCCAGCCGGCACACGGCCGGGCGAACAACGACAGCTCCACCCCGGCGTCGGCGGCCATGCCGACCATGTCGGTGATCTCGCCGTCCGTGAGCAGGCCCACCCCGCTGCCCTGCGAGACCCGGGTGACCGGGACGTCCAGCCGTTGCGCCTCGCGCAGGACGGCGGCGAGGCTGGCCGGCCCCTCCACGCTGGGGATCTCGACGCGGTATTGGGCCCCGTCGGGGAACCGCCCGGGAGACGGCGGAGGCGTGGACCCGTCGTCAGCGGGCAGCCCAAGACGGACGAGCAGCTCATGAGTGGTGGACATCGCGCTCCCAGTCCCGTATTGTTCGAAATCTCGAACAAGGTTCGGTATATCGACATGCGGAGGCTAACGATTCCGGCTCGCGGTCGTCAATGCCGGCCGATGGACATGCCACGCCTCCCGACCAGCAGGAGACAGCGATGGCCCGAACGGTTCCGGCGGTCAACCGAGCGCTCGACATCCTCGAGCTGTTCCTCGCCGAGGGTGAGCTGGCCGCCTCCGACATCACCGCCCGTCTCGGCCTGCCCAGGACCACCGTCCACGAGCTGGTCAACACCCTGGTCAACCGCGGCTACCTGGTCGCCGAGCCGAGCGCCCCGATCCGCTACCAGCTGGGCATGAGGCTCTTCGAGCTGGGCGGGCTCTTCGCCGACCGCCTCGACCTGGCCAGGCAGGCTCAGCACGCGGCCACCGAGGTGGCCGCCGCCTGCGACGAGAGCGTGCACGTCGCGATACTGGACGGAGCCGAGGTGGTGTACATCGCCAAGGTGGACAGCACCCATTCGGTACGGATGGTCTCCGCGGTCGGCCGCCGGCTCCCGGCGCACTGCACCGCGGTCGGGAAGATGCTGCTGTCCACCCTGACCCCGGAGGCACTCGATGCCCGCTACCCGCACGACCGGCCCCTCCAGTCGATGACCCCGAACAGCATCACCACGCCCGCCGGGCTCCGCACACAACTGGCCGAGATCCGGCAGGCAGGCGTGGCCTACGACAACTGCGAGTCCAACGAAGCGGTCGCCTGCGTCGCCGTCGGCGTACTCGATCACACTGACCGCATGGTGGCCGCGATGAGCGTCTCGGTGCCCACCGTCCGCTGGACCGACGAGCGCCGAGAACAGTGGACCGACCTCGTCCGCACCGGCGCCGCCACCCTCTCCCACCGCCTCGGCCACCACGCCCACCACCGCTGATGACCCGTGGACGGCACTACTCTCTCGGCACGGAGCAGCCGGTGACGATCGGCCGGGCACACCGACCCGCCTCTCAAAGGGCGGCGCCGGAGTCGAGGACACGCCACCTGCACCCCCGGAGCACTTAACCCGACCCTGTGCCGGGCCGGGTTAAGTGCTCATCGTACGTCGGTCGCGTTCAGGCGCCGCCTGACCAGGTCATGCCGAGCCGGGTTGCGGCTTCATCGACCGGCTTCCTCCAGCTCGACGGCGTGTTCCGCCCGGGCGGGAAGGAGCAGGGCGGTGATGACCACGGCCACGGACAGCACCGCGCCGAGGATGAACGCCAGTCGCATGCCGTCGAGGTTGGCGAGCGCCTCGGCGACCCCCTCGGCCTTCAGGGCGTCGGCGCGTGCGCTCATCACGGTGATCACGAGCGCGGTGCCGAGGGCCGCCGAGACCTGCTGGAGCGTGCTCAGGATCGAGCTGCCGTGGGAGTAGAGGTGCGGGGGAACCGCGCCGAGCCCGAGGGTGAACACCGGGGTGAAGGTCGCGGCCAGGCTCACCATCAGCAGCGCGTGCAGGCCGAGGATCTGCCAGTACGGCATGGTCATCGTGACCTGGGTGAAGCCGGCCAGCGAGAGCATGATGCCGATCGCGCCGGGGATGACCAGCACCCGGCCGCCGAACTGGTCGAACAGGCGGCCGACGGTCGGACCAAGCAGGCCCATCGCCAGGCCGCCCGGCATCACGAGGAGCCCGGTCTCCAGGGCGCTGAGCCCGCGGACGCTCTGCAGGTAGAGCGGCAGCAGGATCATCGAGCCGAGCATCGCCATGAAGGACACCGACATCAGGATCAGCGCGACGGTGTAGGTGCGGTGGCGCAGGGTGCGCAGGTCCATCAGCGGCACGTCGCGCTTCTGCAACGACAACTGGCGGAAGACGAAGACGGCGACGGTGACCAGCCCGGCCGCCACGATCCCGGCGGCAAGCCGGACGTCACCGCCCTCGAACCGGCTGAGCCCGTAGACCAGGCCGCCGAATCCGGCCGCCGCGGTCACCACGCTGAACCAGTCGATGGTGCTGAACTGGGGCTCGCCGATGTTCTTGAGCCGCTTCAGGCCGCTCCAGGCGATCAGGGCGGCGATGGGGAACACCACGGCGAACAGCAGGCGCCAGGACCCGAACTGCAGGATCACGCCCGAGATCGCGGGGCCCATCGCGGGCGCGACCGAGATGGCCAGGGTGACGTTGCCCATGACCTTGCCCCGATCTTCCTCGGGCACCACCTGCATCAGCGTGGTCATCAGCAGCGGCATCATCACGGCCGTCCCGGACGCCTGGACGATGCGCGCGCCCAGCAGCACCTCGAACGTCGGCGCGACGGCGGCCAGCGCCGTGCCGATCAAGAACAACGCCATCGCCACCGTGTAGGCGCTGCGGGTGGACACCCGCTGCAGGAACCAGCCGGTGATCGGGATGACCGCGGCCATGGTCAGCATGAAGGCGGTCGAGAGCCACTGCGCGGTCTGCTCGGTGATGTGCAGCGCGTCCATCAACCGCGGGATCGCATTGATCATGATCGTCTCATTGAGGATGACCACGAACGTGGCGAGCACAAGCAGCCGGATCACGGCCGGGGTGCGGCCTGAACCGGCGGCCGCGGACTTGGCGGGTGAGTCGAGCTGTGGGCTGGGCACGGTACCTCTATCAGAATTGTCGGAAATGGTGTCGTCACGGCCGGCATTCCAGCCTTGGGTCTCACGAGTAGTCGTGGTCATACACAGACTGACCTACACCACCGACAAAACTCATCGCCCTCGTCCAACATTCCGGCACGTGATGCGAAATGTCACCCACTTTTAACCCGGGTCCCGTGTCGTCCCATGACCTGCGGCGAACGCCGTACGCCACGTCGATCTCGGCGCCGAAGCCGAGGCGCGGTCGGCCTGCCGCCGTCAGGACGACGAGGGGGAAGTTCCCGCCCCTCGTCGTCCTGACGGCGGTCTGCGGCCGGACTGCGCGCCATGCCGACAACGGTGCTCATGTCGGGCGTCATGGGCCAGGCCTCATCGCCCCATGGTCCGAGCGCTGCGGGCCGAGCCCTGCGGGCCGAGCGCTGCGGACCGAGCCCTGCAGACCGAGCCATGCAGACCGAGCCCGGCGGGCCAACGCGGACAGCCCTGCCGTGGCAGCTCGTCCCGGGGCCGTACTGCTCCGGGGCGTCTTGGCAGCCGCCGCCCTTATGAGCAGCCGGACGACGACCGCCCGTTCGTCTCAGCCGGGCCTGCGGCCGTCCGACTCGGACGCGGCCAGCAGGCGACCCGCAAGGGCCGTGAGGCTGAGCCCCTTCAGGTCGGGGACCAGGACGCCCGCGATCTCATCCACATGCCGCCGCCAGGCGTCCGGGACGGCGGCGGCCCCCGACGCCGCGCCGCACAGCGCGCCCACCATGGCCGGCATGCTGTCGGACTGCCGGGCCACCAGCGCGGCCGAGCCGAGGGCCGTGGCGAGGTCGCCGTCGGCCAGCTCGGCCAGGACGAAGGCCGTGGGCAGGGTCTCGGCGGCCACTCCCCCATGGCTGTACACGGCCGGGCTGAGCCGCTCGACCAGGCCGGGGACGGCCTCGAAGGCCGTACGCGCCGACTCGCGGACGCGGGCCGCCGTGGCGAGGTTGCGGGCGGTCCAGCTGTTCTCGGGGAAGGCGCCCTCCGCCTCCCGCAGCGCGTCGCGGAGGGAGGCGCCGCCGACCAGCGACGCGATGGCGACGGCCATCGCCTGAGCGGCCCAGACCCCGTCCTCGGCGTGGGTGATCTCGGCATAGCGTCGCGCGACCTCGGCGGCCCCGGCCGGGTCGCCGGCGTAGTAGAGGCCGATCGACACTCCGGCGGGCACGGCGCTGTCGGAGTAGTGCATCGGGTTGTCGTTGCCGGTGGCGGGCGGCGTCAGGCCCCTGGCGCTGTTGATGATCGCGGAGCGTTCGGCGACGCCGGTCCAGACGTCGGACGACATCCGCCTGCGCCATTCGGCGAAGAGCGCGGCCGCGTCGTGGCCCGGTGCCTCGAGGAGCACCAGCGCAGCCATGGCCGCGGTCTCGGCGTCGTCCGTGGGGGACAGCGGGATGTCGTCCCCGATGCCGAGGGTGAACGGCAGCAACGGGCGCGAGACCCGCTGCTCGTCCAGCGCGGCCGAGAGCCGCCAACCGGCGGCCCGCGCCCAGGCCGAGCCGGCCCTGCGGTGGAACTGGGCGGGAAGGCCCGCGGCGTCGCCGGCGGCCAGCCCCAGCAGGGCGCCGGCCGCACGGTTGTCCCGCGTGGCGGTGGCGTCAACGCCCATCGACGGCCACCTCCCTGAGCGGCGAGCTCTGTCGGCCGGCGTCGTGCAGGCGGTCGGCCAGTTCGACGAGGTCCGTGCCGGCGGTGGCGGTGATGCATCGTCCGCTCACGCGTGCCACCTGGGCCCGCCACCGTTCGGGGATGGCCTGGGCGCCGTGCAGGGCGCCCGCCATGGCGCCGGCGATGGCGGCGATGGTGTCGGAGTCGCGGCCGATGTTGACCCCCGCCAGCACCACCTGGGTGAAGTCCCCCCGGTGGGCGGCGAACAGGCCGAAGGCCAGCGCGACCGCCTCCGGGGCGGCATCGGCCCAGGGGTAGTGGAAGAGCGGGATCTCCGCGTACAGCGCTTCCTCCGCGGCGGCGGGTGAGCCCGCCGCCGCGGCCACGTCGAGCGCCCGGCCCACCAGCCGCGCCGACCAGGAGTCCCGTGGCAGCGCGCGCACCCCCGCGTCGATCACGTCGCGGTGGTCGTGCGCGGTCATCGCGACGGCGACGGCCGCGGCGACCGCCTGGGCGCCGAAGACGCCGTCGCGGGCGTGGCTGACCGAGGCGTCGACGGCCGCGATCCTGGCGGCCTCGTCGGGGTCGCCCATGCAGAGGATGCCGACGGGAGCGATCCGCATCGCGGCGCCGTCGCTCCACATCTCGTAGCTGTCGCTACCGCTCTGCGGCGGTCGCAGCCCCGAACGCAGATTGGCGAGGGCGACCATCTCGCTGAAGCCGGCGCCGTGGAAGCCGCCCCGCTGCGCCGCGACCGCGTCCAGCCAGACGTCGGCCACGTCGTCGGCGGTGATGCTCCTGCCGTGGGCGAGCAGGCCCCGGGCGCAGAGGACCGCGTACTCGGTGTCGTCGGTGCCGGCCGCGTCCTCGGTGAGGAAGTCGATGACCCTGCCGTAGCGTGCGCGGATCTCAGCAGGTGTCATGCCTTCGGTGGGTGCGCCGAGGGCATCGCCGACCGCGAGGCCGAGCAGCGCGCCTCGGCACCGGTCCAGAGTGGTCACTCGCTCTCCAGAGTCGCATCGTTTTGCATGATGCCGCACACGCTAGCAGCGCACGCTCCCCCACGAACAGCGAGCTGCCTGGGATGACTTCTGGAAACAGGATCGTTACGCTGACCCCTTGACCGGAGCCGGGGCCGCACTCCATGCTACGACCCAAATCGATTTGCATTTTGTGGGAGCGAGATGAAGGAAGCAGGCCGGCGCCCGGACATCGCCGCCGTCGCCGCGGCCGCCGGAGTCAGCGTGACGACCGTGTCGCACGTGCTGAGCGGCCGCAGACCGGTCAGCGCCCGTACCCGGGCCAAGGTGGAGGCGGTCATCGAAGAGCTCGGCTACCGGCCGAACCCCTCGGCCCGCAGCCTGCGCACGGACCGCAGCGAGTCGATCGCGCTGATCGTCCCCGATCTGACCAACCCGTTCTATCCGCTGGTCGCGGCGGGGCTGCAGGACGTGCTGATGTCGAGCGGCTACCTGCTGTCCGTCACCGACGCGGCGCTGCCCAGCCGGGCCCTGCCCGAGGTCGTACGGCACGTGCTGGCCCGCCGGGTCGACGGCATCGTGCTGGCCACCTACGGCGCCACCGACCAGGACATCGACAAGATCGCGAAGTCCGGCACCAAGCTCGTACGGCTGGGCGGCCGTTTCCGCGCCGAGTTCGGCGACATCGTCAGGGCCGACGACACCAGCGGCGTGCACGACATCGTCAGCCACCTGATCGACCGGGGATACCAGCGCATCGCGTTCCTCAACGGCGAGCCGCACGCGCACCCGAGCCAGATCAGGCTCGAGGGCTACGAGCGGGCGCTGCGCGAGGCCGGCCGGCCGATCCTGCCCGAGTTGATCCATTCGGGCACGTTCACCCGGGCGGGCGGCGTGGAGGGGGCCAAAGTCCTGCTCTCCCGCTCGCCCCGCCCCGACGCCCTGGTCTGCGCCAACGACCTCATCGCCGTCGGAGCGCTCGACGTGACCAGGCAGCTCGGTCTGTCCGTCCCCGGCGACGTGGCCGTCACCGGCTACGACGACATCGAGGCCGCCTCCCTCATCACCCCCGCCCTGACCACAGTGCTCAACCCGGCCCGCGAGATCGGCAGGACCTGCGCACGTCTTCTGCTCGACCGGCTGGCCGGCGAGTACGACGACACGGCCCGCGAGATCGTCCTCGCTCACCGGCTCATCGTCCGCGACTCGTCATAGCCGTCCGTAAGGAGAACCACCTTGTCCGTCAACCTCGCCCGCCGTGACTTCCTCAAGCTGAGCGGCACCACCGTGGCCGCCGGTCTGGCGCTCGCCGCGTGCGGCAGCTCGTCCTCCGGCTCCGGCAGCAACAGCGTCACCTACTGGGCCGCCTTCGCCACCCCCGACAGCGAGAAGTACTTCCGCCAGAACCTCGTCGACGCCTTCAACAAGAGCGCCAAGGACGTCCGCGTCAAGATGGACGTCAAGCAGCTCATGACGCTGGGCAACCTGACCAACACCGCGGTGGCGGCGGGCAAGGGCCCCGACGTCGTCTACGCCGACGGCCCCTCGGCCGCCCTGTCCTTCGCCAAGAGCGCCAAGACCGTGACGCTCGACGAGTACGCCACGAAGTACGGCTGGCAGGACAAACTGCTGCCCTGGGCGTACGAAGTCAGCAAGATCGACGGCAAGCTCCACTCCGTGCCCGCCGGCTACGGCTCGCTGGTGCTCTACTACAACCCCGACACCTTCGCCCAGCACGGCTGGAAGGTGCCGACCACGCTGGCCGAGTTCGAGACCGTGTGCGCCGCCGCCAAGAGCGCGGGCCTGATCCCCGTCGGGGCGGGCAACAGCGGCTACAAGGCGCAGAGTGAGTGGTACCTGACCTGCGTGCTCAACGCCGCCGCCGGCCCGAAGGCCATCCACGAGGCGCTCACCGGCGCCCGCAAGTGGGACGACAAGGTCTTCGTCGACGCCATCACCCTGTTCAAGGCGCAGATCGACAAGGGCTGGTGGGGCGGCGGGGCCGACCGCTACTTCACCAACACCGACACCGACATGTTCACCGGCCTCGCCAGCGGCAAGGTCGCGATGTACATGACGGGAACGTGGAGCTTCGACTCGGCCGGCACGTTCTTCACCGGCGGCAAGAAGTGGGACTGGGCGCCGCTGCCCTCGCTCGGTGACGGCGTGCCCGCCGGGGTCTATCCGCTGGCGATCGGCACCACGCTGTCGATCAACGCGCGTTCGGAGAACCCGGCGGGGGCGGCCGAGTTCATCGACTACCTCATCGCCGATCCCAAGCGCATGCTCGATTTCCTCGCCACGACCGGCACCAACCCCCCGCCGCTCAAGGTCTCCGCCGACGCTTACCCGGCCGGCATGGACGAGCGGGTCGCGCGGCTGTACAAGGCCATCCCGGAGACCACGAACCTGGGCTACGCGAGCTGGAGCTTCGTCCCGCCGAAGACGGACACCTATCTCTACACGGAGTTCGACAAGGTCATCACGGGTGCGATGTCGCCCGCCGACTTCTGCGCCGGACTGCAGAAGACCTTCGCCGCAGAGCTCGCGGCGGGCGCGGTGGCCAAGCCGTTCGCCCCCGAGTCGTGAGCGCGCCCCGTGCCCGCGCCCGGCTGACGGCCTGGCTGTTCATCGCTCCGCTGCTGCTCGTGAACCTGCTCGTCGTCGCCGGGCCCGGCCTGATGTCGGTGTACTACTCCTTCACGGACTGGGACGGCCTCGACGAGGCGCACTTCGTCGGGCTCGCCAACTACGCGACGCTGTTCGGCAGCCCCGACTTCCGCGGGGCCCTGCTGCACAACCTGCTCTGGACGGCCTTCTTCCTGGTCGTGCCGATGTCGATGGGGCTGCTCGGCGCCTTCCTGCTGTCCCGGATCCAGCGCGGCCAACTGCTGTTCCGGCTGCTCTACTTCATCCCGTACGTGATCGCGACCGTCGTCTCGGCCGCCATCTGGCGGCAGATCCTCAGCCCGACCAGCGGCCTGGCACCCGCCCTCGGCAGCCTGGGCCTCCCCTGGCTCAACGACGTGAACTTCCTGGGTGACGGGCGGATCGCGCTCGGCGCGGTGGCCTTCATCAACAACTGGCAGTGGTGGGGCTTCCTGGTCGTGATCTTCCTGGCGGCCATGCAGTCGATCGAGCCGTCGCTCTACGAGGCGGCGAGGATGGACGGCGCCGGCAGCTGGCGCGAGTTCTGGCACATCACGCTGCCGTCGATCCGCCCGACCTTCATGTTCCTGTCGCTGATGACCGTCATCTGGTCGTTCCTCGTCTTCGACTACATCTACATCCTGACCCAGGGAGGTCCCGCCGGCTCGACCGACGTGCTCAGCACCGTGATGTACCGCGCCGCGTTCAGCGAGCAGCAGGCCGGCTACGCCTCGGCGATCGGCGTCATCCTGGCCCTGATCAGCGCGGTCACCGTCGGCGGTTACCTCTACCTGCGCCGCCGCCTGAGGTGGGAGATATGACCCGGCGCCCGTTCGCCTACCTGATCCTGACCGTCCTGGCCGTCTACGCCCTCGGCCCGATGCTGGTCTTCGTCCTGGCCTCGCTGAAGACTCCGAGCGAGATCAGCGCCAACCCCCTGGGCCTTCCCGGCGAGTTCCGCTGGGAGAACTTCGCGACGGCCTGGACCGACGCGAACATGGGCGCGGGCCTGGTCAACAGCGCGATCATCGCCGTGTCGACCGCGGCGGGGGTCTGCGTCATCTCCGGCTGCGCCGCCTACGCGCTCGGCCGGCTCGACCTGCCCAAACCCGGTCTGTTCATCCTCTATCTGCTGGTCGCCAGCTCGCTGCCCATCCAGCTGTTCCTGGTGCCGCTGCTGTCCCTGTGGACGAAGATCGGGCTGTACGACAGCAGGTTCGGGCTGATCGTCATCTACTGGGCCATCTACAGTCCGTTCGCCACGTTGCTGATCCGTTCGTTCCTGCTCGCCGTCCCCAGGGAGTACGAAGCGGCGGCGCGTCTCGACGGCGCGGGAGAGGTGCGGCTGTTCACCCGGATCGTCTTCCCGCTGATCTGGCCGGGCGTCCTCACCGCGGGCCTGATCGCGGGGCTGCAGGCGTACAACGAGTTCCTGCTGGCCGTGACGTTCATCCAGGACAGCGAGAAACTGCCGGCCTCCCTGTCGCTCTACTCCTTCCAGCAGGGCTTCTCCCCCGACTGGGCGCTCGTCAGCGCGGCCGGTCTGATCATGGCCCTGCCGCCTCTGGTGCTGTTCCTGTCTCTGCAGCGCCGCTTCGTCGAGGGTTACACCTCCTCGGGGATGTCGGGCTGAGCGTGCCGTAGCGCCTCCAGCAGCCGTGCGAGGGCGGCCTGGGTGGCCGGCAGGTCCGCGGGGTCGTCCGAGCCGGCCAGCCACAGCGCCGCCTCGTTCATCGCGCCGGACAGCAGGTGGGTCAGCGGCGCGACCGGCTGGGGCGCGATCGTGCCCTCCTTGATCAGGTCGGTGAGCGCTTCGGCCAGGTGGCGGGCCGAGGCGGCCTCGTCCATCGCGCGCCATTCGGTCCAGCCGAGCACGGCGGGGCCGTCGACGAGCATGATCCGCTGAACGCCCGGGGCCGTGCTGGCCGTCAGGAACGCCTGGCAGCCGACGGTCAGCCGGGTCCAGAGGTCGTCGTGGACGTCGGCGGTCCGCGCCACCGTCTCGGCCACCTCCTGCTGCACCTGCTCCAGGACGGCCCTGAACAACTCGGCCTTGCTCTCGAAGAGATGGTAGAGCGCGCCCTTGGTCACCCCGGCCTCGGCGACGATCTCCGACAGGCTCACCGCGCCGTAGCCCCGGTCCGCGAACAGGCGCCTGCTCTCCCGCAGCAGGGCCTGCCTGGTCTGCTCCCGCTGCTGCGCCCGGACGCCGTGCGTCTTCATGCTTCCTCCCTTGACATACCGATGGTACGTCAAATACACATTCACGTACCGATGGTATGCGAAAGAGGTTCGTATGAAACTGACCAGCTTCTATCCCGTGATCTGCACCGCCCGGCTTCAGGAGTCCCGCGACTTCTACACCGGGCTCCTGGGGTTCGAGACGACGTTCGAGGCCGACTGGTACGTCAGCCTGCGGCGCCCCGGGACACCGTCCTATGAGCTCGCGCTGCTCGACCACACCCACCCGACGCTGCCCGAGGCGTATCGCGCCCCGGTCCGCGGGCTGCTGCTCAACTTCGAGGTGGCGGACGTGGACGCCGAATGGGAACGGCTCGTCGTCGGCGCGGGGCTGACCGCCGAGCTGGCGCTGCGCAGCGAGGACTTCGGGCAGCGGCACTTCATCGTGGCCGATCCCAACGGGGTCCTCATCGACGTCATCACCCCGATCGAGCCCTCGGCTGAGTACGCCGGGCAGTACGCCGGCTCATGACGCCCGGCCGGCGAAACGGGTGGTCAGGTGACGGTGCAGGTGAGTGCCGGGGTGGCGGCGGTGCCGCCGGGCAGCCGGACGGTCGCGTTGAACGCGGCAGAGCGGCCGTTGGCCTGCACGGTCACAGTCAGCGTGGTGCCGTTGCGGGTGCCGGTGACGCTGGTGGCAGCGGGCCGCAGGCGGCCGCGCCCGCGTTCGGTGAGACGAGGTGGACGAGGACCGCCGCGGCGACGAGCACGGCCGCCGCGAGCGCGGCGAACGTCGGTCTGCGGGCCGTTCGGAGGGATGTGCCCAAGGTGAACTCCTCATGCCTTCCGGGGACGCCGCTCTGACGACGGCCAGTGTGGAAGGCCTTCCGAAACGTGTCAATAGCGATCCGAAATATTTCGGCCACTTGACCAGGCCCTCCGAGCTTCGTACGGATCACTTCGAGGGCCTCGTTCAGGCCGGATACCCGAAACGTTTCACGGGCTGGTGGCGTGAAATTTTCATCCTCCGTCCGGGGCGGGCCGCGCCGCGCGACCAGGGAAGACGGCGGGCGACAGGACGGGATCGGCGGAGCGGCGCATTGACGGGTCCACGCCCGGCGGGGTTCGCTCCACGTGGAAGGGGCCGACCGTTCAGGGACCGCGGTCTCTGTTAGCGCTCACAGAAACGGAGACATCCATGGTGAGGATGACGCGCCTGCTGAGCGGCCTGGTCGCCGTGCTGGCGCTGCTCGCGGCCACGGTGTACGCAACGGTGCACTCAACGGCGGCCGGCGCGGAGTCGAACGGCGGCGTACGGGTGATGCCGCTCGGCGACTCGATCACCGACGGGTTCAACGTGCCAGGGGGTTACCGCGTCGACCTGTGGCAGAAGCTCGTGGCCGCCGGCTACCGGGTCGACTTCGTCGGATCCCAGTTCAACGGTCCCTCGAACCTGGGCGACCACGACCACGAAGGCCACTCCGGATGGCGGATCGACCAGATCGACGCCAACATCGTGACCTGGCTGCGCACCTACCAGCCGCGTACGATCCTGCTGCACATCGGCACCAACGACATGGTCCAGAACCCGACCGGCGCCTCCTCCAGGCTGGCCACGCTCATCGATCGCATCACCGGCACCGCGCCCGACGCCGAGGTGTTCGTGGCGACGATCATCCCCCTCAACGGCGCCGACCCGACCGTCAGGGGCTTCAACTCGGCGATCCCCGGCATCGTGCAGTCCAGGGCCGCAGCCGGCAAACACGTTCACCTGGTGGACATGTACAGCGCCCTGACCACCGCGGACCTGGCCGACGGCGTCCACCCCAACGCCGGCGGCTACAGCAAGATGGCGACCGTCTGGTACAGTGCCCTGCGCTCGGTCCCCGGTAGCCTGGAGGGAACCCCGACCCCCACGCCGACCCCGACGCCCACGCCTCCCGGGCAGGGCGGCGCCTGCACCGCGACCTACCGGACGGTCAACACCTGGAGCGGCGGCTTCCAGGCGGAGGTGACCGTACGCAACAACGGATCGGCACCGCTGAACGGGTGGACCGTGGGCATGACCCTGGCCGCCGGGCAGGCCGTCACCAACCTGTGGGGCGGCGTCAACACCGGCACCAGCGGCGCGATCAGCGTCCGCAACGCCTCCTACAACGGCACCCTCGCAGGCGGCGGCACCACGACGTTCGGCTACGTCGCCGGCGGCAACGGCGCGAACACGCCCACCGGCATCGGCTGCTCCAGCCCCTGAGCGATCCCCGCGCCGGCCGCACAGTGCGGCCGGCGCTGATCAATCTTGAGGCCGGGACGTCGATAGGGTGCTGTTTGTGGCCTTATCCCCCAAACGCCGGTTCCTGGGCTTCCTCCTGCTGGCCGGCCGGCCGTGGCTGGCGGCCCTTTCCCTCCTCGAACTGTTCCTCCTGGTGGAGCCGACCGCCGTGGCCCTGGTGACCGGCGAGCTGGTGGGCCGCCTGGCACAGGGCGTCGCCACCGGCGCGGCCGGGCAGGTCGGCATCGTGGCGCCGCTGGCGCTGCTCGGCGCGCTGCTGGTCACCGGCAACGTGCTCCGCTCGATGAGCCGGCCGCTGGCCGAACGGGTGGGGCAGCGGATCGACGCGGCGGTCCGCGAGGAGCTGACCTCCCGCGTGCTGGCGCTGCCGACCCTGGACCGGGTGGAGGACGTCGCCGTCCAGAACGAGCTGACCACCATGCGCTCGCCGCTGCTGACCTGGTCCGACGAGGGCATCGGCGCCGGGGCGGTGGCCCGGTTCCGGACCGGGCTGACCATGGCCGGGCTGGTCACGGCGATGCTGGTGCTCTCCTCCGTGGTGTGGTGGTGGGGCCCGGCGACGGTCGCGGCGGCGCTGCTGCTGGGTCGTTTCCGAGCGAGCATGTGGCGGGAGTTCTTCAAGGTGGTGTCGGGCACCATGCCGGCCGCGCTGCGCGGCCGCGCGTGGGCCGCGATGATGTCGGACAGCCGGGACGCCAAGGAGGTGCGGATCTTCGGGCTGACCGGCTGGCTGGAGAGACACGCGGACGAGAACATCGCCGACGCCGCGCGGCGGGTCGTCGAGTCGAGGGTGGCCCTGCTGCGGCGCGAGATGGCGGTCTTCCTCGGGTGGGCGGCGACCGCGTCGCTGGTGTACGTGGCGGTGGCCACCTCCGGTGAGGTGTCGGTCGGCCGGATCGCCGCGACGATCGGCGCGGTCTCCGCCATGTTCGTCATCTCCATGTCGAGCCAGGGCGAGGACATGGACGAGGTCGCGATGCCCGCCGTGGAGGCGGTCACCCGGATCCGCGCGCTCGCGCCCGATCTGGAGCCGCCGCCCACACCGGACGGCGCCGGACAGATCGCCCTTCAGGACGTGGACTTCGGGTACGGGGAGGTCCACGTGCTGAAAGGCGTGACGTTAACGCTCACACCCGGTGAGGTGATCGCGGTAGTCGGCGTGAACGGGGCCGGGAAGACGACTCTCGCCAAGCTCCTCACCGGCCAGTACCTCCCGCGCGGCGGCACCGTGGTCACCGAGCCCACGGCGTACGCGGTGTACCAGGACTTCAACCGGTACGAGCTGAGCGCGTACGAGAACATCAGGATCGCCGCGCCGGAGGCGACGCGCGAGCAGGTCGAGGCGGCGGCCGCCGCGGTCGGCGCGACCGGGCTGATCGAGAGGCTGCCCAGGGGCTGGGAGACGGTGCTCTCGCCCAAGTACGCCGACGGCGGCGACCTGTCCGGCGGCCAGTGGCAGAAGCTGGCGCTCGCCCGGGCGGCGCTGGCGGCCGCCTGCGGGGCGCGGCTGCTCGTGCTGGACGAGCCCACCGCCAACCTGGACATCGAGGCCGAGCTGGAGGCCTTCGACCGCATCCGCCAGGTGCGCGGACAGGCGAGCGTCGTCCTGATCTCGCACCGGTTCTCCACCGTGCGCAAGGCGGACCGGATCGTCGTGCTGTCCGGCGGGCGGATCACCGAGGACGGCACCCACGACGAGCTGCTCACCGCCGACGGTGAGTACGCGCGGATGTTCCACCTCCAGGCCCGGCAGTTCAAGGAGAGCGCATGAGGTTCGCCGAGATCCGTACCCTGCTGGGCGAGTGCCTGCGCCACCGGCCGGGGCGCACCTGGCTGCTGCTCGTCCTGACCCCGCTGGGCGCGATCACCCCCGCGCTGACCGCCCTCGGCCTGCAGTGGATCGTGGACGGCGCCCTCACCGGGTCCCGGCCGCTCATCGTCGGCGGGGCGATCTGCGCGGCGACGGCGGGCGCGTTCGTCCTGGCCGGCGGTCGCGTCATCCAGGTGCAGGCCGGCCTGGTGGGCAGCGAGGTCGGCACCGTACTGGACAAGCGGATCATGCGGTGGTGCGCGACCCTGCCGACCACCGCGCACCTGGAGGACACCGAGTCGCTGCGCCGGATCGAGCAGATCCGCGGGCTCGGCCCGCGCACCGTCACCACCGGGCTGGCCGGCCTGAGCGTCGTGCAGAGCGGGCTCTGGCTGGTCATCACCACGATCCTGCTGGCCAGGGTGCATCCCGTGCTGCTCGCGCTGCCGCTGTTCGCGGTGCCGTCGATCCTGCTCACCCGGACCACCTCGCGCCGGACCGAGGCGGCCAGGGCGGAGACCGCCGAGCGCAACCGGGCCGAACAGCACCTCTTCACGATGATCACCGAGGCGAACTCCGCCAAGGAGCTCCGGCTCGGCGCCTCCGGCGCGCACGCCGCCGCGATCGCGCGCCGCCTGCGCGAGGAGCGGACCGCGATCCTGTGGCGGGCCACGCTCGCCGTCGGCGGTCTCACCCTGCTCGGCTCGCTCGTCTTCGTGGCGGCCTTCATCGGGGCGCTGTTCCTCACCGTTCAGCTGGCCCTGTCCGGCACGGTCAGTCCCGGCGCGCTGCTGCTGGTGGCCACGCTCGGCGGCCAGATCAGGGGCCAGCTCGACCTGCTCACCCACGCGCTCACCCTCGCCGCCCGCGGCCTGACCATGGCCGGCCACTACCTCTGGCTGCGCGACCTGCACACGGCGAGCACCAGCGGCACGCTCGCCCCGCCCGACCGGCTGCGCGACGGCATCACCCTGTCCGGCGTGGACTTCTCCTACGGCAGGCCGCCCGTGCTGCGCGGCATCGACCTGCGGCTCCCCGCCGGGGCCACGGTGGCGCTGGTCGGCGACCACGGCAGCGGGAAGACGACGCTGGTCAAGCTGCTGTGCGGGTTCTACCGGCCGACCGGCGGCACCATCACTGTGGACGGGACACCCCTCGCCGACCTGGATCCCGCAGCCTGGCGGGACCGCGTGACCTCGGCCTTCCAGGACTTCAGCCGCTTCCCGTTCCTGGCCCGCGAGGCCGTCGGCGTGGGCGACCTGCCCAGGATGCACGACATCGCGCGGGCCGCAGAGAAGGGCGGCGCCGCCCAGGTCTTCGCCCGCCTGCCGGAGGGCGGGGAGACCCGGCTCGGCAAGGCCCTCGGCGACGGCGTCGAGCTGTCCGGCGGCCAGTGGCAGAAGGTCGCCCTGTCACGGGCGTTCATGCGGTCGACGCCGCTGCTCGCCGTACTCGACGAGCCGACGGCCGCACTGGACGCGGCCAGCGAGTACGAGGTCTACCAGCGGTACGCGGAGGCGGCCCAGGAGTGGCAGCACGCCACCGGCGGGATCACCCTGCTGGTCTCGCACCGGTTCGCCACCATCCGGATGGCCGACCTGATCGTCGTGCTCGACGGCGGCCGCATCACCGAGTGCGGCACGCACGCCGAGCTCATCGAACTCTCAGGCCGGTATGCCCGCCTGTACGACCTCCAGGCCTCCGCCTACCAGTGATCGCTCACGGGTGGCGGGAGAGGTAGCCGCCCATCGTCCGGAACACCTCGCCAGCCGGCAGGTCGGTGCCGTCCTCGGTGCGCACCCGTTCGATCACCAGGCCGTGGCTGCGGCCCCGGCGGGCCTCGGCGCCGGCGACGATGACGATGCCGTCGCCCTCGCGGATGAAAACCCGACCCGGGGTGCCGCCGTAGACACCCTGGGAGACCGAGGCCTTCAGGACGCGGACGCGCTCGCCCCTGTAGTGGGTGAAAGCGTTGGGGTAGGGGTCGGACTGGGCGCGCACCAGCCGTTCGATGTCCTCGGCCGGCCAGTTCCAGTCGATGTTGCTGTCCTCGATCGAACGCTTGTGGAAGAAGCTGGCCTTGGTGCGGTCCTGGGGCGTCCACTCGGTACGGCCGGAGGCGATGAGGTCCAGGGCCTCCGCGACGATGGGGCCGATGAGGTCGACCGTGCGGTGGAACAGGTCGGCGGCGGTGTCGGCCGGGCCGACCGGGACGGCGCGCTGCACGACGATGTCCCCGGCGTCCAGTTCGGCGTCCATCATGTGGGCGGTGACGCCGACCTCCTTCTCGCCGTTGATGAGCGCCCAGATGAGCGGGGAGAAGCCGGCGTAGGCCGGGAGCAGCGAGTCGTGCACGTTGAGGATGCCGTGCCGGGGCAGGGTGAAGATCTCCGGCGGTATCCAGGTGCGCCAGTTGTTGGCGACGATGAGGTCAGGCTCGACTTCCTTGAGGGTGAGCAGGAGTTCGTCGTCGGGCCGGTTGCGGAGCACGACCGGGACGCCGTGCGCCTCGGCCAGCTCGGCCACCGAGTCGCTCCAGATCTTCTCGTAGGCGTGGTCGCTCTGAGGGTGAGTGACTGCCAGCACCACGTCATGCCCGGAGTCCAGCAGGGCTTGGAGGGTGCGATGCCCCCAGGTCTGGTAGCCGAACATCACGACCCGCATCAGCGCTCTCCTTGTGAGGTGAGGGGAATAAAGGTTAGGCTCGCCTAATTAGGCGAGCCTAACCTAAGTTGGTTCTTGATTCCACCCAAGGCTCCCATCTCGGACCGCTCTCTCGAAAGGCCTTTCATGCCCACTGCCGAGCAGCCCGTCCACGACCTCGTCGGCATCGGTTTCGGACCCTCCAACCTCGCCCTGGCCATCGCGCTGCGCGAGCGGCAGGCGCGTACCGGCGAGCGGATCGACGCGGTGTTCCTGGAGAAGCAACTCTCGTTCGGATGGCACCGCGGCATGCTCCTCGAAGGCACCACGATGCAGGTCTCCTTCCTCAAGGACCTGGTCACCATGCGCAACCCCACCAGCGAGTTCGGCTTTCTGTCCTACCTGAAGGCGCGCGGCCGGATGCTGGACTTCATCAACCACAAGACGATGTTCCCCTCCCGCATGGAGTTCCACGACTACCTGGAGTGGGCCGCGGCGCCGTTCGCCGACCAGGTCGAGTACGGCTCGGAGGTCGTCGCGGTCACCCCCGTCACCGCCGACGGCGCGGTGGAGTACCTCGACGTGGTGGTCCGCCAGGGCGACGGGGAGCTCAGCACCCGCCGCACCCGCAACCTGGTCGTCGCCGTCGGCCTGGTCCCGGTGCTGCCCGACGGGATGGTCGGCGACGAACGCGTCTGGCACAGCGAGGAGCTCCTGGACAGGCTCCCCACGCTGACGGACCCGCGCCGGTTGGTGGTGGTCGGCGCCGGCCAGAGCGCCGCCGAGGTGACCGACCACCTGCACGGCCGTTTCCCCGGCGCCGAGGTGTGCGCGGTCTTCTCCAAGTACGGCTACACCCCCGCCGACGACAGCTCCTTCGCCAACCGCATCTTCGACTCCGGCGCGGTCGACCACTACTTCGACGCGCCCGAGGCGGTCAAGGACAGCCTGCGCGCCTACCACGCCTCCACCAACTACTCGGTGGTCGACCTCGACCTCATCGACGAGCTGTACCGCAGGCACTACCAGGAGAAGGTGCGGGGCAGCCAGCGGCTGCGCATCCTCAACGCCTCCAGGCTCGTCGAGGTCGCCCGGGACGCCGAGGGCGTGCGCGCCACCGTCGAGTTCCTGCCCACCGGGGAGCGGACCGTCCTGGACGCCGACGCGCTCGTCTACGCCACCGGCTACCGGCCCGGCGACCCGCTGACCCTGCTGGGCGCCGTCGGCGAGCACTGCGAGCGGCTGCCCTCGGGCGCCCTGCGCATCGAGCGTGACTACCGGATCGCCACCTCCACGCACCTGCGCTGCGGCATCTACGTGCAGGGAGCCACCGAGCACACCCACGGCCTGACCTCGACGCTGCTGTCGAACACCGCCGTGCGGGCCGGGGAGATCGTCGACGCGGTGGCCGGGCGGCTGCGCACCCCGTACGCGTTCTCGCGCTGACGGCCGCCGCGGTGACGGCCCGGCCGTCACCGCAGCGCCCAGGCCACATCCCTGAGCAGGGCGTGCCGCCAGCCCGCCCGATCGTGGCCCGAGGCCGACCGGGAGACCCGCACGGTCGCGCCGGCCTGTTCGGCCAGGGTCTCGACCAGCTCGCAGTGCGGGAGCATCCGCGTCTCGTGCTCCCCCACGTCGAACGCGACCCGCAGTCCGGACAGGTCGGGGCGCTCCCGCAGGCGCTCGGCGATCGCGCCGCCGAGCGGTCCGCCCATGGGGCCGGCCAGGCCGGCGGCGCCGGGCGTCCACCAGAACGACCCCGACTGGCAGGCAACGGCCGACACCAGCCCCGGGAACTCCAGGGCCGCGTACATCGCGCTCAGCCCGCCGAGGCTCTGCCCGGCGACCACCAGCCGGTCCAGGTCTGCGGGCACGCCGCTCTCGGCGACCAGTGGCAGGAGTTCGTCCCGGACCGCCTCCCACAGCTCGGCCACGCACCCGAACTCGGCCTCCCTGTCCTGGGCGGGCAGGAAGACGAGCGTGACGGCGGGCATCTCGCCGTGGGCGACGGCCGAGTCGAACGCGGTCATGGCCGGGTGCAGGTACAGCCAGTCGTCCCCGTCGAGCAGCAGGACCACCGGCCCGCCGCCGCCCGCCGGGTGGACCCGCACGGTGCGCCGCCCGCCGAGCCGCTCACTGCTCCAGCGGATCCGGGTGCGCGGGAGAGGCAGGACGTCTTGAGCGCCGACGGCGGGCCAGTGCGGCTGGGCGGGGGCGTCCGGGGTCGCGGCGATGGACCGGTCACCGCCCGCGCCGGCCGGGTTGAACGGGTCGGCGCAGGCCCCGTCGTCCGTGACGAACCGGTACGTCACCCGTAGCCGCGCGGGCATGGCCACCTCGGCGTACCAGCAGTCCGTGTCGCCCCACCGGCGCAGGGGCACGGGCTCCGACCAGCTCTCGAAGCCGACGCTCGCCGGAGACCCGCGCCACAGGAACAGGGTCACCCAGCCGTCGCCGGCGGGCACCGACGCGGGCGCTCCCGCCGCCGCCCAGAACTCGTCGGAACCGGGTTCACCGGGGAACCCGAACGTGGCGAAAGTGTGCTCCATGCGCGGTCGTACTCCGTCCCTATCGTCGGCCAGAAACTAAGGATAGACTTACCTAAGTTTCATGATCGAGACGCGCCCCCGTGGATTGTAGGTCGATGAGTACGACTCTGGAGAAACGTCCCACGTCCGAGGTCACAGGGGTCCGCCGGCGGCGGGTGGTGTGCTTGGGCGCGCTCGCGATGGTTCTCCTGGTCGCGGCGGCGGTGTCGCTGGCCGTCGGCGCGCGCGGGCTGAGCCTCGCGGAGGTGTGGCAGGGGTTGTTCCCGGAGCCGGGCTCCGACCAGCGGCTCACCGAGATCGCGCTGATCGTGCAGACCGTACGGGTGCCCAGGACCGTGCTCGCGATCGTGGCGGGCGTCGCCCTCGGGGTCAGCGGGGCGTTGATCCAGGGGTACACGCGCAACCCGATCGCCGACACGGGATTGCTGGGGGTGAACTCCGGCGCCTCGTTCGCCGTCGTGTCGGTGATCCTCCTGTTCGGACTCGCCAATCCGTACCAGTACGTCTGGTTCGCCTTCCTGGGGGCGGCGGCCGCCGGCGCCGTCGTGTTCGGGCTGGCCAGCATCGGCCGGGGCGCGGGCAGCCCGCTGACGCTCGCGCTGGCGGGGCAGGGGGTCGCGGTGTTCCTGGCGGCGATGACGACGGCGGTCGCGTTATCGGACCAGGCGTCGCTGAACGCCCTGCGGTTCTGGAACGCGGGCACCGTCGCCGGGGTCGGATTCGACGTCATCCGGCCGGTGACCGCGTTCGTCGTGGCCGGGCTGGTGCTGGGACTCACCACGCTGCCCGCCGTCAACCTGCTCAACCTGGGTGACGACGTCGCGCGCGGGCTGGGCGTGAACATCACGCGCACGCGGACCGTCGGCATCGTCGCCATCACCCTGCTGGCGGGCGCGACGACGGCGGCGTGCGGCCCCATCGCGTTCCTCGGGCTCATGGTGGCCCACGTGGCCCGGTACCTCACCGGGCCGGACTACCGCTGGCTGGTGCCGTGCGCGGGCCTGCTCGGCGCCGTCATCCTGCTGACCTGCGACATCGTGGGGCGCGTGGTGACGCGGCCGGGCGAGTTGCAGGCAGGCGTCGTCGTCGCCGTCGTCGGCGCCCCGTTCTTCGCGGCGCTGGTCTGGCGCGGAAAGTTCAAGACGGTATGAACGAGACGGCGGTGAAGCGGCCGGTGACACCGGGCGTGCGGCTCGGCCACGCGTCGTTCGTGTGGCGGCCCTGGATGGTGCTGGTCACGCTGCTGCTGGCGGCGGCGGCCTTCCTGGCGTTCTGCCTGTCCATCGGCACCGGGGACTTCCCCATCGGCCTGTCCCAGGTGATCGCCACGCTCTTCGGCCAGGGCGAGCGGGTCGACGAGTTCGTGATCATGGATCTGCGCCTGCCGCGTGCCCTGGCCGGGCTCGTCGTGGGGATCGCGCTCGGGGTGTCCGGGGCGATCACGCAGTCCATCGCGCGCAACCCGCTGGCCAGCCCGGACGTGCTGGGCATCACCGGAGGCGCGAGCGCGGTCGCGGTGTTCCTGGTGACGGTGTCGGGCGGGGTCGCCGCGGCCGTCGTCGACTCCGTGGGCCTGTCCGCGGCGGCGCTCGCGGGCGGGCTCGGCACCGGGCTGCTGGTGTACTTCCTGGCGTGGCGGCGCGGGATCGACGGCCTCCGGCTCATCCTCATCGGCATCTCGGTGAGCGCCGTGGCGGAGGCGATCACGATCTGGCTGCTGGTCACGGCCGACATCCGGGACGTGGCGCGGGCCCAGGCGTGGCTGGTCGGCTCGCTGGACAACCGGACGTGGGGCGAGGTCTGGGTGGCGCTGTGGTGCGCGCTCGTCCTCATGGCCGTCGTGTCGTGTGTGGCGTTCCAGCTCAGGCCGCTGCACTTCGGCGACGAGGTCGCGGCGGGCCTGGGCGTCCGGTACTCGATGGTGCGGGCGGTCCTGCTGCTGTGCGCGGTGCTGCTGGCCGGCGTGGCGGTGAGCGCGGCGGGCCCGGTCCCGTTCGTGGCGCTGGTGGCGCCGCAGGTGGCGATGCGGCTGTCACGGTGCCCGACGCCGCCGCTGGTGGCATCCGGGCTGGTGGGCGCGCTGCTGCTGATCGGCGCGGACCTGGTGGCGCGTACGGCGCTGCCGGTCAGCCTCCCGGTCGGCGTGGTCACCGCCGCGATCGGCGGCCCTTTCCTCGTCTACCTGCTGGTGCGGGCGAACCTGAAGAAGTAAGGTTAGGCTAACCTAATCTGCGCATGTTACGGTTCCAGTGGATCGCACGAAAGCAAGGGATTCCGGATGCTCCTCCAGCGAAGAACAGTGACGAAGACCTTGCGGGGCATCGCAGTGGTGTTGTCCGCTGCGACATTGATCGCGGGATGCGGTTCCGGCTCGGCGGAGAAGCCGAGCGGCGACACCACTGCGGCCGCCACGGGTGGTGGCGTGTTCCCGTTGACCGTGGAGCACGCGTTCGGGTCCACGCAGATCACCAAGGCCCCCCAGCGGGTCGTCTCCGTCGGCTACACCGACGACCAGGCCATCCTGGCCTTCGGCATCAAGCCGGTCGGCATGGTCGACCAGTACCCGAACCCGCCGGGCAAGACCCCCGACATCAACACCCAGTGGCCCTGGGTGAAGGACCAGTGGGGCGACACCCGCCCCGAGGTCATCATGAGCAACGGGGACTCCGGCCCCAACTACGAGAAGATCGCCGCCCTGCGGCCCGACCTGATCATCGCGGTCTACTCCGAGATCGACCAGGCCGCCTACGACCGGCTCTCCAAGATCGCTCCCACGGTGGGCCGCACCAAGGCCGAGAAGGAGCCGTTCAGCGCGCCGTGGCAGGACAACGCGCTGCACATCGCCAAGGCGCTCGGCAAGGCCGACGAGGGCGCCAAGCTGGTGCAGGGCATCCAGGACAAGCTCGACACCGCCCGCAAGACGCACCCGGAGTTCGCCGAGCGCACCGCCGTTGCGGTGTCCTGGTACAAGAACTCGGTCGCCCCGTTCACCACCACCGACGTGCGCGGACGGCTGGTGTCGGGCATCGGCTTCAAGGGCGCGACGGAGATCGACAAGATCGCGGGCGGCAGCTTCTACACCGTGCTGTCCCCCGAGCGCATCGACCTGATCGACGTCGACCACATCTTCGTCATCGCCGACCAGGCGGACCAGAACGCGCTGAAGAACTTCAAGCTGTTCGCCAACCTGCCCGCGGTCAAGGGCGGCAAGGTGTCGTACCTGCTGGACAGCGAGGGCCCCGCGATCGGCGCGGCCATGTCGCAGGGCACCCTGCTGTCCCTGCCGTACGCGATCGACGAGCTCGTCAAGTCGGCCGCCTAGTGATGCCGGTGAACGTGTCCTGTCCCCGGCCTGCCGTGGGCCGGGTGTGAGCACCACCGGCACCCGCGTCGCCCCGGCGATCCTGCGCACGGCGACCGGACGCGAGGCCACCCGATGGGTCGCGGCGTACTGCCGCGAGGTGCCCTGGCTGACGAGCGCCACCGCGCTCACCGCGGTGGCCGCGGCGGCGCTCCAGGTGCTGCCGTTGCTCCTGCTCGGCCGGGTGGTCGACGGGGTGGTCGAAGGCCAGTCGCGGTCGGTCCTGGTCACCGTCGGGGTGCTGATGGTGACCGCCGCGCTGCTCGGCTCGGCGGCCACCACGGCGTCCACGTACCTGATCGGGCGGCTGGGCGCGGACCTGCTCGCGCGGCTGCGGGAAGGCGCCGTACGGGCGGTGCTGGGCATGCCGAGCGCGCGGATCGAGCAGGTCGGCCGGGGCGACGTGCTGTCCAGGGTCGGCGACGACGTGGCCGTGGTGTCCAAGGGCATCCGGACGGCGGTCCCCACGGTGTTCTCGTCGGGGGTGCTGGTCCTCATCGCCACGGCCGGCATGTTCGGGCTGGACTGGCGGCTCGGCCTGGCGGGCGCCGGCGCGCTGCCCGCGTACGCGCTGGCCCTGCGCTGGTACCTCCCCCGGTCCGCGCCGCTCTACCAGCGGCAGCGGGAGGCGCAGGCCGATCGCGCGCAGGCGCTGATCAGCGGCCTGAACGGGATCGACACCGTCCGGGCGTACCGCCTGGAGGAGGCCTTCCGCGAGCAGGTCACCCGCGAGTCGTGGCGGGTGCGCGATCTCGGTGTCGAGGTGTTCCGGTTCTTCGGCCGGTTCGTCGGCAGGGAGAACCGCGCCGAGTTCATCGGGCTGGTCCTGATCCTCGTGGTGGGGTACGTCCTGCTGGAGGCCGGCGCCGTCACCCTGGGCGAGGCATCGGTGGCGCCGCTGCTGTTCCACCGGCTGTTCAACCCGCTGGGCGCCATCCTGTTCACCTTCGACGAGGCGCAGAAGTCGGGCGCCAGCCTGACCCGGCTGGTCGGCGTGCTGGGCGAGGCCACGGAGGAGCGGCTGGTGGGGCGGGTGGCCGCCGCGGACGCCGGGCCGTACCCGGTGGTGGTCGAGGCGCTGACGTTCAGCTATCCCGGCAGCCAACCCGGCTCGGAGCGGCCGGTCCTGCGGGACGTCGACCTGGTGATCCCGGCCGGCGGGTCGCTGGCGCTGGTGGGGGCGACGGGCGCCGGCAAGTCGACCCTGGCGGCGCTGATCGCGGGCATCGGGACCCCGCAGGCCGGGTCGGTGCGCATCGGATCGACCGATCTCGCCGGGCTGGACGAGGCCGGCGCGCGGGCCCTGGTGAGCATCCTGACGCAGGAGACGCACATGTTCTCCGGTCCGCTCGCCGGCGACCTGCGGCTGGCCGCGCCGGAGGCGGCCGACGCCGAGCTGATGGACGCGTTGCGCAGGGTCGGCGCCGACACGTGGGTCGCGGCGCTGCCCGACGGGCTGGACACCGTGGTCGGCGAGGGCGGGGAGCGGCTGGACGGCACCAAGGTCGCCCAGATCGCCCTGGCCCGGCTCGTATTGGGCCGGTCGCCGGTCGTGGTGCTGGACGAGTCGACCGCGGAGGCGGGCAGCCAGGGCGCCGCCGAGCTGGAGCGGGCCGTGGCCGCCGCCTGCAAGGGCCGTACCACGCTGTTCGTGGCGCACCGGCTGACCCAGGCGATGGCGGCCGACCGCATCGCCGTGCTGGACGCGGGACGCGTCGTGGAGCAGGGAACCCACGAGGAGCTGGTGGCTCTGGGCGGCAGGTACGCGCGGCTGTGGCGCGCGTGGCAAGAACCTTCATCCTTCGAAAGGGACGGCTGAGTCTTCGATGACGGAACCGAGCACTCGTCTCGCACTGCTCTCTCCCGCGCGCCTGGCCGACGTGCGCCGGCGGACCGGCGGCTACTCCGACAGGACCATCACCAAGGCGTGCGCCATCGGGCTGGCCTACTGGGCGGCCGGCCAGAGCCCCGGCAGTCTCGACCTCACCTCCGCCACCCTGTTCGCCGACGTCCTCGGATGGGCCGACAACGGCGGGGACGGGGTCGCCGGCTGGGAGGTCGGCGCGGACGGCCGGAGCATCACCGTCCCCGAGGGGGTCGCGCCGGCCGACGCGCAGCTCGCGCTGGACGACCTGGCCGACTTCCCCGATCGGCCCATCGGCACCATCGGCCCGTCCAGCGTGCCGGCCCGGCTCGCGGCCCTGGCCGAGTGGAACGACAACGACGTGGACCGGGTCCGCCCGACCATCGTGGAGATGTTCCGCGAGCAGGCTCGGACCAGGCCGGACGCCGTCGCCATCGTGGACGGGCACCGGTCGCTGACCTACCGCGAGGCGGCCGAGCTGTCCAACCAGCTGGCCCACCACCTGATCGACTGCGGGCTCACCGCCGAACAGATCGTCGGCATCTCGCTGGGCCGCTCCGCCGAGATGGTGATCGGCCTGCTGGGCGTGCTCCAGGCGGGGGGCGCGTTCGTGCCGCTCGATCCGCAGTGGCCCGCCGCGCGCCGGGCGGTCGTCATCGAGGACGCCGGGGTCGTGGCGCAGCTCAACGACTCCGGCGAGCGCGGCGCGGGCGAGCCGGAGGCCGTGGCCGTCGATCTCGACGACTGGCGGTTCGGGTCGTATCCCACCGAGGACACCGACATCGCCGTCCCCGGTCCCGCCCTGGCGTACGTGATCTTCACGTCCGGTTCGACCGGGCGGCCCAAGGGCGCGATGATCCGGCACGAGGCGATCAGCGAGCGCCTGCTGTGGCAGTCCCGCGAGATCCTGGGGTTCGGCCACGACGACGCGTCGCTGTTCAAGGCGCCGCTGTCGTTCGACATCTCCATCAACGAGATCTTCCTGCCGCTGGTGTGCGGCGGCCGGCTGGTGGTCCTGCGGCCCGGCGGCGAGCGCGACCCGCACCACCTGCTGAGCGTGATCGCCGAGCAGCGCGTCACCTTCACGTACCTGGTGTCGTCCATGCTGGACGTGCTGCTGGAGATCGCGGGCGACTCCGGGCGGCTGGACAGCCTGCGGCACGTGTGGTGCGGCGGCGAGGTGCTGACCCCGGAGCTGTACGAGCGCTTCCGCACCCGGCTCGACATCCCCATGTACCACGGCTACGGCCCCGCCGAGACGACGATCGGCGTCTCGCACGTCATCTACCGGGGCGCGGCCGAGCGCCTGTCGACGTCGATCGGCAAGGCCAACCCCAACACCGAGCTGTACGTGCTGGACGAGGAGCTGCGCCCGGTCCCGGTCGGCGTCGGCGGCGAGCTGTACGTGGGCGGCTTCCTCCTGGGCCGCGGGTACGTCAACGCGCCCGGCCTGACGGCGTCCCGGTTCGTGGCGAACCCCTTCGCCGGGGACGGTTCCCGGCTGTACCGCACCGGCGACCTCGCGCGCTTCGCCCCCGACGGGTCGCTGGACTTCCTCGGCCGGGCCGACAACCAGATCAAGATCCGCGGCATGCGGCTGGAGATCGAGGACGTCGAGATCGGCCTGGCGGAGCACCCCCGGGTCCGGCACACCTGCGTCGTCGCCAAGAAGAACGCGGCGGGCGGCACCTACCTGGTCGGGTACGCGATCCCGGCGGCCGGGAACGGCGACCTGCGGGCGGACGAGGTCAAGGCGTGGGCCGCCGAGCACATGGTCGAGTACATGGTGCCCGCGCACGTCGTCGTGATGAAGGAGTTCCCGCTCACCGCGAACGGCAAGCTGGACCGGGGCGCGTTGCCGGAGCCGGCGATCGGGACGGGCGCGATCGTCGCGCCGGCCACCGAGAACGAGCGCCTGGTGTGCGCGGCGGTCGCGTCGGTGCTGCGGCTGGACGAGGTCGGTGTCGACCAGAACTTCTTCAGGCTCGGCGGCGACAGCATCCTGGCGATCTCGCTGCTGAGCGCGCTGCGCGACGCTGGCCTCCACCTCACGGCGACGCAGATCTTCGCGAGCCGCAACGTGGGAGCGCTCGCCGCGGCGGCCACCCGTGACGACGTCTCCACCGTGGATCGCGGGGACGTCGCGACCGGCCCCGTCGCGGGGGCGCCCATCGTGCAGTGGCTCGGCGAGCACACGGAGGCGATCGACGGCTTCGTGCAGTCGGTGGTGCTGAACACCCCGGCCCACCTGACCGCCGGCGCCCTCGGCGAGCTGCTCGCCGCCCTGGTCGGGCGGCACGACCTGCTGCGCGCCAGGCTGGTGCGCGGCGAGCGCTGGGGCTTCGACATCCCCGAGGCGGACGGGGCCGTCGTGGGGTGGGAGGCGAGCGAGCGGCCGCTCGACGAGTGCGTCCGGCTCGCCACCGCCGGGCTGGCCCCGGACGACGGCGTGATGCTCCGTGCCGTCTGGCGGCGCGAGGCGCGGCAGCTCGTCCTGGTCGCCCATCACGTGGTGATCGACGGCGTGTCCTGGCGGATCCTGATGGAGGACCTGGCCACGGCGTGGCGGCAACTCACCTCGGGCACGCCGATCCAGCTGCCCCCGGTGGGCACGTCGTTCCGGCGCTGGACGCAGCTGCTGGAGCAGGCGGCGTTCGACGCGGACCGCGACCACTTCCAGCGGCCCCTGCCGGGAGCGGACGAACCGCTGGGCAGGCGTCCGCTGTCCGCGTCCGACACCGTCGCGCGCGAGCGGACCCAGGTCGTCCCGGTCGGCCCCGAGGTCACCGCCGCGCTGCTGGGCGAGATCCCGGCGAGGTTCCACGCGGGCGTCAACGACGTGCTGCTGACCGCGCTCGCCGTGGCGCTCGCCCGGTGGCGGCGCGACCTCGGGCAGGACCAGACGTACGCGCACATCGAACTCGAGGGCCACGGCCGCGAGGGACGCTTCGTGGCGGACGCGGCCGGCTACGAGCCGGACCTGTCGCGGACGGTGGGCTGGTTCACCACGCTGTTCCCGGTGACCGTGGACCCCGGCGCGGCGGCCGATCTCACCGCCCCCGACTATTTGTCCGCGGCGCTCAAGGCGGTCAAGGAGGACCTCGCCCGGGTGCCGAGCAACGGCGTCTCCTACGGCGCCCTGCGTTACCTGACCGGCACCGGGTTCGCCGCGCCCGCCCCGCAGGTGCTCTTCAACTACCTGGGCCGCTACGACGCGGGCGTGTCCGGGGACTGGCGGCTGGCGGGCGCCACGGGGCAGCTGGGCGAGAAGCGCGACCCGGGGATGCGGCTGCCGCGTGCCCTGGAGTTCAACGCGATCGCCGAGCCCGGCGCGAGCGGCGCGTACGAGCTGCTCACCACCATCTCCTGGCCGGACGGGATGTTCGCCGAGGAGGACATCGCGACGATCGGCGAGTACTTCCGGACCGCCCTGACCGGGCTGGCCGCGCTCGAGCAGGGCGGCCACTCCCCCAGCGACTTCGCCGCGGTGGCTCTCACGCAGGCCGACGTCGACGCCCTGGACGGCCCGGCGCTGCGGGACATCCTGCCGCTGACCCCGTTGCAGGAGGGCCTGTACTTCCACTCGGTCTTCGACGACGACTCGGCGGGCAGCTACGTCGAGCAGCAGATCATGACGCTGGACGGCGACGTGGACGCCGGCCGGCTCGCGGCGGCGGCCACCCGGCTGTTCGACCTGTTCCCGAACCTGGCCGCGCGCTTCGTGGCCCTCGCCGACGGCCGCGTGGTCTCGGTGCTGGAGAGCGGGGTGGAGGCGCCGTTCACCACGCTGGAGCGTCCCGGCATCACCGAGGACGAGATCCGCGACCACGCCGAACGGGACCGCCGCGCCGGGTTCGACCTGGCCACCGGCCCGCTGATGCGCTTCACCCTCATCCGTACGGGTTCCGGTGGGAACGTGCTGGTGCAGACCGTGCACCACATCCTCGCCGACGGCTGGTCGGTGCCGCCGATGCTGCGCGCGCTGCTGGCCGAGTATCACGCGCCGTGGACCGCGTACCCGCAGGGCGGCTTCGCCGACCACGTGCGCGCGCTGGCCGCGCGCGACGACGACGAGAGCGACCGGGTGTGGCGCGCTCAGCTCGCCGGCCTGCCCGGCCCCTCGCTGGTCGCCGAGGGGCACACCCCGTCCGGCCGGTACGCCGAGACCACGGTGGAGCCGGACGACGACATCGATGCGGCCGCCCGGTCGGCGGGTGTGCCGCTGAGCGTCGCGGTGCACAGCGCGTGGGCGGTGACGCTGGGCGGCATCCTGCCGGGCAAGGACGTGGTGTTCGGCTCCACAGTGTCCGGGCGCGACGCGGACGTGCCGGGCATCAAGGACATGGTGGGCCTGCTCATCAACACGATCCCCGTACGCGTCCGATGGGACGGCGCCACCACGGCGGGCGAGCTGCTCGCCTCGGTGCGGGACCACCAGAGCGCGGTGCTGCCGCACCAGCACGTCTCCCTGACCAGGATCGGCCGCCAGGCCGGCGGCGGCCCTCTGTTCGACACCCTGGTGGTGTTCGACGTCGCGGCCGACGTGGACGGTCTGCGCAGGCCCGGCGACGAGTTCGCCATCACCGGCATCGTGAACGAGGGGGCCCCGCACTACCCGCTGACGCTGGTGGTGGAGCGCGCACGCGACGGCCGCCCGCGCTTCAACCTGATCTACGACGGCGACCTGCTGCGGGAGGCGCGCGCCCAGGCGATCCTGCGCGCGTTCACCCAGGCGCTGACCGGCCTGCTCACCCGGCCGGACGACCTGGTGCCGGACCGCGCCGGGCAGCCCGCGCGGGTCACCCCGGCGACCTTGGGCGAGCTGTTCGACGCCGCCGCCGAGCGCGACCCGGCCGCCACCGCCGTCACCCAGTGCGGTCTCGACGGCGGCACCCGGTCGCTGACCTACGGCGAGCTGGCGGAGGCGAAGAACGAGCTGGCCGCGGCGCTGCGGGCGGCCGGGGTCGGGCCGGGCAGACGGGTCGCCGTCGCCGTCCCGCGCTCCGTCGAGCAGGTCGTCGCCCTGGTCGCGATCGTCAGCGCGGGCGGCGCGTACGTGCCGCTGGATCTGGCGTACCCGGACGAACGGCTGGAGTACGTCCTCGCCGACGCCGCCCCGCAGGTCGTGCTCGTGGACCGGGACCAGCGGGACCGCTTCACGGAGCTGGCGGCCAGGGCGGGTGTTTCGGCCCACGTGCTCGTCCAGGGAGACGAGCTGCCGCTGGACCCCACCGCGCCCGAGGTGAGCAGGCACGACCCGGCGTACGTGATCTACACGTCCGGATCGACCGGCAGGCCCAAGGGGGTCGTCGTCCCGCACTCCAGCGTGGTGACGCTGCTCGCGAACACCCGGCCGGACATGGACTTCGGCCCGGATGACGTGTGGGTGCAGTTCCACTCCTACTCCTTCGACTTCGCGGTGTGGGAGCTGTGGGGCGCGCTGGCGCACGGCGGTGAGCTGCTGGTGCCGGAGTACGGGCTGACCCGCTCCCCGGTCGACTTCCACCGGCTGGTCCGCGAGCGCGGAGTGACCGTGCTCAACCAGACCCCGTCGGCGTTCTACCAGTTCATGGAGGCCGACCGGCACGCCGGCGAGCCGGTCACCGCGCTGCGCCGGATCATCTTCGGCGGCGAGGCGCTGGACCTCGGGCGGCTGCGCGGCTGGGTCGAGCGGCACGGCACCGGCTCGCCCGAGCTGGTCAACATGTACGGCATCACCGAGACCACCGTCCACGTCACGCACCGGGTGCTGACCGACGCGGACTTCGCCGCCGGCGACGGCGCCAGCCCGATCGGCGGCCCGATCCCCGGCCTGGTCACCTACCTGCTCGACGACCGGCTCCGGCCGGTGCCGCCGGGCCGGGTGGGCGCCATCTACGTCGCCGGCGACCAGGTGTCGCTCGGCTACCTGGGCCGGCCGGGGCTCACCGCGAGCCGGTTCGTGGCCGACCCGTTCGCGGGCGACGGCTCCCGCATGTACCACACGGGCGACCTCGCCCGCCGCACGCTCGACGGCGAGCTGGAGTTCGCCGGCCGCGCCGACGACCAGGTGCAGCTCAAGGGCTTCCGCATCGAGCTCGGCGAGGTGGAGTCCGCGCTCAGGGAGCTCGACGGCGTGGTCGACGTGGCCGTCACCGTGGCCGGCAGCGGGGACCACCTGGTCGCGCACGTCGTGGGCCGGGTGCCCGGCGACGTCGCCGGCCTGCTGTCGGCGAAGCTGCCCGCGCACATGGTGCCGCGCCGGGTGCTGCGGGTCGGGGCGCTGCCGCTGACCGTCAACGGCAAGCTGGACCGCAAGGCCCTGAGCGAGCACGCCGAGCGGGACGACGCTCCGGTGCCCGCGGGCGATTCCGAGCTAGCGGCGCTGGTGGGTATCTTCGCCGACGCGCTGCCCGGCTGCGAGGTGGACGGCGACACCGACTTCTTCAGGGCCGGCGGCGACAGCATCGTCATCATCACCGTGGTCAACCGGGCCAGGGCGCTCGGCCTGCCGATCACCCCACGGGACGTGTTCCTGCTCAGGACGCCGCGCGCGCTCGCCGGACACCTGGGAGCGCCCCGGGCCACGGAGCCGGTGCCCGCCTCTCCTGAGGACGGTCCGCTGACGCCGACGCCGATCATCCTGCGTCAGCGGGGGCTGGGCGGCTCTCTCGCCCGGTTCGCCCAGGCCAGGACGCTGGTGGCGCCCGAGGGGACCGGGTTCGCCGACGTCGGACGCGCCGCCGAGACCGTCGTGGCCGCACACCCGGCCCTCCGGCTGCGGCTGCGCGTCGAGCACGGGGCGTGGGCGCTGCGCACCGAACCCGCCCGCCAGGTCACCGTCGCCCGCCCGGACACGACCGACGCGACCGACGTCGCGAACGAGGCCGCCGGACGGCTCGACCCCGAGGCCGGGGAGATGATCGCGTTCTCCTGGCTGGCGGCGAGCCGGACCCTCGTGGTCACCGTGCACCACCTCGCCATCGACGCGGTGTCCTGGCTGGTCCTGCTGGACGACCTGGCCGCCGCCCTGCGCGGGGCGGCCCTGGCAGCGCCGACCACGTCCTACGCCGAGTACGCCGGCGCGCTGGCGGCGGGGTCCGCCCAGGCGATCGGCGACCTCGGGCACTGGGTCACCACGCTCGAAGCGCCCCCGCTGCTGCCCGTGGTCGAGCGGCTGCGCGAGATCGTGGTGGAGGTCGCACCCGAGGTGACCGCCCGCGTGACCCGTACCGCGCCCGCCACGCTCGGCGTCGGTGTCACCGAGCTGCTGTGCGGCGCGCTGCGGACCGCGCTGACGCACGTCCAGCCCTCACCCACCGACCTCGCGATCGAGCTGGAGCGGCACGGCCGGGTCCCGGCGCTAGAACACCACGACTACTCCCGTACGGTCGGCTGGTTCACCTCCATCGCGCCCGTACGGCTCAGCGCGCACACCGACCCCGTCGCGGCGGCTCGCGAGCTCGCCGAACGGCAGCCGGACGAGCGCGGGCACGTCGCCTATGGCCAGCTCAGATACCTCAACCCGCAGACCGCGCCGCTGCTGAACGCGCGCCCGCAGGTGCTGTTCAACTACCTCGGCCGCGGCAGCGAGTCCCAGGCGCTCGACATCACCGGCGGCGACCCGGGCAGCCCGTACGCCGTCGAGGTCAACGCGTGGATCGACGCGGCCACCGGGAGCCTGCGCGCGGTCTTCACCCTCGCCGAAGGCGTCCCCGACGAGCTCACCGAGCACTGGCGGCGCGCCGTGGAGCGGATCGCGGACGCCGCCGCGACCGCCGAGTGGACGGCGCCGGTCACCCCGCTCCAGAGGGGTCTGTTCTTCCAGGCCCAGCTGGCGGGCCCGGCCGGGCACTACGTCGCCCAGAACTACTTCACCTTCGACCGGCGGCTGGACACCGGCGCCCTGGCCGAGGCGATGGCGTACGTGATCGCGCGGCACCCGGTCGTGGGCGCCGGCTTCACCACCGACGCCGGCGGCGACCCGGTCCAGGTCCTCGCGGCGGGCCGGCGGGTCGACGTCCGCGTGGTCGCGCTGTCGACGGACACTGAAACGGACTCAGCGGTCGAGGCCCTGCGCGCCCGGGACCGCGACACGGGCTTCGACCCGGGTGAGCCGCCGCTGATCCGGCTGACCGTGGTGCGCCTGCCCGGCGACCGCGACGGCCTGCTGCTGAGCTACCACCTGCTGCTGTGGGACGGCTGGTCCCGCGAGATCGTGCTGCGGGACCTGTTCGACGCCTATCAGGCCGTCGTCGCGGGAGCGCCACTCGTCCCGGTCCCGGCCACGCCGAGCTTCGAGAGCCACGCCCGGGCGCTCGGCGCCAGGGACCTCGCCGCGTCGGAACGCTTCTGGGCCGCGCACCTGACCGGCCTCCCCGGCCCGACGCTGCTCGCCGAGCCGTCGCCGTCGCTGCCGGACGAGCTGCCGCGCGCCCTCGTGCGCACGCTCTCCCCCGGGCAGTCGGACCTGCTGCGGGAGGCGGCCAGGACGCACGGCGTCACGCTGAACTCGGTGCTGACCGGCGCGTTCGGCCTGCTGCTGGGCGCGCACACGGGCCGGAGCGACGCCGTGTTCGGCGTGACCGTCTCCGGCCGGGAGGGCGAGGGCCTGTCCGACATCGTCGGCGTGCTGCTCAACACCGTGCCCATGTGGACGCGGGCCCGGCCGGACGACACGGTACGGGAGTATCTGTCCGCCGTGCAGGCGGCCAGGGTCGCCGCGATGGAGCACGAGCACCTGGGACTCGGCGAGATCCAGCGGGCCAGCGGGCACGACACGCTGTTCGACAACCTGTTCGTGCTGCAGAACTTCCTGGACCTGGACGCGCTCGCCACGATGAACGCCCGGCACGGCATCACCGAGGTGCGCGCCGAGGACTCCACCCACTACCCGTTCACCTGGGTCGTCACGCCCGGCGACCGGCTCACGATCAAGCTGGAGCACCGCGACGACGACGGGGAGCGCGCCCGCCGTCTCCTGGACGACTACGTGCGCGTGCTCGAGGAGCTGGCCCGCTCGACCGGGCCGGTGGGCGCGCTGCGGGGTCTGGGGCCGGAGCCCGAGCCGGCCGTACGCACGGACGTCGGCACGGACACCGTCGTCGACCGGTTCGACCAGGCGGCGGGCAGCAGCCCGCAGCGGGTCGCGCTCGTCGCCCACGGACGGACCATGACGTTCGCCCAGCTCAGGGACCGCAGCCGCGCGGTGGCGGGGGTGCTCGCCCGGCGCGGCATCGGCCCCGAGACGACCGTGGGCCTGGCGATCCCGCGCTCCCTCGACTCGATCGTGGCGCTGTTCGCCGTGCTGCGCGTCGGCGCCGCGTACGTGCCGCTGGAGCTGGACCACCCGGACGAGCGGATCGCCGCGATCGTCGCGGACGCCCGCCCGGACGTGATCCTCACCGTGAGCGCGGTCTCCCCCCGGCTGACCGGCGACCTGATCGAGCTGGACCGCCCCCTGCCCGAGGCCGAGCCGTTCACGACGTTCGCGCCGGACGACCCGGACCGCCTGCGGCACCCGGCGTACACCATCTACACCTCCGGATCGACCGGCAAGCCGAAGGGTGTGGTGACCGAGTACGCCGGGCTCACCAACATGCTCATCAACCACCAGCGCCGGATCTTCGAACCGGTGCTGGCGCGGCACGGGCACCGGGTCTTCCGGATCGCGCACACCGTGTCGTTCGCGTTCGACATGTCGTGGGAGGAGCTCCTGTGGCTCGCCGACGGCCACGAGGTGCACATCTGCGACGAGGAGCTGCGCCGCGACGCGCCCCGCCTGGTCGAGTACTGCCTCGAGCACGGGATCGACGTCATCAACGTGACCCCCACCTACGCGCAGCAACTGGTGGCCGAGGGGCTGCTCGACGACCCCGCGCGGCGGCCCGCGCTGGTACTGCTGGGCGGCGAGGCGGTCACCCCGGCGCTGTGGCGCCGGCTCGCCGAAACCGAGGGGACGGTCGGCTACAACCTGTACGGACCCACCGAGTACACCATCAACACCCTCGGCGTCGGCACCTTCGAGTGCCAGGACCCGGTGGTCGGCGTGGCGATCGACAACACCGACGTGTACGTGCTGGACCCGTGGCTGCGGCCGGTGCCGGACGGCGTGCCCGGCGAGCTGTACGTGTCGGGCGTCGGCATCGCGCGCGGCTACCTCGGGCAGCCCGCCCAGACCGCGCACCGGTTCGTCGCCTGCCCGTACGGCGAGCCCGGCGAGCGCATGTACCGCACCGGGGACCTCGTGGTCCGGCGGCCCGACGGGAACCTGATGTACCTGGGCCGGACCGACCAGCAGGTCAAGATCCGCGGGCACCGGGTGGAGCCGGGCGAGGTCGAGGCCGCGTTCGAGGCGCACCCGGCGGTGCGGTTCGCCGCCGCGGTCGCCCAGCCGGACCCGCAGGTGGACGGCGCGTACCGGCTGGCCGCCTACCTCGTGCTGGGCGACTCCGACCTCGCGACCGTCGCCGCCGAGGTGGGCGCCGGGCTGCCGGACTTCCTGCGCCCCACGCACTACGCCCAGGTCGACGCCATCCCGCTGACCGTGAACGGGAAGGCCGACGCCAAGGCGCTGCCGGAGGCCAGGCCGCTGGGCGCGCTGACCACGGCGGGCGAGCGCGGCCCGGCGACCGGGACCGAGACGGTGGTGTGCGAGTTCTTCGCCGAGGCGCTGGACCTGGACGACGACGAGGTGAGCGCGGTGAGCGACTTCATCTCCCTGGGCGGGCACTCCATGCTGGCTGTGCGGCTGATCGGGCTGCTCCGCCGCGAGTACGGCCCCGTGATCACCATTCGTGACCTGTTCGCCCTGCGGACCCCCGAAGCGATTGCCCGGCACCTCGATGACAACTCCTGACCGTACGGGGTCCGGCATCCTGCGGACCGCACTGCGACGCAACGCGGGCGCCATGGCCTGGGGCACCGTCCTCATGGGCATGTACCAGGCCGGCGAGACCGCCTTCCCCATCGCGCTCGGCCTGATCGTCGAGCACACGATGCGCGAGCGCAGCCTCGGCTCGCTCGCGGTGTCGATCGCCGCGCTGGCCGTGATCATCACGACGGTGTCGCTGTCCTGGCGGTTCGGGATGCGCATCCTGCAGAAGGCCAACACGACCGAGGCGCACCGCTGGCGGGTACGGGTCGCGGCCTGCGGCCTCCAGCCCGTGGCCAGGGACGCCGACCTCAAGTCCGGCGAGGTCCTGACCATCGCCACCGAGGACGCCGACCAGACCGCCGACATCATCGAGGTGGTGCCGCTGCTGGTCAGCTCGCTGGTCGCGGTGCTGATCACGGCGGTCGCCCTGGGCACGGCCAACGTGTGGCTCGGCCTGCTCGTGATCGTGGGAACCGTCGCCATCCTGTCGATCCTGAGCGTGCTGTCCAGGCGGATCGGCGCCGGCACCCGCGAGCAGCAGGCCCGGGTGGCGCGGGCGGGCGCGAAGGTCGCCGACCTGATCACCGGCCTGCGGCCGCTGCACGGCTTCGGCGGCACCCACGCGGCGTTCCTGTCCTACCGGAAGGTCAGCACGGAGGCGAGGAGCCAGGCGGTCACCGTCGCCAAGGTGAACGGCGCGTACGCCGGCGCCGCGCAGACCCTCAACGCCATCCTCGCCACCGCGGTGACCCTGACGGCGGGGTGGCTGGCGTTCGACGGCCGGATCACCATCGGCCAGCTCGTCATGGCCGTGGGGCTGGCGCAGTTCATCATGGAACCGCTCAAGCTGTTCTCGGAGATGCCGAAGTACGTGATGATCGCGCGCGCGTCGGCCGAGCGGATGGCGCTGGTGCTGGCCGCGCCCGCGGTGATGACCCCGGGGCCGGAGCGCCCGTCCGCGGGCGGGGACCTGGAGGTCGACGGCGTCCGGTACGGGGCGCTGCGCGAGCTGAAGTTCCACGTGCCGGCCGGGGAGTTCGTGGCGATCGCCGCCTACCAGCCGCGCGCGGCGGCCGATCTCGTTTCGATCCTGGCCGTGCACGTCCCGCCCGGCGCGTACGAGGGCGTGGTGCGGGTCAGCGGGCGGGAGGCGGCGGACCTGGCGATCGAGGCGGTCCGCGAGCGCATGCTGGTGAACCCGTACGACGGGGAGATCTTCGCGGGCACCCTCCGCACGAACATCGACCCGGCGGGCACCGGCCGCCTGGTCCCCGAAGCCGTCGAGGCGTCCATGCTGGTCGACGTCGTCGCCCTCCACCCCGAAGGGCTCGACTACGGCGTCCGCGACCGCGGCGCCAACCTCTCCGGCGGGCAGCGCCAGCGGCTGTCGCTGGCCCGCGCACTGGCCGCCGACGCCGACATCCTCGTCCTGCACGACCCGACCACGGCCGTCGACGCCGTCACCGAGCAGCTCATCGCACGCAACGTCGCGGAGCTGCGCCGGGGCCGCACCACCATCGTGATCACCAGCAGCCCGGCCCTCCTCGACGCCGCCGACCGGGTCCTCGTCCTGGACGACGGCGTCATCACGGCGGAGGACACCCATCGCAACCTGCTCACCACCGACGAGAACTACCGCCTGGCCGTGGCCCGGTGAACCCAGAAAGGATCAAGCATGACCACCAACCCGTTCGACGACGCCGACGGCCGCTTCCTGGTCCTGGTCAACGCCGAGAACCAGCACTCCCTGTGGCCCTCCTTCGCCGAGGTCCCCGCCGGCTGGACCGTCGTCCTCCCCGAGAACTCCCGCGCCGCCTGCCTGGACTACATCGAGCGAACCTGGACCGACCTGCGCCCGCGTTCGCTGGCCGAGAGGCTCAGCTGAGCACGCAGCTCACCTGGGGTGGCGTGTTGGTGGCGTTGTTCCAGGTCGCGTTGAAGCCGAACGCGGTGGACGCGCCGACCGGCAGGCTGCCGTTGTAGGCGGCGTTCCGCGCCGTGACGGTGGCGCCGTTCTGCGTGATTGCGGTGTTCCACGATTCGCGGACCTGCTGCCCGTCGGCGAACGTGAGGGTCGTCGTCCAGGCGGAGGCCGCGCGCGTGGAGGTGTTCTTCACGGTGACCTCGGCCTGGAAGGCGCCGCCCCACTGGGAGATCACCCGGTAGGCGGCGGTGCACCGGCCGTCACCGGGCGTCGGGGTCGGCGTCGGTGTTGGGGTCGGCGTTGGGGTCGGGGTGGGCGTGGTCGGCGGGATCACGCCGTCGAGCACCCGCGCGAGCGCCGGGTACCAGCGGTCGGCCATCTTCTGGAAGCCGGCGTCGTTGGGGTGCACCCCGTCACCGGTGTCCGTGGCCGTGTTGAAGCCGGTCCACTGGTCCACGACCACGATGGGCGACTGCGCGGTCGTGAGACCGGCGGCCCAGCCCGGGATCGCGTTGTCGAGCGCCGTCACGCTGGCCGCGCAGGTGGGGCAGCCGGACGGGTTCATGGGGATGATCTGCGCCACGATGATCTTCATGTTGGGGTTGTTCGCGCGCATCTGACCGACCAGCTTCGTGTACGCGGCCAGAACGGTGCTGGTCGGGATGAAGCCGCCCCACATGTCGTTGGTGCCCAGGTGCATGAGGACGATGTCGGGCCTGGCCGCGGCCAGCCACGGCGGCAACTGGTTCTGATCGGCGATGCCGGTGGCGGAGTAGCCGCCGTGGCCCTCGTGGTCGCCGTCGTAGGTGTAGCCGTAGTTGCAGCCGCCGTCGGGGTCGCTGCCGACGAAGTCGATGCCGGTGTACCCGGTCGTCTGCAGGCGGTGCCAGAGCATGGCGCGCCAGCAGCCGGGTCCGGCGGTGATGGAGTCGCCGAGCGGCATGATGCGCACGGGCGCCGCCGCCGACGTGGCGGGCAGGGCGGCCCCGAGGGTGACCGCCAGCAGGAGCGCGGTGAGCAGGGCGTACAGGTGGGATCGGCGAAGCATCGAGTGACTCCCCGTGTGCGGGCGGCCCGGCCCGCCTGGTGGCGGGCCGGGCCGGGGGTTTCTACCGGGATGCGGGCCAGTGCTCCCGCCTTGAGGCGGGAGGTGAAGGCCTGCGCGTGAGTGCCCCCTGGGGCGCGAGCGTGCCTTTGACCGTAACTTCTTGCACTCTCTCGGCCACTGTGGGTATGGTCCGAGTGATCGAACGGGAAGGCGATAGCCAAGCCCATCGGGAGATCGAGTCCTTGTCGGTACAGCTAGGCCGCCGGAACGGCGGTGACAGCGCGTGGAGACTCGGGGTTGCCCAGGTCGGTGAAGCGCGAACCCCCGCACTTGAGGGTGACGGGAAGAATCTCCATTGTTAACGGTGGAGAGGAGTTCAAGAGTAGGGGTTCTGGGTGAGCAGGTGTGCCTTGAAGCCCTCGCCGTACGTGCTGGTCGGGGTGCCGTTGTAGTCGGTGATGAGGACGTTGCCCTGGCTGCAGCCCCACGGGTTCCAGGTCCAGGCGGTGTATCCGACGCCGTGCGCGTCGGCCCAGGCCATCACCTGGTCGATGTAGTCGTGGGCGCAGGAGTTCTGCCCGATCTCGCCGGCGTGCACGGGCACCTGCGCGGCCACGGCGCCGACCTGGCTGTTCCAGCAGGAGACGTTGGAGCAGGTGTTGAAGTTGTACGTGTGCCAGGCGGCCATCAGATTGCCGGCCGGGTCGGTCGGCTTGTAGGTCAGCCACTGGCTCAGGTCGTTGGACCAGGCCAGGCCGCCGAGCATGATCACGTTGGTGGCGCCGGTGGCTCGTACGGCGTTGACCAGCGACTGCATGCCGGCCACCTGGTAGCTGATGCCGGTGCAGGTGCCGCCGTCGCGCCAGCAGGTCCAGCCGGCGGTCGCGTTCCAGTTCGCGGCGGCGTCCGGGTAGGGCTCGTTGAACAGGTCGAAGACGACCGCGTTGTTGCCCTTGAACGCGTTGGCCACGCCGGTCCAGAACGTGGGCGCGTACTGCGCGTCCGGCATCGGCTTCTGGCAGGTCGCCGCGGTGTCGGAGCAGCCGGCGCCCTGACCGGTGTACTGGCCGTAGTTCCAGTGCATCTCCACGATCGGCGTGACGCCGTTGTTCACCAGCAGGTTCACGTAGTCCTTGACGTTCTGCTGGTACGCGGCGCCGCTGGGCGAGCCGTTGGTGCCGATCCAGCACTCCTCGTTCAGCGGGATCCGGACCGCGTGGATGTTCCACGCCTTCATGGCGTCGATCGAGGCCTTGTCCACCGGGCCGCTGTCCCACATGCCCTTGCCCTGCACGCAGGCGAACTCGCCGCTGGCCCGGTTGACGCCGAGCAGCCGGTAGGTGTTGCCGTTGCCGGCGACCAGCTTGTTCCCGGAGACGCGCAGGATCGGCGCCGGGAGGTTGGTGCCGTCGTCGTCATCGGCCTCGGTGGCGTTGACCGTGACGCTGGTCAGGCCGGAGGAGGCGACGCTGATGGGCCGGGTGCCGTTGAGCCGGTCGGTGTCCTGTGCCGCGCGGAGCGTCACGGTCTGCGGGGTGCTCCAGTTGGCCGTGGTGAAGGTCAGGGAGGCGCCGGCGCTCACGGTGATGTCGCCGTCGCCGGTGCCCGCGGTGCTGGTGACCGTCACGTTGCCGGTCGGCTGGGACTGAAGGCGGACCGTGTAGCTCGCGGACCCGCCCTCGGGCACGCTCACGCTGGTCGAGGAGACCATCAGAGCCTGCTGCTGCGGGCCTCCGTTGCCGTTGCCGACGCACGAGACGCCGGGCGGCGGGTTGTTGGCGCCGGTGTACGTGCCGTTGAAGCCGACGGTCCACGTCGCCCCGGTGGCCTTGGCGGCGTTGTAGGTGGTCGGGTTGACGGTGACGGCCGCACCCGCCGGGGTGGGCGTGGCCGGGGTCGGCACGCCCTCCCACATCTGGGTGATCACCTGGTTGTCGGGGAAGTCGAAGCTCAACGACCACTTGGTCAACGGGTCACCGGTGTTGGTGACGTTGATGTTGGCGCCGAAGGCGCTGCCGTTGTCCCAGACCTTGGAGTAGGTGGCCGAACACGACGCGGCGGCCTCGGCAGCGGTCTGCACGGCGGCGAGACCGAATCCGGCGAGCAGCACGGCGGCCGCGGCCGACAAGGCTCTGCGCCACGAGTTCCGGTGAATGGACATGGGGGTTCTCCGTGACTTATCGATGGGAGCGCTCCCAAACGTTCTTCCCGACAGGTCCGCTTCGCAAGAACGCGCCCGGTGCCGGGGACGGGGCAGCCGCGCCGACCTTGAATAAGGCGGCGAACGCTGCTGAAACTTTCATCCCGGCCGGTGGGGATACAGTGTGATCTCATGAGCGGCGAGCGTTGGCTGCGCGTGCCGGTCGGGGACGAGGCTGCCCGGTGGCGCACGGTCGGCTCCAGCCGCACCGTCCTCGCGGTGGCGCGTACGGTGACCTCGGCCGGGCGGCTGCTGGAGATCCTGCCGTTGTTCCGGTCCGACCCTCGCGTGCAGGTGCTGTTCACGGTCGTGGCCGGCTCGGCGTTCGACGATGGCGTCGGTGACTACCTGCGCAGCGTCCAGGCGCGGACCGTGCCCTGGTCACAGGCCGTGGAGACGCCGTTCCACCTCGCCGTCTCGGCCAGCGCCAACGGCGCGTTGCACCAGCTGAGGGCCCCGCTGCTGGTGGTGCCACACGGCGCCGGGTACAACCGGCTCCTCAGCCCGGCCGATGGCCCCGAGAGCGGCGTCTCAGGGCTGGCGCGGCACCAGCTCGTCCACGAGGGCAGGGTCGTGCCGGCCGCCATCGCCCTGTCGCATCACGAGCAACTGTCACGGCTGGAGCGGGACTGCCCCGAGGCGCTCCCGCGGGCCGTGGTGGTCGGTGACCTGGTGTTCGACCGGATCCGGGCCAACCTCGCCCGGCGTGACCGCTACCGGCGGGCTCTGGGGGTGGGCCCGGACCGCAAGCTGGTGCTGGTCAGCTCCACGTGGGGCGCGCATTCCCTGCTCGGCGCGAACGGCGACGTGGTGGCCCGGCTGGTGGCCGAGCTGCCCGTCGACGAATACCAGGTCGTGCTGGCCGCGCATCCCAACGCCTGGTACGGCCACAGCGGCCTGCAGGTACGCCTGTGGCTGGCCGACGCCCGTGACGGCGGCCTGCTGGTGCTCCCGCCGCAGCAGGGCTGGCAGGCCGCGCTCGTGGCGTCGGACGTCATCGTGGGCGATCACGGCTCCGTCACCTTCTACGGCGCCGCCCTCGGCCGCCCGGTGCTCCTGGCCTCCTCCGGACGCGAGGCCGAGGAGCTCGACCCCGGCTCCCCCACTGCCCTGCTGTCCGGGACCCTGCCCCGGCTGGACCCGGCCGGCGCCGTCCTGCCGCAGATCGAGCAGCTCATGGCGGCCCACGGTCCGCACGACGACGTGACTAGACGTACCCTCGGCATGCCCGGTCAGGCGGACGGCCTGCTGCGGCGCCTGGCGTACCGGATGATGGAGCTGCCCGAGCCCGCCGCGCCCGCGACCGCCCGGCCACTCGCCGAGCCGCTGCCCGAGCGCGGCGAGGTGCTCTCCTTCGAGGTGGAGGCGGTGGTCGGCGGCGGCTGCGTGACCGTCCGCCGATATCCCGCCGTCCTGGAGCGCCGATCCGGCGGCCAGGTGCGTGACCCGCATCTGGTCGTGGACGCCGAGGAGGTGAACCCGCGGCTGCTGGAGAACGCCGCGATCGTGGTCGGCCGGGACCCGCGGCCGGGCTGGGCCCAGGAGACGCTGCGACGGTATCCGGGCTGCTTCATGACGGCCGAGATCGTCGGTGACCGGTCGGTCGACCTGACATTGAGGGACGGGGAGCGGCTGCGGGTCGGCATCACGGCGGCCCTCGGCGGCGATCCTGACCCCCGCTGCCTGCCGTCCGCGGTGTACGGCTGGCTCGTGCGGGGCCGGAGCCGGGAGGATCTTCGCTCCGGGATCACCGTCCGGGTGGGCGACCGGCAGGTGGTCGTCAACTGTGACGCCTGAGATCAGGGTCGGTCCACGGCGGCCAGGCGGGCACGCAGCGTCTCGGCCCTGGGCAGGTTGCCCGAGGCCAGGCAGATGGACAGGGCCCGCCGCAGGCAGTCCGCCGCCTCCTCGCGGTCACCGCCGTCCTCGGCCAGCTCCGCCAGGAGCTCCCACGCCTGGGTCTCCTTCACCGGCACCCGGCACTCGCGCGTGATCTCCGCGGCGGTCCGCGCCGACCGGATCGCTTCGGCACGGCGTCCGAGCCCGCGTTGGGCCCTGGCCAGCTCCAGGTGGATCCGCCCCTGGCTGAGCGCGTCTCCGGCGGCGACCATGAGGGGCAGTGCGCGGCCGAGGGCGGCCGCCGCTTCCCCGTGCCGGTCGGCGTTCAGGTGGGCGAGGCCGAGGTGGTACTGCTGCATGCCCACACCTCGGCCGTTGCCCGCCCGCTCGTGGATGGCCGAGGCCGCGGCGAAGCTCTCGGCGGCGGCGTCGGGTTCCGCCCGGACGAGGGCGGCCCGGCCCAGCGACTCCAGGATCACCGCCTCCATCCTCGGGTCGCCGGACGCGCGGGCCGCTTGCCGGGCCCGTACGAGCTGATCCCGAGCCTGGTCGAGCTCGCCGAGCATCAGCTGGGCGCGCGCCAACTGGTTGCGCATCCTGGCCTCCACGGCGGGAGCCTCCAGGCGGAGCGCGGCTTCCACCCCCAGAGCGTTGGCCTCGGCCCAGTCGGCGTGATAGCCGCGATCGTGGTGCAGCGGCCAGAGCGCTTCGGCCAGCTGCCAGACGATCTCGTCCCACTCGCGCGCGGCGGCGGCGCGCAGCACCGCCAGCAGGTCGGCGCGTTCGGCGTCGAGCCAGTCGAGGGCTTCACCGCGCGAGGCGAACGACCACCCCGCACGCTCGCTGTGGTCGGCCAGCCGCAACCGCCTGCCCATCGCGGCGTCGGCGGCGGCCGCCCCGGTCAGATACCACTCCGCCGCCCGCCGCAGCGCCGACTCCCGCGCCTCGGGCGGCTCCGCGCTCCGCGCACGACGGGCCGCGTGCAGGCGGACGAGGTCATGCATCCGGTAGCGGTCCTCCGCGAACTCCTCCACCAGATGCGCGTCGAGCAGCAGGTCCAGCGCCTGATCCGGCTCGTCGTCCAGCACGGCGGCGGCCAGCCCCGGGCTGAACGCGCTGCCCGGCAGCACGCCGAGCAACCGGTAGAGCCGGGCGGCGCCTTCCGGCAGTCCCTGATAGACGGCCTCGAAGAACGCGTCCACGAACACCCCGTCCTCCGTGGCCGCCCGGTCGAGACGCCGTCCGGCCTCGGCCAGGTCCCGGATCAGCCGCTCGACCGACCACGCCGGGTGCCGCAGCAGCTGCGCGCCGGCCATCCGCAGGGCGATCGGCAGCCCGCCGCACAGCCGCACCAGCTCGGCGGCGTGCGTACGCTGCCCGCCGACTCGTTCCTCCCCGAGCATCCCGGTCAGCAGCCGCAGCCCCTGCTCGGTATCCAGCGGGCCGACCGTGACGGGCACCGCGCCCTCGGCGAGCAGCCCGCGCAGCTGGCGGTGGCTGGTCACCACCACGGCGCTGCCGGGCGAGGCCGGGCACAGCGGCGTCACCTCCGCGGCGTGCTCCGCGCCGTCCACCAGCACGAGCAGCCGCGACCCCGCCGTCATCGAGCGGAACATCGCCGCCCGCTCCGGCAGCTCCTCCGGGATCCAGCTCTCGTGAACGCCGAGCGCCCGCAGGAAGGCGGCGAGGACGTCGCTCACCCCGGTCGCCCCGCCGTGCCGCAGCGCCCCGAGGTCCGCGTAGAGCTGGCCGTCGCCGAAGCGCTCCCGCGCCTGGTGGGCCCAGCGCCGCCCGACGGCGCTCGTACCGACTCCCTTCAGGCCGCAGACGACCGCCACGGCGGGGCCGTCGGCGAGGTGCCGGTCGAGCAGCGCCAGCTCGAGCGTCCTGTTGACGAAGCCGGGCGGCTCCGCGGGCACCTGCCGGGGGACCCGGACGGGGGCGGCGGGCATGGCGGGCGCTGCGGCGATGTTGATGACACCGACGTCCGCGGCCTGCACCACAGCACCGGTCACCTGCCCGGAGAGCTCGTTGCGGACAATTCCGCCCCCTTCGGCGCTCACCACGCCTGCCTCGCCCATGAACGCTCTTCGCCGGTCACGATTCAGGAGTGTTCCCCTTCGGCCGGGACTCTCGGATACGCACAGGACAGCCATAACCGATCGGCATGAGTGCCCGTGCCGTGCGCGCTCGGCCCCGGTGTGGATCTACGCTCGAAGGACACCTCTCACACGCGAAAGAGGAGCGATGGATCCGAGTGTCATCGCCACCCTGACGGCGGTGGTCTCCGCCATCGTCGGAGGCGCCGCGGGCGAGGCCGGCAAGAGCGCGTGGGGCTCGCTGACGGCGCTCGTGCGGCGGCGGTTCGGCGCGGATGCCACCGTCACGGCCGCCTTGGAGCAGGCTGACACGAGGTCACCGGAGGAGACGACGCGCGTCCTGGTGGACCACGCGCACGCGGACGCCGAGTTCCAGCGATCGCTGGCGGACTGGGCCGGCGAGACGGCCCGGCTCCTTCAGTACAAGCACGACGTGAGCAACACCATCGGCGGCGACGCGCGCATCACCGGCACGGTCATCCAGGCCGGTGACATCTCCGGCTCCATCAACATCGGCACGCCAGGCCCGCCCGAACGACGGTGAGGACGTAGGGCCCTCAGGCCCGCGGGGCGGTGGCGGACGTGACGGCCCATGGGGCATACTGAGTCCGCCCGACCATGATCATTAACGATTAAGGGCCGATCCGGCATTCCCGCACTTCTCCTCCTCGTGTAAGGAAGAAATGTCCGATCAGGAAATCAATCGGCGTACATTCTTGACCTCGGCGGCGGCAGCCGGCGGCATGGGCCTGGGGCTTTCACTCATCCCCGCCGACGCCCAGGCAGCCGCTCCGAGCGCCGGCCGTAGCGCGGCCACCTGGGAGAACCTCGTCGAGAAGACCTCCTTCAACAGTCAAACGGCCTTCAACGCGGCGTGGAATCACCTTTATCCCTGGGACAGCGACCCCGACACCCACAATGGCGCCGCGCGCATGGAGGCCGCCCAGGTCTCCCTCAGCCAAGGCGTGCTGACCTTGACGGCGACCAGGCTGTCCACCTCGCCCGGGACCAGCCCGCAGCCGCCGCACGCCCCCCTGTGGTACCGCTCCGGCGCCATCCACGCCAAGCAGCGGATCATCGTCAACGACCAGTTCCCCGAGTACGACATCGAGGGCGAGTTCCGGACGCAGACCGGGCCGGGCATCTGGCCGGCTTTCTGGACCACCGGCACCTGGCCGGAATGGCCGCCGGAGACCGACATCCTGGAATACGTCGGCGTCAACGAGCAGGGCAAGGCCGTCAACTTCTTCAACACGTACTACAAGACAGCCGACGGAGCGACCTACCGGCGTTCCGAGGTGCCCGTCGCCAACCCCGACGGGTTTCACAAATATCGGGTCTGGATGTACAAGAGCGGCGACGACGTCAAGCTCGACTACTACTTCGACGGAAATTACGTGGACACCCACACCGGCTACGGCTGGGCCGGTGTCGCGCAGACGCTCATCATCAACCTGCAGATGGGCTCCTACGCCTCCAACATCGAGGAGGGCGACGCCGGCTGGGCCGACCAGCGACCCGGTCCGGACGGCGACACCTTTTTCCGCGCCCGCAACGTGTGGTTCGGGCGGACGCGCGCCTGGTGACAGCCCGGCCGTCACAGGTTTCGGCCGCTGTCAGCGGGAATGTGGGCCGCGAGAGGAGGCTCGCATGAACACGCAGCAAGATGTGATCGAGGTCCTGGTCACCGACCACCGCGAGGTCGAGCGGATGTTCTCCGAGCTCGACCACATGAGGGGCGCGATCGGCGAGGAGCCCAAGACGCTGACCGAGCAGGTGGTCATCGAACTGGTACGGCACTCGGTCGCCGAGGAGCAATACCTGTACCCGGCCGTCCGCGAGCACGTCTCAGGCGGCGCCAAGCTGGCCGATCAGGAGATCTCCGAGCACGCCGACGCCGAGGAGACCATGAAGCGGCTCGAGGGGCTGGAGCCGGGCGACGCCGAGTTCTGGCCCACCACGGACCTGCTGATGAGCCAGATCCGCGCCCACGTCCGCGAAGAGGAGAACGATCTGTTCCCCCGGTTGCGCGAGGCCTGCGCGCCCGAGGAGCTGAGGGAACTCGGGGCCAAGGTGCAGCGGGCCAAGAAGACGGCTCCCACCCAGCCGCACCCGTCGGCGCCCGACACCCCGCCGGCCAACAAGCTGCTGGCAGTGGGGACGGGGCTGGTAGATCGCATCCGCGACGCCCTCACCGGCCGGGGCCGCTCCTGAAGTGAATCCGTCCCCGGGCCCGTTCAGCGAGGGCCGGCGACTGCTCGTCTTACTGGTGGTCTGGGGACGGTATCTCGCCTTGCTGGCCCCCCTCTCACCACCACGCTGCCGGCCAGCAGCCGGTCCAGCGCCACCCGCTCCGCCGGCAGGCGCTCCACCGCTGCCAGGATGGCGCCGCGCGGTGGCGCGTCGTGGGTCGTCGCGGGTCTCCCTCCTCCGGAACCGTGAACGAGTAGGGCGCCCAGGGGCCGGTGAGCTCCAGCTCGATCCCCTGCCCGCGCAGCCGTCCAGAGTCGTCGGCCAGGTAGGCGCCGTTGAGGACCATCCACTCGTCCCTGCCGGAAAGCCGCGGGTCCTGCGCCCGATGCCGCCGGGTTCGGCGCCGGGAGTGGTGCGGTTGACGCCCTGCCGGAACATTGCGGGGGCCCGCGGCTCTTCGGCAGGGCGTCCGGTCAACCGAGAGCCTTCTCCAGCTGTGCCTTGCTCATCTTGGAGCGGCCCTTGATGTTGCGGCGCCTGGCCTCCTCGTAGAGCTGATCCCGCGTACGGCCGCCCGCTCCGGAGTGCGAGCGCAGCCCTCCGCGGCGGCTCGAGGAGATGTCCTGAGTCGAGGTACGGCTGGCGGTCCGCGACTCACCGGCCCTGGCGCGTTCCTTGTTCACGGTCCGGGCGGCGATCTCCTTGGCCCGCTTGGTGCTTTCGCCCCGCTTCTTGGCGCTGTTCTTGATGTGCTCGTACTGTCGTTCCCGTTTCCGGCTTGATCCGCGAGGCATATTTCCCCCTTTGCCCAATGTTCGCGGTTGGCTTGTTCGGCCATCTACCCAGCTGAAAGCCACGAAACGAACCGGCCGCGTCTCCCGGGCGGGAGGCGCGGCCGCGTGGACTACAGGCCGGGTCGCGTGGGCGGCGGATAGCCGGGGCGCGGCGACGGCGCGCCGGCCCCCGGCAGCGGCGACGGCGCATCGGGCGCATCGGGCCGAGGGACCGCGTCGCCGGCGTGCTGGGGCGGCACGCTGCCGCGCCAGGCGCCGGTCTCGCTGCCGCGGGTCTCGATGTAGTCCTTGAAGCGGCGCAGGTCTCCCTGTACGCGCAAGCGGACGATCTGGAGCCAGTCGCCGGCGGTCTCGACGAAGCCCTCGGGGTCGTACTCCATCTGGAGGGTGACGCGGGTGGTGGCGTCGTCAAGGAGGTGGAAGGTGACGACGCCGGCGTGGTGGGGCTTGTCGAGCGTGTGCCAGGCGACGCGCTCGTCGGGGTGCTGCTCGGTGATCTCGGTCTCGAACTCCCGCTTCACCCCGGCGATCTCGGCCAGCCAGGTGGCGCGGGTGTCGGTGTGCTGCTTGACCGACTCCACCCCTTCCATGAATTCGGGGAACGTCTCGAACTGCGTCCACTGGTTGTAGGCGACGCGGATCGGGACCTTGACGTCTAGGGAGTACTCGATCGTGCTCATGGCCTCGCCCCCTGCCCGCCCTGGATCTCGGCTAACGGCAACCGTTTGACGGTCACTGTTCGGCTATGCGGGCCTATGACGTCCAACGGAGAGGTCCCGAACCGTGCAAGCCGTGGTCATCAACCGCACCCTGAGGCCCTCGCCGAGGCCGTCCCGCCGAAGGCCGGTGTCCTCTGAACCACGTCCTGGTGGAGGCGCTGCCGGAGTTCGTCCGGGACCCCGCCACGGCAGCGTGAACGTTTACCGCGTACACCTCGGGTAGCCGAGTTTTCGACAAAATCAACGTATCGGGATCGGTGAGAACATGATCATCATCGGCATCATCCTGCTGCTCCTGGGATGGCTGCTCGGTATATCGCTGCTCTACACGATCGGCGCCATCCTGCTCGTCATCGGCGTGATCCTGCTCGTCCTGGGCTCCATCGGCCGTCCGGTCGGCGGCCGGCGATATTGGTTCTGACCGTGGAACGCACGCCGGCCGGGCGGCTCATCCCTTGCCGCGGGTGAACAGTTCCTGGGCCTTGGTCTTGAGCCCCTTCTTGACCACGCCGATCGCGTCGGGGTCGCCCTTGATGATCGCCTCGGCGACGTCCTTCGACCCCCGCGTCGACGGCGCGCTGCTGCCGCTCGCGATCCGCGGCGCCGTCCCCGCCGACGACCCGCGCAGCAGGCGCACGCTGAACGTGTACCTGGCCGCGCTCACCGAAGACGGGTACGCCTACCGGTTCCGGCACGGCGACCGGCCGCTCGGGGAGACCGAAGGCGCGTTCCTGCTCTGCGGATTCCTCGTCGCGCTCGCCGCCCACCAGCAGGGCGACGTGCCGACCGCGCTGCGCTGGTTCGAGCGCAACCGCGCCGCCTGCGGCCCGGCGGGCCTGCTGGCCGAGGAGTACGACGTGACGCAGCGGCAGATGCGCGGCAACCTCCCGCAGGCATTCGTCCACGCGCTGCTCCTCGAATGCGCCGCCCGCCTGAACGAGTGAGACGGCCTTTACCTCATCGGGGGTTACCGGATCGGCCGGCGGGCAGCGGAACGGCGAGAGGGGCCGCTGATGAGCGAGGTGTGGTGGATCGTGGGACGCGGGCTGGCGGCCGTGCCGCTCGTACGCCGCCTGGGCGCCTTCGCGGGCTCGCTGACGGCCCTCGTGGTGTGGGCGGCTGTCGCCGGCGCGGGCTGGGCGCTGATCGCATGAACGCGATCCGGCTGCAGCCGGCCAAGCTGCGGGACACGCCGGTGGGCGGGATGGTGGTGCGCTTCACCTTCGGGGCGATCGTCTCCGTGGCCGCCGGTCTGGTCGGGCTGCGCTGGGGACCTGTGGCGGGGGGAGTGTTCCTGGCCTTCCCCGCCATCCTGGCGGCCACGCTGACCCTCATCGAGGAGGAGGAGCATCGGCGCGACCCGGCCGCCCAGGACGCCCGCGGCGCGGTGCTGGGCGCGACGGGCATGATCGCCTTCGCCGCGTGCGTGTGGGCGCTGGCGACCTGGCTGCCCGCTCCGCTCGTCCTGGCGGTGGCCACCGTGGCCTGGGCGGTCGTCGCGGGTCTGCTGTACCTGGCGTTCGGCGCCCGCCGCGGCCGATGAGCCGTCAGCCGGACGTGGGAGCGGCCTGGCCGTACGCCGGCCAGGCCGCCCCATGTCCAGCAGGTGTTCAGCAGGTGTTCAGCAGGGTGTCCAGGTGACTTTCAGCTGGCCCTCCAGCGACCCCCACTGGCCCGACTGACTGCACCCGAACCAGCGCTGTCCGACGAGCGTGTCCCCGGCGTAGTAACTGAGGACCGTGAGGTTGTCGCCCCCCGGTGGAGGTGGCGGAATGGCATGAGCCGGCGTCGAGCCGACGGCGAGCATGGCGGCGATCATCGTCGCCGCGGCAATCCCCTGCTTAACTCTCACGAAGGTCCCTCCAGGAGCACGTGAACTTCAAGCAACGCGACCGAACTTTATTCTCTCCGGATCACGACCCCTGTCAATATCATTGCGCCGGCGTCCCGTACACGCTGACCTCGGTGAGGTGGAACGACAGGTTGGCGGTGTTGTGCGTGCCGATCACCCGTACGTACCGGGCCTGCGCCTCGGTGGTCATCGTGTCCCCGGCGTCGGTCGCGGCCCGGGGGCCGCGCCGGCCGCCGAGGGTGTACCAGGTGACGCCGTCGAGGCTGCCCTCCAGCCGGTACTCGTAGTAGCGCCCGCCCCCGACGTAGTTGCGCACGTTGACGCGCGAGACGTCGTCGACCGTCCCGAGATCGACCTGCCACCAGGTCGTGTCCCAGGTCATCTGGCTGGCGAAGTACGGCGAGTTGGCCCGGCTGCCGTCGTTCGCGTGCTCGGGGCCCCGGTTCGGCTCCCAGCTCAGCGCCGTGACCGGTTTGCGGAGGCTCTGCAGGGTGTCCTGCGCGCCGTCGCGCGCGGTCGACGGGGCCGGCGCGGGATCGGTCAGCACGGCGATCGCCTGCTGACCGGTGTCCCGGTTGGCCGCGCTGGTGAACAGCCCGGCGTCGAGCGCGGCGCCGGCGCCGGGGACGCGGGCCGCCCCGATCACCGCCCAGTTCCTGCCGTCGCCGCTGCAGGAGCCGGTGAGCCGGTCGCCGGACCTGCCGACGCGCACGTGTACGGGCGGCGCGAACCCGCCCACCTCCGCGTACGAGTCGAGCTGCCCGTTGCCGTCGGAATCCCAGCTGAACACGCAGCCGTGGCCGGGAGTGACGGCGATGTTCGCGTAGCCGGTGGACCCGGGGGTGGCCAGGTCGTCGCTCACCACCAGCCCGGACCGGGTCCAGTCCGACGCGCCGTCCTGGCGCAGCACCGTGCTGACGAGCTGCTGCCCGTCGGCCAGGGCGTCCGCGCGGTAGGCGGTGGCCAGCTCGTTGGTCTCCCGCCACAGGTCCGCGCCGCCCGCCGCGATCGCGATCCCGTCGCCGGTGGGAGCGAACTCGGCCTGCGTGTTGCTCATCGTCCGGTACGACGCGGGCGCGGCTCCGGCGACCAGCAGGCGGGTCGAGGCCGTGTCCCGCTGTTCGGCGTCGTCGGAGCGCCAGGCCGCGGTGACGTCCAGCGCCGGGGTGCCGCCAGGGGCCTCGCCGGCGGGAACGGTCACCGTCCACGTCACGGTGAGCTTGTCGCGCGGTGCGACGTGGTCCGCGCGGGTCGGCGAGGTCGCCCGCACCTGGTATCCGCGCGGGGCGCCGAGCTGGAGCGTCACCCGGTCGGTGGGCCGCAGCGCGTTGTCGTTGGTGAACACGGCGGTGACCTGTACGGTCCCGCCCGGCTTGACGCCCTTGCGGTCGGCCCCGACGGTCACCGCGCCGTCGGGCAGCGCGGCCACCCGGCTCGCCTCGGTGTAGGCGTCGCCGCGCGGCTCGGAGGCGAGCTTGGTGCCGGCCTTGGCCCAGTCCTGGGCGACGGCCATCCAGTCGATCGGCTCGGGATAGTCCTTGCCCGAACGCAGCGCGGTCTTCAGGCTGTCGAAGAACAGCTGCCACCGCTTGGCGTAGTACTGCCCGACGAGACCGTTCATCTCCCTGCGGGCGTAGTCCTGCAGGCGGGCGCCGGAGGCCCAGAGCGTGACCAGCGACTTGAGGTTGTAGTCGAGGGTCGCCGCCTCGGCCGGGGTGGCGGCCTGCCGGCGGGCCTCCTTCTGCCACGTGCCGAGCAGGAAGTTCTCGTCGGTGCCGAGCAGCCGGTCCATCAGCCGCATCCGGTCCATCCACTGGCCGGTGAGGCGCTCGAAGCGGTCGAGGTCCTTGGCGCGGTAGGCGGCGCGGATCTTGGGCAGTTGCAGCCGGCTGTGGTTGGCCAGCACCTGCCGGGCGACGTCGACGAGGTCGTAGCGGTAGGCGCCGGAGCCGCGCAGGCGCCGGTCGACCTGGAGCAGCTCGTCGAGCGCCTTGTCGAAGGCGGCGATGTCGTACTGCAGCGGGTAGCCGGTGTTGGCCAGGCCGGGCTCGTCGTCGTACAGGCCGGTGACGTGCCGGCTGTCGGCGCCGGCGGGCCAGCTGTAGACGGTGTCGAGGAGGATCCGCCAGGCCGCCTTGGCGTGCGGGTCGTCGCCGCCATACCGGGCGGTGGCGTAGTCGTCGAACCACTGCCGCATGTCGACCGGGCCGTCCTGCCACGGCAGGTCGGTGAAGAACGCGACCGCGGCCGGGTTGTTGTCGATGGCCTCCGGCATCAGCGCGATGCCGTTCATCGCCGTGCCGGACTTGCCGCGCCAGGCGTGGAACTTCTGGTTCCACAGCGTCAGGCGGGCGCCGAGGTTGAAGTGGCCGCCGAAGTTCCAGATGGTGCCGAACGCGTACCCGGTGCCGAGGAAGTCCTTGTCCCGGTCGGTGATGCCGGATTCCTCGCTGATGCCGTCGACGATGAACATCTTGGTCCGGTCGATGGCCTGGAGCGTCGCCGGGAGCGGGTTGCTCTGCCAGCCCAGGATCGTCCAGAGCGCGTCGGGGTGGGCGTCGTTCAGCGCCCGCTGCACCGCCTGCGACGCCTGCGCGACGTTGACCGTGCCGGCCGTGCCGCCCTCGTGCAGCAGGTCCATCTTGTACATCGTGCTGGGCCCGAACAGCTCGGTCTGCACCCGGTAGAACGTGGCCGCGACGCGCGTGAAGACCGGATCGGTCGGGTCGAGCCAGTGGGGGCGTTCGAGCTGGTTCCAGGTGCCCTGCGGAACGGTGTTGGCGCCCGGGTTGCGGACCTTGAAGTCGGTCGGCACGGTGCCGAAATAGCCGGGCAGCACGGGGACCATGCCCAGGGAACGCAGGCGGTCGGCCATCTTGCGGCCGAGGTCGATGCGCCGGTCGATGAGTTGCTGGGAGATCGGGCTGTCGGTGCAGCACATGTTCTGCAGCAGCCACCAGGACTGGTGGCCCGGCTGCGGGATCCACTCGCGCATCTGCTGGTCGGAGTAGCCGAACTCCATGAAGGTGCGCTGGTAGACCGCCTCCTGGCCCTCGTAGACGAGCACCTCGTTGATGCCGTGCAGCGCGAGGACGTCGATCCGCCGCTGCCACTCCGGCCAGCTCAGATACGCCCCCGCATAGCCCTGGTTGGTGTCGTTGAGGGCGAAGCGATGGTCCACCGAGGAGTCCTTGGCGATGGGAGCCGCGGGCAGCGGGAGGCGCTGGGGCAGGTCCACCTGGGAGCCGTTGATCGAGACGTCGGCGTGCGCCACCTGGCGCAGGTAGTGGCCGAAGCCGGTCAGCTGCACCGCGGGCGTCGTGCCGGCGACGACGAGGCGGCCGTTCTCGGTGTACACCTCGAACCGGTCCCGGCCCGTGCCCTTGTCGATCGCGCGCAGCGTGACCTGCCTGGCGCGCGAGGTCCCGATCAGCCGTTCCAGGGCCTGCGCCGCCGGGCCGTCGAGCCGGGCGGACGCCTCCTGCGCGGGGGTGCCGGCCGCCGCCGCGGGCTGGACGGCGAACGGGGTGGCGAGCATCGTGAGCAGGACGGCGAGCGCCGCCAGGAGCGGTCGCCGTCGGCGTGGTAACGGGGCGGCGGAGATCTGCGGTGTCATGGGGGGCGGCCACCTCCGGGAGGGCGAACCTATTATGTAAAGACTTTTCGTAAGGTCTCTGCGAAATATAGTCAGCCGGAGACGACAGAAGGTCAAGAGGGGCGTTGAATGACGGAGGAGCGGCCGGCGGGCACGCCGGTCCTGCGGAGGATGAACCGGGCCGCGGTGCTCGACGCGGTCCGGCGGCGCGCGCCGGAGCCCGTACGGGTGGCCGAACTCGCCCGGCTGACCGAGCTCACCCGCCCGACGGTCGCCCAGGCCGTGGAGGACCTGCTGGCCGCCGGCTGGCTGCGGCAGGTCGCACCGCAGCAGGCCACGGTCGGCAGACCGGCGACCCGGTTCTCGCTGAACGGCCGGGCGGCGCCCGTGCTCGCCCTGGACGTCGGCCCGCACACCGTGACGGCGGGGATCGCCGACCTGGCCGGTGAGCGCCTCGCGCTGATCCGCCGGCCGGTCGGCCGTCGCGGCGCCCGGCACCTGCTCGAGGCGGTCGACGAGGCGACGGGCGCGGCTCTGGCGGCGGCCGGCCTGGCCGCCGAGCAGATCGCGGCCGTCACCGCGGCGACCCCCGGCATCGTCGAGGTGGCCACCGGCCGGGTGCTGTTCGCGCCGAGTGTGCCGGGCTGGCCGGAGATCGACCTCGCCGGCCGCCTGCGCGCTCGTTTCAGGTGCGCGGTCACGGTGGAGAACGACGCGAACCTGGCCGCGCTGGCGGCCGTCCGGCAGCACACCGGCGCGGGCACCCTGCTCGCGGTTCAGTGGGGCGAACGGCTCGGGGCCGGGGTCGTCATCGACGGACGGCTGCACCGGGGCGCCGGGCAGGCCGGCGAGATCGGCTTCATCCGTCCGATCGGCGACCTCCCCGGCCCGGCCGGGGACGGCCGCGGGCCGCTGGAGCGGGCGATCGGCGCCGGGGCGATCGTCGATCTCGCCCGCCGCCGCGCCGCGGGCCATCCGGAGTCCGGGCTCGCCCGCGCGACGGACGCGGCCGCCGTCTTCGCGGCCGCCGCCGACGGCGACCCGACGGCCGTGGAGGTCGTCGACCGGGTCGCCGCAATCTTCGCCGAGGCGATCGCCCCCGCCGTCCTCGTGCTGTCGCCGCACGCGATCGTGATCGGCGGCGGCATCGCCCGCGCCGGCGCGGTCTTGCTGGACGCCGTCGCACGGCACCTCGCAGACCTGACCCTCACCCCGCCGAGCGTGGAGCTGTCGGAGCTGGCCGAGGGCACCGTGCTCACGGGCGCGATCCAGCTGGCCCTGGACGAGGTGTGGCGCGACACCCTGGCCGGCTGCTGACCTCGCGATGTGCCGTGCCCAACGCGACATCCGTCCCCTCGACGACGTCACCGCCCAGCTCGAAGCACTGGTCCGGCACGCGACCGGCGGTCCTTGTCACTCTCGCGAGTGACACTGGTTCTACGAGCACGTCGCAGTCACGGTGGAGGCGGACGCATTGCGGCTGAATGGACCGTGGACGACGGCCCTCGGGCCGGCACGTGGCTGGTCATGGAGCGGGTGCCGGCCGGCAGCCTGTCGGGCAGGAGGTTCTCACCCCCGGAGGCGGCCCGGATCGGCGCGCAGATCGCCGACGCGCTGACGGCGCTGCACCGCAAGGGGCTGATCCACTGCGACGTGAAGCCCGCCAACATCGTCATGGACGCCGAGGGAGCGGCGAAACTGACCGACTTCGACGCCGCGCGGCGGATCGGCGGCGTGGAGACGATCTCGCCCGAGCGCCCGATCTCCTACGCGCCCGACTACGCCGGACCCGAGCTCATCGGCGGCCGCCCGGACCCGGCCTCCGATGTGTTCTCGCTCGGCGCCACCGTCTACGCGCTGGTCGCCGGGAATCCCCCTCGCCCCTGGGCCCACGGCGAAGGCGTCCCCGACGACGACCGGCGAACGGTGGGATGGGCGGCGCACCACGGCGTCATCGAGATGAGCGCGGACATCGGACCGCTGCGTCCGGTGCTGACGGCGATGCTCCAGAGCGAGCCGGGCCGGCGGCCGGCCGCGGCCGGAGCCCGCGACGCGCTGCGCGACATCGCCGACCCGCCCCCGCTGTGGCGGCGGACCCGCGATGTCGCCAGGCGCCGGTGGCCGACGGTCACCGCGGGGGCCGCCGCCCTGGCGCTGGTCGCGACCGGGACCGCCTGGCTCGCCGACCGCCCCACCACTCCCCCGCCGGTCTCGACACCCGGCTCGCCCCGCGAAAAGGCGGGGATCATCGTGTCCAAAGGCCCCTCGACGACCTATGGCAGTTGCCGGAAGAACTGCGCCTTCGTCGAGTTCCGGGCCACCGGCCTCAAGCCGAACACGAAGTACGTCTTCCGGCCGTACACCGACAACTGGGGGGCGTTCAACCCTGGAGCGACGCTCACCAGCGACGAGAACGGCGAGCAGCACACCGACGACCGGTTCCCGTGCAACGCGACCGGCCAGCAGGTGTGGATCGTCGCCGAAGGGCCGGACGGGGAACGAATCGTGTCGAACAGGATCACCTGGCCGGCCGGATGATCAGGAGGCGCTCAGCCCTCCTGTTCGGTGGGGCGCACCAGCATTTCGTTGATCGCGACGCGCCGGGGCCTGGTCACGATGTAGCTGATCGCGTCGGCGATGTCCTCGGCCTGCATGCGCTCCACCGAGGAGAGCCGCTGCTTGATCTGCTCCTGGATCTGCGGGCGGTTGTGGCCGGTCAGCTCGGTCTCCACCGCTCCCGGCTCGACCAGCGACACCCGGACGTGCCGCCCGGCGAACTCCTGGCGCAGCGACTCGCTGAACGCCCCCACGCCGTGCTTGGTGAGGTTGTAGACCCCGCTGCCGCTGCGCGCCACCCGCCCGGCCACCGAGCTGATGTTCACCATGTCGGCCACCTGGCGGGGGCCGTCGGCGGCGGCCCGTACCAGGTAGGGCAGCGCGGCGTGCGCGCAGTAGAGCACGCCGAGCACGTTGACCTGCACCATGCGCTGCCACTCTTCGAGCGGCGCGTCGGCGGCCGGGCCGAGCAGCATCACCCCGGCGTTGTTGACCAGGGTGTCCAGCCGTCCGAGCTCGGTCGCGGTGCGCTCCACGACCTCCTTGGCCTGCCGTTCGTCGCCGACGTCGGCCACGAGCGTCAGCGCGGTCCCGCCCCGGCCGCGGATCTGGTCGGCCAGCTCCTCCAGGCGATCGGCCCGCCTGGCCACCAGCGCGACGGTGGCTCCCTGGGCGGCCAGCGCCAGCCCGGTCGCGGCCCCGATGCCGCTCGACGCTCCCGTGATCAGCGCCACGGTGCCGTTCAGCCGATCCGCCATGGAAGCCTCCCGTCAGCCACGTTCGTGATTCACCTCGCAGATTACCCCGCCGCCCGCCGGACCCGATCTCCGGGCGGCGCGGCTGGCGCGAGGCCCCGGACCTGCGACGATGCGGGGCCTCACGCCCGTCAGGAGCGGGCGTGCTCCTCGACGAGCTGGAGGGCGACGTCGATGATCATGTCCTCCTGGCCGCCGACGTAGCCGGCCTCGCCGACCCGCTGCAGGATCTCGTGGGCCGGTACGCCGTACCGCTCGGCGGCGCGCTCGGCGTGCAGCAGGAAGCTGGAGTACACCCCCGCGTAGCCCTGCGTGATCGCCGAGCGGTCGGCGAACGGCAGGCGGTTCAGGAACGGCTTGACCACGTCCTCGGCGGCGGCCAGCGCGCCCTGCACGTTCACCCCGGTCGGGATGCCGAGCCGGTCGAAGGTGGCGACCAGCACCTCGGTGGGCGAGTTGCCCGCCCCGGCGCCCAGCGCGCACAGGGCGCCGTCGATCTGGCGGGCGCCGTTCTGGGTGGCCAGCACCGAGTTGGCGACGCCGAGCGAGAGGTTCTGGTGGCCGTGGAAGCCGACCTCCGCCTGGTGGCCGATCTCGCCGACCAGCGCGCTGACGCGGGCCTGGGCCTCGCCGAGCACGAGGGCGCCGGCCGAGTCGACCACGTAGACGCACTGCGCGCCGCCGTCCACCATGATCCGGGCCTGCGCGGCCAGCTCGGCCGGGCCGATGCGGTGCGACAGCATGAGGAAGCCCACCGTCTCCATGCCCAGCTCGCGGGCGGCGGCGAAGTGCTGCAGCGACACGTCGGCCTCGGTGCAGTGGGTGGCGATCCGGGCCACGGAGGCCCCCGCGCCGTGGGCCTTGCGCAGGTCCTCGACCGTGCCGAGGCCGGGCAGCAGCAGGACGGCGATCTTCGCGCTCTCCGCCTCGTCCACGGCGGCGGCGACGAGCTTGATGTCATCCTCCAGCGAGAACCCGTAGTTGAACGACGAGCCGCCCAGCCCGTCGCCGTGGGTGACCTCGATGACCTCCACCCCGGCGTCGTCCAGGGCGTGCACGACGCCGCGTACCTGCTCCTCGGTGAAGCGGTGGGCCATCGCGTGGCTGCCGTCTCGCAGGGTGGAGTCGGTGATCCTGATCTTGCCGGTCATGCGCCCACCTTCGCGAGTCGCTCGCCGACGCGGGCGGCCGCGGCGGTCATGATGTCGAGGTTGCCGGCCCACGGCGGCAGGTAGTCGCCGTTGCCGCGGACCTCGAGGAAGACGGCGACGCGGGCCATGCCGTTCCAGATGTCGCGCGGCGGGTCGAACTGCGGCTCGGCCCGCAGGGTGTAGCCGGGCACGTACGCGGCCACCTCGGCCGCCATCGCCTCGATCGACGCGCCGATCGCGGCGGTGTCGGCGTCGGCGGGGATCGCGCAGAACACCGTGTCCCGCATGATCATCGGCGGGGTGACGGGGTTGAGGATGATGATCGCCTTGCCCTTGGCGGCGCCGCCGACCGTCTCGATGGCGCGCGCGGTGGTCTGGGTGAACTCGTCGATGTTGGCCCGCGTGCCCGGACCGGCCGAGCGGGAGGCGATGGAGGCGACGATCTCGGCGTACGCCACCGGGACCACGCGGGAGACGGCGTGCACGATCGGGATCGTCGCCTGCCCGCCACATGTGATCATGTTGAGGTTGGGCGCGTCCGACAGCGTGTCCAGGTTGACCGGCGGGCACACGAACGGGCCCACGGCGGCGGGGGTGAGGTCGATCGCGGTGATCCCCGCCTCGGCGTAGCGGGGGGCGTTGGCCGCGTGCGCCTTGGCGGAGGTGGCCTCGAAGACCAGGTCGGGCAGGGTGTCCTGGGCCAGCAGCCAGTCCACGCCGCCCGCCGAAGCCTCGACGCCCAGCGAACGGGCCCGGGTCAGCCCGTCCGAGCCCGGATCCACGCCCACCATGGAGTGGACCTCGACGGCCTCGCTGCGCAGCAGCTTGACCAGCAGGTCGGTGCCGATGTTGCCGGGGCCGACGATGGCCGCCGTCAGTCTGCTCACGACGCCTGCCCGAAGTTCGCGGTGACCGTGCCGAGCCCGGCGAAGGTGGCCGTCACGATGTCCCCCTGTTCGACGGGGATGGCCGCGGTGACCGAGCCGGGCAGCACGACGTGCCCGGCCTCCAGCGCCACCTTGCGCTCGCCGAGGACGTTCGCCAGCCACACCAGCGCGTTCAGCGGAGATCCGAGCACGGCGCCGCCGGCGCCCGTCTGGACCAGCTCGCCGTTGCGGTGCAGCAGGCAGCCGGTCAGCGCCAGATCGGCGTCCGCGAGCGGCGTCGGCCGGTTGCCGAGCACGAACCCGCCGCTGGAGGCGTTGTCGGCGATGGTGTCCGCCAACGTGATCTTCCAGTCCGCGATACGCGAGTCGATGATCTCCAGGGCGGGCAGCACGAAGTCCACCGCGGCGGCAGCGGTCGCGGCCGTGACGCCCGGGCCCGCCAGCGGTCTCTTGAGGACGAAGGCGATCTCCGGCTCGATGCGCGGCTGCAGGAAGCGCGCGGCGTCGATGGGGGCGCCGTCCATGTACGCCATGCCGTCGAGCAGGTGACCGTAGTCGGGCTGGTCCACGCCGAGCTGGCGGCGCATCACCGCCGAGGTCAGGCCGACCTTGTGCCCCACGATCCGGGCGCCGCCCGCCTGCCACGCCTCCACCTGCGCGAGCTGGATCTCGTACGCATCAGAAACCGACATGTCGGCGTATGTCGTGGTGAGCGGCGCGATCGGGGTCCGCGTGGCGTACGCATCCAGCAGCCCGGTCACGGCGTCACCTGTGGAACGAGGGTCCATCGTGATCCTTCCGTTGTTCTCCCGGGCAGACCTTGCTGCTCGAAGGCGACGCCGGGCAAGCGAACCGTCCCGCCAGGCGGGCCGGGGGAACAACGGGCCGCGTGGCTTGTCGCGGCTTGTCGCGGCTTATCGCGGCTTATCGCGGCGCGAGCGCGGCGAAGGCTTCGTCCAGGAGCTCGACGAGGTCGAGCCGGCCGTCGGACGCGGTCCAGTGGTCGACGGCGATGTTCAGGCAGTCGAGGGCTGCGGCCACCCGCACCGACAGGACCAGCTCCGTGGATCGGGGGGAAGGCGTGCGCTCGGCGAGGGCCCGGGCCAGCTCGGGCCACCAGCAGTGCTGCTTCTCCCGGTGGCGCGCGCACAGCGCGGGGGTGTCCTTGATGAGGCGGGTCGTCGCGAGGGTGCCGGCGGGGTCCTGGTGATAGAGCTCGATGACGGCGTCCAGCGCCCGCCGCAGCGCCGTCCAGTCGTCCTCGCCGGCGGGCCGGGCACGCAGGGCGGCGGCGACCTTGTCGCCCTGGGCGTCGAGGGCGCTGACGACGGCGTCCTCCTTGGTGCCGAAGTAGCGCAGGAACGTGCTGCGGGAGACTCCGGCCGCCTCCGCCAGGTCGTTGATGGTGACCTTCTCGAAGCCCTCGCGCATGAACAGGTCGAAGGCCACCTGGGCCAGCTCGGCCCGTACGGCGGCCCGTGCGATGTCTCGCGTGCTCGTACGTGCTGCTTCGATCACCCCGCGATCCTACCTCTCATTCGGACCTGGCTTGCAGAGACAGGACTGCATAGCTAACCTGACACTCAGTTTCACCTTCGAAGCACTGATTCAGCGTTGGAGACATGACACCGTGACTCAGACTCTCGGCCTCATCGGCAGCGGCATGATCGGCGGCACGGTGGCCCGCCTCGCCGTCGCCGCCGGCATCGACGTCGTCCTCAGCAACTCGCGCGGGCCGGAATCTCTCGCCGACCTCGTCGCCGAGCTCGGCGAGCACGCGACCGCAGCCACGCCCGCCGAGGCCGCCCGCGCCGGCGACCTGGTGGTGGCCACCATTCCCTTGCACGCCTACGGCCGGCTCCCGGCCGCGGACCTGGCCGGCAAGACCGTCATCGACACGATGAACTACTATCCCGACCGCGACGGCGACATCCCGGAGCTGAGCGGCGGGACGCTGACCTCCACCGCCCTGGTGCAGCGGCACCTGGCCGGCGCCCACGTGGTCAAGGCGTTCAACAACATCGACTTCCACCGCCTGCTCACCCTCGCCCGCCCCGCCGGCGCCCCCGACCGCAGCGCCCTGCCGATCGCGGGTGACGACGAAGGCGCCAAGGCGCAGGTGGCGGGGCTCCTGGACGCGCTCGGCTACGACGCTGCGGACATCGGCAGCATCGCCGACAGCTGGCGCGTCCAGCCCGGCACGCCCGTCTACGTCCAGCCGTACTTCCCGTCGCAGCGGCCCGAGGGGCTGGACTTCGAAGAGTCGTACCGCTGGTTCGTGGACACCCCTGGCGTTCCGGTGCCCGCCGACCAGGTGAAGAAGCTGGCCGACCAGGCCGTCCTCTAGCGCTTCGTGCTGACGCGCGGCCCGTTGTACTCGGCGTCGGTGACGTGGTCCAGCCAGGCGGCGTCGTCGCCTTCCCACATCGCGAGGTGGATCATGAACCGGTCCGGGGCGGCGCCGTGCCAGTGCTCCTCGCCCGGCGGCGTGTGGACGATGTCGCCGGGGTGAGCCTCGATGATCTCGCCGCCGCGCGACTGGATCAGCGCGACGCCCTCGACGATGTAGAGCGTCTGGCCCAGGCCGTGCGAGTGCCACGCGGTACGGGCGCCAGGGGCGAACCTGACCATGTTCGCCCGCGCGCGGGAGGGGTCCTCGCCCCGGTGGATCACGTCGGCCCAGGCGTCGCCGGTGAACCACTCGGCGGGCAGCTTGGCGGTCGGCGGCTGCTTCACGATCTTCATGGATGTCTCCGTCCGCGAGGTGTCAGACAGCCGTCCGGGTCGACGATGGCCTGCGCGCCTGACGGCTGCGGGTCCTGTGCCATGCGTGGTCGTCCTTTCGGCGGTTCAGCGGGTGGCCGCCGACGGCGACCCATTGCCCATGAAACACCTGGTCAGGCGCGCGTGACAGGACCTGGTCTGACACGTACCCGCAGAACACCCTCTGTCGAGAGGTCAGGAATTCGTGACCTTGCGCAGCTGTTCCAGCGCCTCCGGATCGCTCAGCGCCGATCCCACGGCCACTCCCCGGCAGCCCGCGGCCAGGAAGGCGGCCGCGTTGCCCGCGTCGACACCTCCCGTGGCGACGAAACGGACGCCGGGGAACGGCGCGAGCTGCGCCTTGATCCAGTCGGGCCCGAGCTGCGCGGCGGGGAACGCCTTCAGCCAGGTGAAACCGTGACCGAGGGCGGTGGCGATCTCCGTGGAGGTGGCCACGCCCGGCAGGTGCGGCAGCCCGAGCCGCAGCGTCTCCGCCACGACCTCGGGGTGGAGCCCGGGCGCGACGGTGAAGGCGGCGCCCAGCTCGCTGACGGCGGTCAACTGCTCGGCCGTGGTGACCGTACCCGCTCCGACGCTCTTGCCGTTGGCCCAGGCGGCGTCCAGCGCCGCGCGCAGGGACGGCAGCGCGTCCGGCGTCTGCACGGGCACCTCGATGAGCTCGACGCCGAACGCCCAGGCGCGTTCGCACATGGCCACGGTGGCCACGGGGTCGAGGTGGCGGAAGATGCCCAGAATCGGGCAGCTCCCGAGGTGTGTGTCGAAGAAGTCAGCGGCGTCCATAGCGGTCTCCTCCCCAGCCCAGACTCTTGGAGATCTCGTGGGCCGCGTCGCGCAGGTCGTCGACGTACGCGCGCAGCTCTTCCAGTGGTACGACCGCCCGCAGAGCGGTGATCGAGATGGCGTGCGTGACCTTGCCCCGGGCGTCGAAGACCGGCAGCGCCACGCAGTTGATGTAGTCCTCGTGCTCGCCGTCGTCCTCGGCCCAGCCCCGTTCCCTGGTCAGGGCGAGCTCGGCCGCGAGCGCCTCGGCGGTGGTGATCGTCGTGGGGGTGAAACGGGTGAACGTGATGCGCTCCATGACCCGCGCCCAGGTCGTGGCGTCCTGGTAGGCGAAGATGACCTTGGCCACGGCGGCGGTGTGCGGCTGGGCGGGCAGCCCGATGCGCGAGCCCATGGCCACGGTGCCCCGGCCGTCGATCTTGTCCACGTAGATGACCTGGTCTCCGGCCAGCTCTCCCAGGTGGACCGTCTGGCCGTAGCGCTCGCTCAGGCCGTGCAGGATCGGGTGCGCGAGCGAGCGGGCCTCGACCTGGTCCAGCGCGAGCTGGCCGAGCGCGATGAGCTGGAAGCCCATGCCGTACACGCCGCCGGGGACGCGCCGTACGAAACCGCCCTCCTCCAGCGTCTGCAGCAGGCGCAGCGCGGTGGACTTGTGCACGCCGAGGTGATCGGCGATCTCGCCGAGCGTGCGATGACGTACGGAGACGAACCCGACGATGTCAATGGCCCGTGCGACGGTCTGCGACATGCTGGTGTCCTCCTTGTCCGAGCAGCGAGACGATCTCACCGGCGGGAGGAAGATCGGCCATGTCGGCCGGGGACGTCAGGACACGGGAAGCCGCGTAGTGGCCCAGCCGCAGGCGGGTGAGCTCGTCCCGGCCGTCGAGGAACCCGCTCAGCCAGCCGGCCGCGAAGGCGTCCCCCGCGCCGACGGCGTCGAGCACCTCGACCGGCGTCGACGGCGCTCGGTGGACACCCTCCGGGGTGAAGGCGACCGCCTCGATCGCGGCGTCCTTGACGATCAGGTACGGGGGCCGGTCGATGAGCCGGCGCACGCTCTCGGCGTCGGAGGTCCCCCACAGCACCGCCGCCTCGTCGCGCCCGACGAAGACGATGTCGGCGCGCTGGGCGAGCTCCAGGAGCACGGCCGGGGCGTCGCCGTCCTTCCACAGGCTCGGCCGGTGGTTGACGTCGAAGCTGACCGTGGCCGGTCCGAGCGGCCGGTCGAACACGATGTGCCTGGTCAGCTCCAGGCACTGCGGGGAGATGGCCGCGGTGATGCCGGAGATGTGCGTGATCCTGGACGGCCGGGCGGCCCAGCCCGCGACCTCGGCCACGGTCATGGCCGAGGCCGCCGAGCCGCGCCGGTAGTAATAGACGCGGGTGCCGGAGGCGGTCGGGTCCTTGAAGTACACGGCGGTGGGCCGCTCGTCGTCGCGGCGGACCAGATCGACGTCCACGCCGTGGCCGCGCAGCGCGTCGAGCACCAGGTCGCCGAGGGGGTCGCGGCCGACGGCGCTCGCCCAGGCCGTGGCGTGGCCGAGCCGGGCCAGCAGCGCGGCGACGTTCGACTCCGCGCCGCCCGGGCGCAGGATGAACGCGCTGTCCGCGTCGAGGCGGCCGCCCGGCGTCGGGGTGACCATCACCATGGTCTCGCCGATCGCGAGCACGTCTGCGGGTCTCATCGGCCGCTCACCCTCCGCGGGCGCCGGCGTCCGCGGACCTGCCCGCCCGAGGGTTCCGGGATCGGGGCCCCCTGCTGGGCGATCCGACCCACCCCCGCCCACGTGACCACGCGCATGGAAGCACTCCCTTATTGCAAATACCGCAACGCCTATGCTGTATTCGCAATATAGCCCATAACCCCATTCTCGGGCCGGCCGACCGCGCCGGGGTGGTCGAGCGCCTTGACGGCGGCCCCCTGGAGGTAGGCCCGGTAGGTGTCGAGCAGCGGGTCGCCGGTCCCGGCCATCCACGCGAGCAGGTCCCGCCGCGCCGCGTCGAGGTCCTGCCGGCGATCCGGGTCGCCTGACAGGTCGGCCAGCGAATGCGGGTCGGCGTGCAGGTCGTAGAGCTCCTCGGGCGTCCGGTGCCGGTAGAAACGGGCGCGCTCGGCGAGCCGCTCGTCGCCGGAGGCGGCGGCGAGCATCGCCTGCCAGGTGCGTCCCATCATGTTCTCGGCCCGGTACTCCCGGGCGCCGTCGGACCACTCGTTCCAGATGTAGCCGAAGCGGTCGTCCTGCCGGCACCGCATCTCGTACCGGCCCTTCGCCGCCGTCTCGTGGAACACCGTGAACACCGCGTCCCGGCCGCCCTGGGGCTCCCCGCGCAGCAGGGGAAGCAGGGTCAGCCCGTCCAGCCCGGCCGGTCCGGGCAGGCCCGCCGCCGCGCAGAACGTGGGGAACAGGTCGATCATCGACACGAACGCGGTGTTCTCGCGCCCGCCCGGGCGGGTCACCCCCGGCCAGCGGACGATCAGCGGGGTCCGGCTGCTCTGCAGGTAGCAGTTCGCCTTGGCGAACGGCACGGCGATCCCGTTGTCCGACAGGAACACCACCAGGGTGTCCCCCGCGGCGCCGCTCTCGTCCAGCGCGCGCAGCACCTCGGCGACCACGTCGTCGCAGCGGCGGGACGAGCTCAGGTACTCGCGGTACTCCCGCGCCACCTCCGGCAGGTCGGGGAGGAACCCGGGCACGCCTCCGACGTCGTCCGCCGGCCCGAAGACCTTCGACGGGGCCGGGTAGGAGGCCCTGTCCTCGGCCGGGAACCGGTCCAGCTCGTCCTGGCCGCCGGAGTACGGCCGGTGCGGGTCGTGTGCGTTGGCCATGAGGAACCAGGGCCGCCCCCGCGCGGCCGCCTCCTCCATGAACCGCCGCGACGCCTCGCCGTAGGCGCGCGGATCCCGTCCCATCCCCAGCTCGCGCATGCCGCGCGCGTCATCCCAGCCGAACGCCTCCACCGGCTGCAGATGCTCCACCTTGCCGAGGATGCCCGACATGTACCCGGCCTCGCGCAGGACCCGGGTGAGCACCGGCACTCCGTCGGCGATCGGCTCGAAGCCCTGCGCGCCGTTGCGGTGCGGCCAGCGACCGGTCATGATCGCGGACCGGCTGGGCTGGCACACCGCGATGGCCACGTGCGCGCGCCCGAAGGTCATCCCCTCGGCGGCGAGCCGGTCCAGGGCGGGGGTCACCTGCGCCGGGCCGCCGAAGCAGCCCGGGGTGTCGCCGCCCATGTCGTCGGCGGTGATCAGCAGGATGTTCGGTGGCATGCGGTCTCCTCAGCGGCCGTTCACGTCAGGGGTGGCGCGGGCGGCCATCAGGAGCCCTTGCGCCCGGCCGCGGCGATCCTGCGTTCCCATGCGGCGTGCCGCTCGGGCGTCCAGGCGGCCTCCGTGGCGTGCCACGAGACCGGCGTGGCACCGGTGGCGGTGGACAGCCGCTCCGCCAGGTCGTCCGCGAGGTGGGCGCGGCCGGTGGCGCGCAGGTGCTCCATGTAGCGGACCGGGTCGTTGTAGTAGGTCGGCCCGACCTGCAGCGTCGCCTGCATGGGGTCGGGCAGCGCGCCCGGCCGGCCCGCGTAGGTGTGCCACCATTCCGACAGGTGCGTACGCATCTGCGCCGCCAGCTCCGGCTCCTTCTCGATCAGGTCGGTGGTGAGGTGCGGGTCGGCGGTGACGTTGAAGAGCTGCTCCCACTCCGCGCGGAAGCTGCCCGGATGGTAGGTCCGCATGTAGAGGTGATCGCGGGTGCGGACCGCCCGCTGGTAGGTGTGGGCCCCGTGGCCGAGCACCAGGTACGGGCGCGACGGGATCTCGGACCCGCGTACCGCGTCGGCGAACGAGTCGCCCTGCCACCCGCCCGGGGTCGGGATGTCCAGCAGGTCGCAGAGCGTGGGGGCGAGGTCGATGTTGTACAGCAGGGCATCGCAGCGGCGCGCGTCCTCGGGCAGGTCGTCGGTGACGCCGGGCCAGTAGACGACCAGCGGCACCCGGTGGACCGGCTCGTTGGCGTGCCCGTGCTCGGCGTAGGAGCCGTTCTCGCCGAAGGACTCCCCGTGGTCGGCGCTCACGATGATCGCGGTCTCGCCGGCGATGCCGAGCTCCTCCAGCGTGGCCAGCAGCTCGCCGAACAGGCTGTCCCAGTACATGATCGTGCCGTCGAACCCGTTGATGAGGTGCTCGAAGTCGGCTCGGGTGCGGATGGCCTCCGGCATGTTGTGCGGGACCGGGGAGCTGCGCGGCAGGACGGAATAGTGCAGGTCGAGGGCGCTGCGCGGCCCGTAGATCTCCGCGTGCCCGTCGATGGCCTCCTGGTCGGGCCAGGCCGGGGGCGGCCCGGAGGCGGCCGCCCGCTCGGTCCAGCCCGGCTCGGTCAGGTACGGCGTGTGCGGCTCCCAGTAGGTCAGGTGCAGGTACCAGTCGTCCTCGTGCGCGTGCCGGCGGATCCAGTCCAGCCCGACCCGGTTGATGTCGCGCCCGTCCTCGTCGTTGAGCTCGTTGCTGGCCCGGATCGATTCGCGGAAGTTGCCCAGGAAGTAGTAGGCCCGGTGCCGCTCGGCGAACATCGACACGGCGGCCGTGTAGTAGCCGTGCTCGCCCAGCCGCTGGCCGAGCAGCGGGCGTTCCGGATGGTTGCCGTGGCCCGAGTCGAGGCGGTATCTGGCGGCCTCGCCGAAGTGCCCGACGACGCCGTTCGTGATGCCGAACTGCCCGCTGGTCAGCGCGGTGCGCGAGGGCAGACAGGGCGAGTCGGAGCAGTAGTAACGCTCGAACACCACGCCCTTGTCGGCCAGTGCCTGCAGGTTCGGCGTGGTCGGCCGCTGGTAGCCGTAGGGCTGCGTGTGGTCGGCTCGGAGCGTGTCGACGTCGATGTAGATGACGCGCATGGAGACCCTTCGTGTGTCGGTCAGTCGAGATCGCGGGCGCAGCGGAAGCCGGTGTTGCCTCCGGAGGTGTCCGGCGTGTTGTGCGAGCGGGCGGCGACCCGGTAGCGGTTGCAGTAGGAGGCGTGGCAGAGGTACGAGCCGCCGCGTGTCACCCGGTCGGTGCCCGAGGGCGGGCCGGACGGGTTCCGGGCCTGCGCGGGGTGGTCCGTGCCCCACCAGTCGGCGCACCACTCCCAGACGTTGCCCGCCATGTTGTGCAGGCCGAAGTCGTTGGGCGGGAACGCGTGCGCCGGGGCGGTCCCCGCGTAGCCGTCCTCGGCCGTGTTCGTGGCCGGGAAGCGGCCCTGCCAGATGTTGGCCAGGTGCCGCCCCTCGGGGGTGAGCTCGTCGCCCCACGGGTAACGCCGCTGGTCGTGGCCGCCTCGGGCGGCGTACTCCCACTCCGCCTCGGTCGGCAGCCGCTTGCCGGCCCAGCGGGCGTAGGCGTCGGCGTCGTGCCAGGACACGTGGACGACCGGATGGTCGCCGCGGTCGTCCAGGCCGCTCCCCGGCCCCTCGGGATGGCGCCAGTCCGCCCCCCGGACGGCCGCCCACCACGGGGTGACCTCGGGCCGCGGCGAGATCCGGCGCAGGTCCCGGTTCAGGAAGCGGACGAAGACGTAGGACCAGCCGATGCGTTCGGCTTCCGTGACGTAGCCGGTCTCGGCCACGAATCCCGAAAAATCGTCATTCGTTACTGCGCAGCGGTCGATGAGGAACGGCGAGAGCTCCACCGTGCGGACCGGGCCCTCACCGTCGGAGGGGAAGCCCTCGGCGTCCTCGCTGCCCATCCGGAAGCGCCCGCCGGGCAGCCGCACCATCCCGGCGTCGGAGCCGCGCCCCGCCCGAAGGGGCTGCCCCACCGTGGTGGATGCGCCGGACGGCGGGCGGCCCGGGGTGCAGCAGGCGTTCATGCCACCGCTCCGGTGGCGGCCAGCTCTCCGGCGAAGTGGCACGCGGCCAGCTGCCCCGTTTCGGTGGGCGTCAGCTCCGGCGCCCGCTCGACGCAGACCGTACGGTCCGGGCGGTTCAGCGGCCCGATCGGACAGCGGGTGCGGAACCGGCAGCCGGTCGGCGGGTTCCTGGGGCTGGGCAGGTCCCCGCCGAGCACGATCCGCTCGCGGGCGCGCCCGGCGGTGTCCGGGACCGGCGACGAGGCCAGCAACGCCGCCGTGTACGGATGTTGCGGCGCGGTGTAGACCGACTCGGCGTCGCCGATCTCGACGAACCGGCCCAGGTACATCACGGCGACCCGGTCGCTGAGGTGCCGCACCACCGCGAGGTCGTGGGCGATGAACAGGTAGCCGAGATCGAGCTCGTCACGCAAGGACTCCAGCAGGTTGATGATCTGCGCCTGGATCGACACGTCCAGCGCCGAGACGGGTTCGTCGAGCACCAGCAGCTTCGGCCGGGCCGCCAGGGCGCGGGCGATGCCGATGCGCTGGCGCTGCCCTCCGGAGAAGGCGTGCGGGTAGCGGTCGAGGTGGCGCTCGCTGAGGCCGACGCGCTCCATGAGCGCCACCACCTCGGCGTCCCGCTCGCCCGCCGGCAGGCCGCGCACGGCGAGCGCCTCGTCCAGGGACTGACGGATGGTGCGGCGCGGGTTCAACGACGCGTACGGGTCCTGGAACACGTACTGCACCGTCTCCCGCAGCTCCTTGGCGCCGGCCCCGACGCGGACCGACCCCGAGGCCGCCGCGTTGATGCCGACGATGGTGCGGGCCAGGGTGGACTTGCCGCAGCCGGACTCGCCCACCAGCCCGACGGTCTCCCCGCTGGACACCGTGAGGCTGACCCCGTCGACGGCGTACACCGGCCGGTGGCGCCGGATCAGTCCCGCCCTGTCGGCGGCGACGTCCACCCGCAGGCCGTCGATCTGCAGCAGCGGCACCGGTGTCCGGTCGCGCCGGCCCTCGGCGGCGGCGGTGCGCATCGGCGGGATCGCCGCGCCGCGCCGCGTGACATGGCAGGCGGCCAGGTGCCCGTCGCCGCCGCGCGGCGACAGCTGCGGCACCTCCCGCGCGCAGACGTCCTCGCTCAGGCGGCAGCGCGGGTGGAAGGGGCAGCCTTCCGGCAGGCGGGCGGGGTCGGGGGGAGCGCCGGGGATGGAGGGCAGGCGCCGCCCCGCGGAGTGCTCGTCGATGCGGGGCATGGCCGCGAGCAGGTCGGCGGTGTACGGCAGCTCCGGGCGGCCGAAGATGACGTCCACCGGGCCGCGTTCCATGACCCGGCCGCCGTACATCACGACGACCTCGTCGCACATCTCGGCCACCACGCCCATGTCGTGGGTGATCATCAGTACGGCGATGCCCAGCTCGTCGCGGAGCCTGCCGAGCAGCCGCAGGATCTGCGCCTGGACGGTCACGTCCAGCGCGGTCGTCGGCTCGTCGGCGATCAGCAGCGAGGGCGAGCCGGCCAGGGCCACCGCGATCACGACGCGCTGCCGCATGCCGCCGGAGAACTGGTGGGGGTAGTCGCCGATCCGGCGCTCGGCGTCGGGGATGCCGACCTGGACCAGCAGCTCCAGGGCCCGCCGCCGGGCCGCCCGCTTGCCGGTGCCGTGCACGATCAGCGCTTCGGCGATCTGGTCGCCGACGGTCATCGCGGGGTTGAGCGCGGACTGCGGGTCCTGGAACACCATCGCGATCTCCCGGCCGCGCAGCTCCCGCATCCGCTTCTCCGGCAGGGTCAGCAGATCCGTGCCGCGGTAGCGCACCTCCCCCGAGGTGATCCGTCCCGGGGGACGCACCATGCGCAGGATCGAGCGGGCGGCCACGGACTTGCCGGAGCCCGACTCGCCCACGATGCCGATGATCTGCCCGGGGCTGATCGAGAACGTCACGTCGTTGACCGCGTGGACCACGCCGTCCGGCGTGTCGAACTGGGTACGCAGGCCGCGCACCTCCAGCAGGGAGTCGTTCATCGTCGGTTCGCCGCCTGGTTCAGAGCGTCGGACAGGAGGGTGAAGGCCAGCGCGAGCAGCAGCAGGACGAGGCCGGGGCCGAGCACGTAGGAGGGCAGGCCGTCGATGTAGCGGGCGCCCACGTTGAGCATCGCGCCCAGCGACGGGTTCGGCGGGTTGATCCCGAGCCCGACGATGCTCAGCCCGGCCTCGATGAAGATCGCGACCACCATGAACACGGTGGCCTGCACGAGGATCGGGTCGGCCACGTTGGGCAGGATGTGGCGGACCATCACCGTCGAGCGCGGCACGCCGAGCACCCGGGCCGCCAGCACGTACTCCCGCTGCTGCTGGGCGAGCAGGCCCGCGCGGGCGAGCCGGCCGAAGCCGGGCAGACCGGCGACGACGATCGCCGTGAACAGCGCCTTCCAGCCGGCGCCGATCATCATGACGATCATGATGCCGAGGATCAGGCCGGGGAAGCCGAGGATGATGTCCAGCACGCGCTGGGTCACCGAGCCGAGCCTGCGCGACACGTAGCCGGACAGGCCGAGCAGGGTGCCGATCGCCATGCTCACCGGCACCGCGGTGAGGATCAGGCTCAGGTCGGTACGCAGGCCGTACAGCGTCCGCACCACGATGTCGCGGCCGAACTCGTCGGTGCCCAGCGGGTGTCCCATGGACGGCCCGGCGAGCGCGTCCCTGGCCTGCTGGTCGTAGCCGCCGGGGGCGAGCAACGGCGCGAGCAGGGCCAGCGCGACCAGCAGCGTCAGCAGGACAGCCCCCGCGAGCCCCTTCGGGGTCCGGAACGCCTGCGCGTACCGGGCCGGCGCGCCGCCGCGCTCGCGCCGCCGCCGGACCGGCTTCTCCCCCGCCGCGATCACGGGCGCTCTCTTCGCAATCGTCATGTCACTGCCCCAATCGGATGCGGGGGTCGAGGGCGGCCAGGGAGATCTCCGTCAGCAGTTGCGCGATCACGGCGATGAGCACCGTGCCGACGATGAGCACCTGGATGACCGCGTAGTCGGCGCTCTGAGCGGCCGAGACGGCCAGCTGCCCCAGCCCGTTCCTGGCGAAGATCGCCTCGATGACCACCGCGCCGGCCAGCAGGTCGCCGAACCTGATCCCGATCGCCACCACCGCCGGGCCGAGGCTGTTGCGCAGCACGTGCCGGACGCTGATCCGCCGGGTCGGCACGCCCTTGGCCACCGCCAGGTCGACGAAGTCCTCCTGGCGCACCGCCAGCATCGAGGTCTGCACCAGCCGCGCCACCCCGGCCGACATCGGCAGGGCCAGCGCCAGCGAGGGCAGCAGCAGGTACTGCAACCCGAGGTCCGGGCGCTCCAGCACCGACATCTCCCCGCTGATGGGCAGGATCCGGATCGCGACCCCGAACGCCAGGATGAGCAGCAGCCCGACCAGGAACGGGGGCGCGGCCAGCAGGCTGGTGTTCGTCGCGTCGGCGAGCGCACGCGACCACCGCGAGCGAGCGGAGCCGGCCAGCACGCCCAGGCCGATCCCGACCACGGCCAGGAACAGCCCGGCCAGCACCGCCAGCTCCACGGTGCTGCCGACCCGGGTCGCGATCAGCTCGGCCACCGGACGGCCGTACTGGAAGGACCGCCCGAGGTCGCCGGTGAACAGGCCGCCCATCCAGCTCAGGTACTGCGACACCAGCGGCTGGTCCAGGCCCAGCTGGGCGCGTACGGCAGCGATGGTCTCGGGGGTGGCCTCCGGGCCGGCGATCACGGCGGCCGGATCGCCGGGGGTCAGCCGCGGCAGCAGGAACGCGATCACGCTGGTGGCCAGCAGCACCAGGACCACCGACGGGACGCGCTTGACCAGGTAGCGGATCATCGGACCAGGCACGTCTCACGCGAGAGGAGCCCGCCGGAGACCAAGGAAAACCCCTGAACGGCCGTGGACTTGACCGTGATGGCCGGCGTCGTCGCCAGCACGTGCTGGACCGCCTGGTCGAGCATGTACGCGGTGAGCTTCTGCACCGCCTCCGCGCCGGCCTGCCCGCCGCCCGCCTCGATCACCCCGCGCACGAGAGCGGTGTACTCCTTGCTGGTGAAGGTGCGGTGGGCGCCTTGCAGGCGTATGTCCGGATTCGTCTGCGCGACCAGCGACGGGCTGGGCACCTGCCCGCGGAAGGACAGGTAGTTGCCGCCCTTCCCGGCGGCGAGCCGTGACTGGTAGTCCGGCGCGGGCAGGGCGACCAGCTTCGGCCGGAGCCCGACGTCGGTGAGGTTGTTGGCGATGATCTGGTACACGGCCTGCAACTGGGGGTTGTTGATGATGGTGATCGGCACCTCGGCCCCGCTCGCGCCGGCTTCCTTGATCAGCTCCCGTGCCCGGGCGGGATCGTGGCGGTAGGCGTTCTCGCGGTCCTTGGGGTACTCCGGTCCCGCCGGCCACACCAGGCCGCCGGTCTCGCCGAGGCCGCTGAAGACCTGCTGCTTGATGCGGTCGCGGTCGATGGCGTACCCGACGGCCTGGCGGGCCTCCTTCTTGGCGAACGCTCCGCTCGCGGTGTCCAGGACGAGGGAGTACAGCACCTGCTGGCCCTCGTAGAGCTGGAACTGGCCGCCCTTCTGGGTGACCGTGGCGGCGTCCTGCGTCGTCAGGCCGGAGGCCAGCTGCGTCCGCCCGGACCGCAGCGCGGCGAGCTGAGCGGTCGAGTCCGCGATGACCACGTTCTCGATGCGGTCGAGGTGCGGCAGGCCCCGCTGCCAGTAGCGGTCGTTGCGGACCAGCACGAGCTGGGCGCCCGGCTGGTACCGCTCCACCTTGTACGGCCCGGTCCCGACGAACTTCGAGCCGTCGGCGAGGTCCTTGTAGGTCTGCGAGTCCACGATGGGGGTGTCGTCGAGGACGCTCGCCAGCACGGGCGACAGGGGCGTCTCGGACTCGATCGTCACCTCGTGGTCACCGGTCGCCTTGAGCCGCCAGCCGCCGATGATCTGCTTGTCGTTCGACGGGCTCGCCGGTTCGAGCGCCTGCTTGAAGGTGAACAGCACGTCGGCCGAGGTGAAGGGGCGGCCGGAATGGAAGGTCACGCCCTGGCGCAGGCTGAGCGTGGCGGTCCGGTCGTCGGCGCCGACCTTCCACGCGGTGGCCAGCAACGGGACCGGGTTCGCGATGTCGCCGTCCTTGACGCTCATGAGCGGTTCGAAGACCCCGCGTACCCAGAACAGGTTCGCGGCGCCCTGGGCGAGCACCCGGCCGGGGATGGGCGGCTGGGCGCTGGCGACGACCAGCGTGCCGCCCTCGCGGCAGCTCGCGGTGGACCCGCCGGCGGCTTGTTGCCGCTCCAGCTGGACCGCGGACTGGCAGCCTGCCGTCAACGCGGACGACAGGGCCAGCGCCAGCAGGACTCGGAGATTCGGACGGGAGTATGGACGGCTTTGTACGCCTGTGCGCATGGTGGAACTCCTCGTGAAGCCGGGGACGACGCCGCCTGCGCTTGCGTCGTCATGCCGACTGACGCACCGGTCCACGCGGGACCGGCACCGGGGGGTGTTTCTGGAAGGTCAGGCCTTCGTGCTCGGGATCGCTTCGAGCCGCAGCAGACTCGTCTCGAAGAGCCCGCACATGTCGGTCGCGGGGTCGCGGAGCCATTGCAGTTGCAGGCCGTTCATCAGAGAGACCAGTTCGGCGGCCGTGGCGGCCGGATCGAGGGACGGGGACAGCCGCCCCTTCTCCTGGTCGGCGATGATCAACCGGGCGATCCGGCCGCGGACTCGCTGGTTGCGCTGGTAGAAGAAGTCGTGGGCCGGGTGCGCCGGGTTGAGGCTCTCGGCCGACTGGACGGTGAACAGCCGGACGAGGCCGGGTTGGGTCTCGTTGCGGCGGCAGAACGCCATCAGCCATTCCCTGGTGGTGACCTCCACACCCTGGAACTGCGCTTCGACGTGCTGCTCGTCTTGGAGGTCGCGCTGCTGGAGCACCGCGAGGATGAGGGATTCCTTGCTGTCGAAGTGGTGCAGCAGCCCCGGCTGGGAGACTCCGACCTTCTGGGCCACGTCGGCCAGGCTCGTGCCCCGGAAGCCCGCGACGGCGAACGCGTCCGCGGCGACGGTGAGGATCTGCTCCCGTCGCGCGGCGGCCGGGCGGCGGACCCGGCCACTCTCCGCTCGTGCCATGCGTGCTCCCTCCGGCGTTCACCGGCTCACTGGCCGGTTACTACGCTGTGAATTACCCGTAACTTACCGAGTACTCGGTAGGTAGGAAAGACCCTACTCGTCAGTAACTTATGTGCGCCTCCACGGCCGATCGGGCCAGGGCCCGCACGTGCCCGAGCAGCGTGCCCCGCACGTCGGCGCACGTGGGGTCGTCCGCGAGATTCCGCAGCTCAGCCGGATCGGCGTGGCTGTCGGCCAGGAAGACGTCCTCCTCGTCCGGCGTCGCCGGCCGCCCGTCGAGGCGGACGGTGGCGTCCAGCCGGTAGCGCGGGGTCCGGACGCAGGTACGCCGCGGCCAGCCGCGCCCGCCGTACCAGGTGCCCGCGTCCCGGTTGGGGAACGCCCTGCTGGCCGGGTCGCCGTACCCGATGGTGGCCGTGACGTGGCCGGGGGCCGGGTCGGCGAACAGGTCGCGGCCGTCCGTCTTCGCCGGTAGCGCGAGCCCGGCCAGGCCGAGCAGAGTCGGGCCCAGATCGAGGGATTGGGCGAGATCGCCGCGCCGCGCCGGGGCCAGGTGGCCGGGCCGGCGCACGACGAGCGGCACCCGGTGGCTCTGCGGCGCGAAGGTGTGCTTGCCGAACGCGCCGCCCTCCCCCAGGTGCGCTCCGTGGTCGGAGGTGAGGACGACGACGGTCTCGCCGGTCAGGCCGAGCTCGTCCAGCGCGCCGAGCAGCAGCCCGATCTGCTCGTCCACCCAGGCGACCGACGCCAGGTAGTCCGCCTGGGCGCGGCGCAGGTCGCTCTCGGCCATCCACCGCCCGTTGTTCAGCTCGCCGAAGCGCCGTTCGAACCGGCTGTCACCGGGGCCGCGGTCCAGCGCGCGGCCCGGCTGCGCGCCGGGCTCGAAGAGGCGGGCCCACCGCCGGGGCGGCACCACCGGCGTGTGCGGTTGCAGGAACGACGCGCGCAGCAGGAACGGCCCGGACGCCCGGCGCATCCAGTCGACGGCGCGCCGGGCCACCTCGTCGGGGCGGTAATCGTCGCCTGGGTGCCTACCGCCGACGACGAAGCGCAGGCCCGGCGTGCGGACCAACGAGCGCTCGTCGCATCCGTCGAGCGGGTCGCGCATTCCGGCGCCCGCGTGATCGTCCAGCTGCCATGGGGTGAGCGCCGGCGGAATGTGCTCCTTGCCGAAGCTGGCGGTGGCGTACCCGGAGGCGGCGAACACCTCGGGAAAGGTGATCAGCCCTTCGGGGAGGGGGAAGCCCGGACTGGCCGCCTCATTGTGATAGACGCCGGTCCGCTCCGGGAGAAGACCGGTCAGCGCCGAGGTCCGGCTGGGCACGCAGACCGGCGAGGTGGTGTAACAACGCTCGAACACCACGCCGCCGGCCGCCAGTGCGTCCACTGCGGGGGTACGCGGGCTCAGCCCTCCCGCCGTCGCGTAACAGCCGAGCGCGTCGGCGCGCAACTCGTCGCAGTACAGCCAGAGGACGTTGGGGCGATTCACCTGGCGACCTCCGTCGCGCACAACCGGAGCAGCGCCTCGCTCAGTTCGGCGAGCGTCGCCCGGGGCAGCAGCCCGACGGCGGTGGCCGCGATCTCCACGAGGCTGAGCGGCCCGGCCATGGCCGACAGCAGGCTGGGCACTCGTTCCTCGACGATCGCCCGCGCGGCCGGGTCGGCCAGCAGGTCCCGCAGCGGGGTGTGCACGCTCAGCGGCCCGTCCGGGTAGTCCGCGCGCCGCACCGGCTCCCGCGCCGCCACGACCTGCGGCCACTGCCGCCGCACCCGCAGATGGTCCTCGCCGGGCTCGCCGTGCGCGGGCAGGCCGAGCCGCTCGTACTGCTCGGCGGGCGCGTCGGTGTCCCGCAGCAGGTCGACCAGGAGGCGGATCATCCGGGCCTCCAGGGCGTCGTCGATCAGCGGGCGCTCCTGCCCCGGGTCCTCGTGGAGGTCGAACAGCAGGGTGCCGAACGCGTACGGGTTGGACATGGCCTGGCCGCGGGTCCGCAGCACCGGCACGCCCTTGGTGAACGCGAACGGCGCCACCAGTTCGGCGTCGCGCAGTTCCTCGGGGCGGAAGCGGGCCATCATGTGCGTGGGCATCAGCGTGTACTCGAACAGCGGGCCGTTGGACGGGTCCGTGGGCGCGCGCATGTAGACGTACCGGCCGTCGGTGACGCTCACGTGGCCGCCGAAGGCGCCGAAGAGCGCCGCCTGACGCACGGGCCGGCCGGACGCGACCGTCTCGCGCAGCGGGCTCCCCTGCATGTCGGGAGGGCACGGGAGCCCGAACCACTCGAGCAGCGTCGGCCCGAAGTCGATCGTCTGCACCAGGGCCGAACGGCGCTCGCCGGCCGTGTCCGCGCGCGGGTCCCACACGAACAGCGGCGTGTGGATGGTCTCGTCGTACCACGGCGGGACGTTCTTGCCCCACCAGCCATGCTCCCCCAGTAGGAAGCCGTGGTCGGTCACGACCATCAGCAGGGTGTCCCGCCACAGGTCGAGCTCGTCCATCCGGTCGAGCACCCGGCCCAGCGAGCGGTCGCACATCGACAGCAGCGCCGCGTACCGGTTGCGGACGTGCGCGGCCTGCTCGGGGGTCTCCAGCACCTGCGCGTAGTCCGGCCAGTCCAGGTGCGGGCCGTCGTAGTCCTCGGGGTAGAGGTCGTGATAGCGCGGGTAGCTGAAGAACGGTTCGTGCGGGTCGAAGGTCTCGATCTGCAGAAACCAGCCGTCCTCGGCGTGGTTGACGTCCAGGAAGTGCAGACCCGCGTCGAAGGTCAGGGTCTGGGGGTGGTCGGCTTCGTCGGCGAGGTAGCGCCGGTTCACCCAGTCCTGGCGGTAGGCGGGCCTCCGCACGCGTCTGAGGTCTTCCGGCATCTCCGGCTCGGCGACCTGACCCTTCCAGAAGTCCCCTTCCTGCCCCCGGAAGAACTCGTAGGTGCGGAACCTGTTGTGGTAGGTCGCGCCGCCGTCCTCCCAGTAGTGGAGGTGGTCGGTGGCCAGGTGCGTGTGCACGCCCGCGTCGGTGAGCAGTTGCGGGACGGAGTCGTCGAACGGCTCCAGCGGCCCCCACCCGCGGTGCAGGAAGTTGTACCGTCCGGTGTGCATCTCCCGGCGGGCCGGCATGCAGGGCATGCTGCCCGCGTAGCAGTTGTCGAAGGCGGTCGCGTGCTCGGCGAGCCGCGCGAAATTCGGGGCGTGTACGCCTTCCGCCCCATATGGGGGCAGGTGGCGGCGGTTGAGGCTGTCGAACATGACGACGATGGCCTTCACGGGCTTCCCTTCCCTTACCTACCGAGTATTAGGTAGGTAACGTCGAGGACATACAACCGCCGCATCGCCGTCATGGCAACCCCCGGCCCGATACCCGGGCCGGGGTGGAGGGTCCTACTTGAGGCTGTCCGGGACGCCGGACTTGTCGCCGAGGCCGACGAGGTAGTCCGCGTACTCCTTCACGTTGTCCTTCTTGACGAGCTTGCCCTGCAGCGTCTCGTCGGCCTGCACCTGCTTGCCGCCCAGGACGTCGGAGGCCAGCGAGACCACCTTCTGCCCGAGCGCGAACGGCGACTCGGCGTTCGTGGCGTACATCTCGCCCGCCGCGACGGCGGCCAGCGCGTCGGCGATGCCGTCGTTGCCGACGACCTTCACCTTGCCCACCAGGTTGCGGGCCTTGAGCGCGGACAGCACGCCCATGGCCATCTCGTCGTTGGCCGCGTACACGCCGTCGATGTCGGGGTTGGCCTGCAGCACGTTCGTCATGACGTTCAGGGCCTTGGCCCGGTCGAAGTCGGCCGCCTGCGTGGCGACGACCTTGATGTCCTTGTGCGTGGCGATCTGCTGCTGGAAGCCCTTGCTGCGGTCCTGGGCCACGTTGGTGCCGAGGATGCCCTGGATCTCGACGACCTTGCCCTTGCCGCCGACGGCCTCGGCCAGCGCGTCGGCCGCGTTCTTGCCGGCCTGGACGGCGTCGTAGCCGACGAACGTGGCCAGCTTGCCGCCGGACGGCTTGCGGTCGAAGGCCATCACGGGGATGCTCGCCGAGTTCGCCTGGGTGACGGAGCTGCTGGCCGACTGGCTGCCCACCGGGTCGAGGATGAGGATCCCGGTCTGCTTGGAGATGGCGGTCGTCGCCTGGTTGAGGAAGGTGGCGTCGGAGTTGTCAGCGTTCTGCACGTTCAGGGTGATGCCGCTCTTGGCGGCCTGGGCCTCGGCGCCGTCCTTCACGCTGATGAAGAACGGGTTGCCGAGCGTGCTCATGATGATCGTGGCGTCCTTCTTGCCGGACGCCTGGGAGGCGCCCGTGGTCGCCTCCTCGCCGCCCCGGCTGCAGGCGGTGAGGGAGACGGCGGCCAGGATCGCGACGGCGACGAGTTTGCGGGGAGTGCGCATGGATCTTTCCTTTAGATGTGCTGGGCGAGTTCTGGGGTACGGACGGGGGATTCGGCCCTGCGTGGCATGAGCCTGCGCAGGATGTCCACGTTGCGGTCGAGGAAGACGGCCAGGAGGATGACCAGGCCCTTCACCACGTCCTGAAGGAACGGGGAGACGTCGAGCAGATTCATGCCGTTGTCGATGACGCCGAGCACGAGCGCCCCGACGAGGGTGCCGAGCAGGGTGCCGCGACCGCCGGCCAGGCTGGTGCCGCCGATGATGACGGCCGCGATGGCGTCCAGCTCCAGGCCGGCGCCGGCGGTCGGCTGGGCCGTGGACAGCCGGGCGGTGATGATGAACCCGGCCAGGGACGCCAGCACGCCGCTGATGACGAAGGCGAGGATCTTGACGCGGTGCACCCTGATGCCGGACAGCCGGGCGGCCTCGACGTTGTCGCCGGTGGCGTAGACGTAGCGGCCGAAGCGGGTGCGGGCCAGGACGTACCCGAAGATCCCGAACGCCACCAGCATGATCCACACCGGCACCGGCACGCCCGCGAACCGAGCCTGCCCGATCCCCTGGAAGTCGTAGTCCGTCACCGGGATCGGGTTGCCCGAGGTGATGTGCAGGGTGAGCCCCGCGAACACCGACATCGTGGCCAGCGTCGCGATGAACGACGGCATCCTGGTCCTGGTCACGAGCAGGCCGTTGACCAGCCCGATGGCCGCGCCGGTCGCCAGGCCCGCGGCCAGCGCGGGGATCAGCCCGTACGGGCCGAGCGTCAGGGCGGTGACGACGGCGGAGAAGCCGAGCGCCGAGCCCACGGACAGGTCGATCTCGGCAAGGATGATCACATAGGTCTGCCCGGCCGCGAGCAGCGCGGCCACGGAGGTCGCGAGCGCCACGTTGAGCAGGTTCGTCGGGGTGAGGAAGACCGGCGAGGCCACCGAGAGGACGATCCCTACCAGGAGGAGCATCCACACCGCGCGCAGCCGGCCCGCGACGGTCTTGAGCTTCGAGGTCATGCGGCACCTACCAGTGCGTGCTTGAGGATGGACTGCTCGTCGAGGTCGTCGCCGGTCAGCTCGGCGACGAGCCGTCCCTCGCGCATCACGACCACGCGGTCGGACATGGCGACGAGTTCCGGCAGGTCGGAGCTCACGAGCAGGACGGCGACGCCGTCCGCGGTGAGCTGGTTGATAATCCGGTAGATCTCGGTCTTGGCCCCGACGTCCACGCCGCGGGTCGGCTCGTCCATGAGCAGCACCCGCGGCCGGGTCATCACCCACTTGGCGAACAGGGCCTTCTGCTGGTTGCCGCCGGACAGCGAGCTGACCGCGATCGACGGTGAGGCGGCGCGCACCCGCAGCTCCGAGATGACCGCGCCGGTGGCGGCGCGCTCCTTGCCGCGCCGTACGACTCCGCTCCCGGAGCTGAAGTCGCGCAGCGAGGCCAGCGACACGTTCGCCTCGACCGACTGGCCCATGCACAGGCCCTCCGCCTGCCGGTCGGGCGACAGGTAGGCGATCCGGCTGCCGATCGCGTCCTGGACGCTCGCGACGCGTACGCCGGAGCCGTCCACGAGCACGGACCCGCCGGTCAGCGGCTGCAGGCCGAACAGCGCGCGCAGCAGGTCGCTGCGCCCGCAGCCGACCACGCCGCCGATGCCGACCACCTCGCCGGCCCTGACCTGGAGATCGATGTCGTGGAAGCGGGTGCCGCCACCGCCGCGCACCTCCAGCACGACCTCGTCCCCGGCGTTGCGGTCCTTGGGGTAGAAGTCGTCCACGGCGTCGCCGACCATCGCGGTGACGACCTCGGACGGGGTGAGCCGTTCGGTGGGTGCGTCGAGCGTGACCCGGCCGTCCCGCAGCACGACGACGCGGTCCGACAGGGCGAAGACCTCGTCCAGCCGGTGGCTGATGTAGATCACCGAGACGCCGGCCTCGCGCAGCCGGTTCACCTGGGCGAAGAGCTGCTCGGACTCCTGCTCGTCGAGCGCCGCGGTCGGCTCGTCGAGGATGATCAGCCGCAGCTCGTGCGTCATCGCCTTGGCGATCTCGAGCATCTGCCGCTCGGCCACGCTCAGCTCGCTGACCTGGCGCTGCACGTCGATCTCCATGCCGAGGCGGCGCAGCGCCTGCCTGGCCTCGGCGGCCATGCGCTGCTTGGAGACGAACAGGCGGCCGAAGACGCGCTCGCGGTCCAGCACGTACATGTTCTCGGCCACGCTGAGGTGCGGGAACAGGTTCTGCTGGAACTCCTGGTAGATGACCTCGATGCCCTGCGCCATCGCGGCCTGCGGGTCCTTGAGCACCGTCGCGGTCCCGTCGATCAGCAGCCGGCCCGAGTCGGGCTGGTGCGCGCCGGAGATCACCCGGGTGAGCGTGGACTTGCCCGCCCCGTTCTCCCCGACGAGCGCCACGACCTCGCCGGGACCGACGTCGAAGCTGACGCCGCGCAGGACGCTGTTGTCGCCGAAGGACTTGCGCACATCGGCCAGCTGGAGATGCATGCCAGGCTCCCGATCAGTACACGACGCCCGCGGTGAGCAGGACGTTGGCGTACGGAGTGAACTCGCCGGAGCGCACGGCCGCCCTGGCTCCGGCGGTGGCCTGCTTGAACTCGGTGTGCGGCAGGAACTCCAGCGTCAGGCCGAGCCGGTCGAACCGCTCCTCGATCGCGGCCAGCATGTCCGGGCTGTGCTGCTTGATCTCCTCGGACAGCCGTACGCCCTCCACGGCCACCTCGTCGAGCACCGTGTCCAGCAGGTCGAGGAAACGCGGCAGGTTCTCCCTGACGGCCAGGTCCACGCGTTCCACCTCCCTCGGGATGGGCAGTCCCGCGTCGGTGACCACGATCGTGTCCGTGTGGCCGAGCTCGGAGATCACGCGGGCGAGCTGGGCGTTGAGCGTTCCTTGGTTGCGCCTCATCGGGTGGCTCCTTCCATGGAGGTGTTGACCAGTGGCTCGACCTCGTCCCTGCCGGGGAGCGAGGGGCTGGCTCCGGCCTTGGTGGTGGCCAGGGCGCCGGCCGCCATGCCGTACTGGATGGCGGTGTCCACGTCGAGGCCGGCGGCGAGGGCGCCGCCGAAGAAGCCGGTGAACGCGTCGCCGGCCGCCGTGGTGTCCACGGGCGTCACGGCGTACGCGGGGAAGTGGCGAGTGCGTTCCTTCGTGACCGACAGGGCGCCGCCCGCGCCGAGGGTGATGATCGCGTGGCGCACGCCGCGCTCCAGGAACCAGGCCGCCGCGCGCTCCGCCGACTCCAGGTCCGTGACCTGGACGCCGGTCAGCACGGTGGCCTCGCTCTCGTTCGGGGTCACGATGTCGAGGTACGGCCACACGTCGTCCGGCAGCTCCTGGGCGGGCGCCGGGTCCAGGACCACGGTCAGCCCGGCGGCCGCGCCCTCCCGCGCCGCGTGGCAGGCGACCTCCGTCCGGATTTCGAGCTGGAGCAGCAGGACGCCGACCCGGTCGCGGACGCGCTCGATGCTCTCCGTGACCATCGCCTCGTCGAGGGAGGCGTTGGCGAGCGGCGTGATGACGATGTCGTTCTCGCCCGAGGCGTCCACGCGGATGTGGGCGACGCCCGTACGGCCCTCGACCGTGCGGACCTCGGTGAGCGTGACGCCGTGCGTCTCCAGGCCCGACAGCACGATGTCGCGGAACGGGTCCTGGCCCACGCAGGCGGCCATCCAGGTCGGCGCGCCCGAGTGGGCCGCGGCCACGGCCTGGTTCGCGCCCTTGCCGCCGAGCACGAGGGTGAAGTCGTCGCCGAGCACGGTCTCACCGCGCCGCGGCAGCCGCCGGCTGAACGCCGTGACGTCCGCGGTGATGCTCCCGACGACGAGAACACCGGTGGGTTCCATGGGGGTTCCTCCAGATTCGGGGATGGGTGAGCCGAGGGCACGGCCCATGTGCCGTGTCCTTGCGGGTGCGGGGTCGATCAGATCCCGGCGGGGTGCCAGACCGTCTTGGTCTCCATGAACGTGGTCATGCGCCTCGTCCCGTGGTCCTCCGCCGCGGTGAGCACGCGTTTGAAGTTCTCGGCCGCGGCCTGTTCGCAGGCCTGCTTCAGCTCGGGGGCCGCCACGCCGGTGAGGTCGAGCCCGTTGACGTCCATGTGCGCCGCCAGCCACGGGGCCAGCTCGGCCTGGTGCCCGGTGAGGATGTTCACCACTCCGCCCGGCAGGTCGGAGGTGGCCAGCACTTCGGCGAACGTCATCGCGGGCAGCGGCGCGCGCTCCGAGGCGACCACGACGCAGGTGTTGCCGGTGACGATCACGGGTGCGACGGCGGTGACGAGGCCGAGAAGGGGCTCGGCGGGCGCGATGACCGCGACCACCCCGGCCGGTTCCGGCGAGGACAGGTTGAAGTACGGGCCCGCGACCGGGTTGGCCGTCCCGCGCACGGCGGCGATCTTGTCGGACCAGCCCGCGTACCAGACGAGCCGGTCGACGGCGGCGTCCACCTGCTCCAGCGCCTGCTTGCGCGGGCCGCCGAGCTCGTCGGCGAACTGTGCGCGCCGCCCCTCCAGCATCTCGGCGATCCGGTAGAGGATCTGTCCCCGGTTGTAGGCGGTGGCGCCCGACCAGCCGGGGAACGCCTTGCGCGCGGCCACCACGGCGTCGCGGGCGTCCTTGCGCGAGGCCCTGGCGGCGTGCTCCGTTCGCGTCACGGGGTAGGACCTCCCGCTCTCCGAGCGCGGGAACGCTCCACCGATGAAGAGCTTGTACGTTTTGCGCACGGTCACTCGTCGATCAGACATCGAGGTACGCCTCCAATCCGTGCAAACCGCCCTCGCGGCCGTAGCCGGACTCCTTGTAACCGCCGAACGGCGAGGCCGGATCGAACTTGTTGAACGTGTTGGCCCACACCACCCCCGCCCGCAGCCGGTCAGCCAT
>NZ_JBFAWA010000027.1:176120-179886 GCF_040680035.1 Nonomuraea sp. NPDC052116 | reverse complement strand
CAATTTCCGTCATAAATGACGGGGATATGCATGTGTATCTCATGCACTGGCTTTTAACACACTGTTGAGTTCTCAAGAAACGGACGCGTACATCCTCGCTCAAGTCTCTCGACCTTCGCTCGGAGGCGTGCCTCGCGTTTTCCTAAAATTTACCGAGCTAGTTGATTTCCGTCAAATCCGGAGATTTGCTGGAGACTGCCCAGACTTGCTTAGGATGGTGCACCCCGGTTGTCCCGGGGCAACCCTCGTAACTTACCGTGTCATCCAGAGCCTGTCGAATCAACCGATTTTTCGGTGATCTCCGTGCGCCAGACGACGACCCGAACTCCGAGCGCGCCGAAGCGGCTCTGCCGAGTGGCTCGTCATTTCAAAGGGCTTGCGCGGGGGCCCGTCCGCCTGATCGGCGTCCGGCTCACTCCCGGCGCGAACTGAAAGACTAGGTCGCAATCCGCGACACGTCAAATCGCCTCGCCAGGGGGTGTGTCGCGGACGGTCCCCCGGCGCGCGGCGCGAGCCGTGTCCCAGCCCTCCAGGTGGCACAACCCGACGGTCTCTTGATGTCACAGTTCCAGAGTGGCGCGGGTGATCGCTTCGGCGCACCGGGCCAGCAGGCTGCGCAGTTGCTCCCGCTCCTCCGCGCTGAACTCACTCGCGATCGCGCGTTCGATCACCACGGCGCGCTCGTCCGCCGCCTTCAGCGCCGCACGCCCGGCCTCGGTCAGCCGGGTCTCCAGGACGTTTCGATGCCATGGGTGCGGGGAGCGTTCGATGAGGCCGCGTTCCTCCAGGTTCTTGAGCACGACGGTCATGGCCTGGGGCGTGACCAGGCACGCTCTGGCCAGCGCCGCGCCCGAGATACCGGGGTTGTCGGCCAGGGCGAACAGCGTCGCGTACTGGGGAACGGTCAGGCCCGCCGGCCGGACGGCGGCCTGCTTGGCCGCGATCAGGGTCTGCTCCGCACGCTTGATGTCCAGACCGAGGCGTTCGTCCGCAGGCATCCCCATGTCGCAAATAGTACAACATTGATGGTTATCAAAGCTTTGATAACCTGGCACGTACCTACGCTTTGGAGGAGAGACGTGATCATTCCCGACAGCCACTTGGACCTGCTGAAGCGCCCGCTGTTCGCCCATCTGGCGACGATCGGGGCCGACGGGACGCCCAACGTGAACCCGGTCTGGACGATCTGGGACGGGGAGTACCTGCGTTTCACGACCACGATGGATCGCTTCAAGTACCGGAACGTCAAGCAGCATCCGCAGGTGGCGGTCTCCATCAACGACCCTGAGCAGCCGTATCGCTATCTGGAGATCCGCGGCGTGGTCGAGCGGCTGGAGCTCGACCCTTCGGGGGACTTCTTCGACGTGCTGGCCAACCGGTACGGCCTGGAGTACGAGCGGCCGGTTGGGGATGCCGATCGGCGGGTGGTGATCGTCGTGAAGCCGACGCGCGTCACCCGGCAATGATTGCGCGGCGACCCTGGCGACGTCGGGGATCCGCTCGGGGATCTGCCCGGGGATCCGCTCGGGGGATCGCTCAGGGAGCGAGATCACTGTGGCTGGGGGCGGGGGTGGCGGGGGACGGCCTCCCATCGGCATCCCCCTGGCGTCCGTCGCAGGTTCCCGGTGACCGTGCCGATGCCCGTGGCCGTGGGGTGGCGCGGGGGTGGCCGGGCTGGTGACGGTGGCCGTGCCCGTGGCGGTAGGGGCCGTGCCCGTGGCGGTAGGGGCCGTGCCGGTGGTGGTGGCCATGGGGCGGCTGGTGCCGGTGGTGGTGACCGTGACCGGTGGGATGGCCGGGCTGGTGCTGGTGGTAGCGGTAGTCGAGCTGGTGGCGATGGGGTGGCGGTAACCCGTGTGCCCGGACGCCGTAGAGGCTGGCGGGCCCGGCTGGTGTGCCCGAGGCGGAGTAATTGCTGGCGGGGTTGAGTGTTGTGCCCGGAACGCCGTGGCGACTGGCGGGGGTTGAACGGCGCATGTGAGACACGGGGAGTGCAGGCGGGCGAGCGGTGGGGCCAAGACGCGGTCGCCGGGATGTGACGGCCTGGGAACGTGGCTGACCCGGGCATGACTGACCCGAGACAGGCGGGCCCGAGACAGGCGGGCCCGAGACGCGGTCGGCACGCGTGGTGGGACCAGGATGTGGCGGAGCAGGACGTGGCCGGGACACGGTCGAATCCAGAGTGTGGCGGGCCGTAGACGCAGCCGGCACCAGAGCGTGGCGGGCCCAGCCGGCGATCGGCATCGGGAGTGGGCGGGCGCTGGCGGGGATGGGTCGCATGGCCGCGGTACCGCATGGCCGCATTGCCCGGGCCCACACCGCCGCATGCCCACATCGCTCGCATGTCCGGAGTGCCGTGGGTGTTGATGCAGGACGGTGGCATGATCGACGCGCTGCAGGGATGTTGTGCGAGTGATGGGTGCTGCTCGGCAGCCCCGGTGACGCCCCGCTCTCGATGACGGGCACGTGTCGCCCGACTGGCCCTGTTGGGGCGCGGGGCGGGCTCGGTTCGGCGCGGCCCATATGGTCATCGCCGACGTTCAAGAGCTCGCCTTATGGTCTTCCGCAACGAACTGGCGCAGTTGCCTGCCGCCCGGCAAAGGCGGGCCAACGAATCGGGGCGGCCTGGTGCCGGGCCGGAGGGCGCGAGTCGCCGACATGGTCAGAGCGTTGGGGAAGCACCGCTGCGTGCGCGGCCCCACGGGCGAACTGCATCACGAGCGCCACACGGGGATGGATGCGATGGTGAGCCGGTACGGCTTTGAGGCGGTCGGGCTGAAGGGCTCGTGGCCCGGCCGCAGTGCATAAGGGGCGAACGCGAATACTCCCGACCTTCCCCCCGCGTATCCTGCCCCGGTGACCACTGCCGCCACGCTAGCTCCCCCCGCCCGTCCCGCCGAACGCCTCCGTACAGCCACCCCTTGGTGGATGTCCTTGCTCGCCGGAATCGCGGCGTTCACAGGTACGGGGTCCGCCACCCTGAACGGCGACGAGCTGGCCACCATCAGCGCCGCTTCCCGTTCGCTGTCCGGGATGTGGGAGCTGGCCCGGCACATCGACGGTCATTTCCTCCCGTACTACCTGTTCATGCACCTCTGGATGAAGGCAGGTACCGCGGAGTTGTGGCTGCGGCTGCCGTCGGCGGTGGGGATCGGCGTGGCCGCCTGGTTCCTGGTCGATCTGGGGCGGCGGTTGCACAGCACGCGGGCCGGGGTGATCGCGGCCGCCGTCTTCGCGATCCTGCCCTCGGTGTCCTACTTCGGGGCGTTCGCCAGGTCGTATGCGTTCGCGGCGGCCGCGGTGGTGTTCTCGTTCTGGGCGCTGCATCGGGCCGTGGAGCGCTCCGAGGTCAGGCGGTGGGTGGTGTACGGGGTCGCGGTGGCCCTCGTGTGCTCCACCCACCTGTTCGCGGTGCTGGTACTGCCCGCCCAACTACTGCTGGTGCGCCGGGGCCGGGTGGTGCCGATGCTGGCGGCGATGGCCGTCGGGTGTGTGCCCGCTGCGGTGCTGGGGCTGGTGGGGTTCGGGGAGCGGCATGCGATCAGCTGGATCCCGCAGCGAGGGCCGGAGGTATGGCTGAAGTTCCCGAAGATGGCGGCGGGGGCGACCGGGCTGGGCGTGATGTTGTTCGCCCTGGCGCTGGCCGGTGCGGTGCTGCTGTGGAAGGCGGCGCCACGCCAGGTAGAGGAACCCGGCGGGGCCGGAGAAGCCGGCAGGGCAAAGGCCGGGGAAACCGGTGGGGCCGGGAGCGGGGTGACCGGCGGGG
>NZ_JBFAWA010000027.1:0-176023 GCF_040680035.1 Nonomuraea sp. NPDC052116 | reverse complement strand
GGGGCAGCGTGACCGGCGGGGGCAGCGTGACCGGCGGGGGCAGCGTGACCGGCGGGGGCAGCGTGACCGGCGGGGGCAGCGTGACCGGCGGGGGCAGCGTGACCGGCGGGGGCAGGGTGTGGGTGTTTGTGCTGGTCGAGTGGCTGGTGTTGCCTCCGGTGCTGCTGCTCGCCGTGTCGCAGCTCGTGACCCCCGTCTACGTGGACCGGTACCTGTTCGTGACCGCCCCCGCGCTGGCGCTGCTGGCGGGGCTCGCCGTGGCGGCCCTGCCCCGGTTCCAGGTGGTGGCCGCGGTCGTGGTAGTGCTGCTCGGGTGCGCGCTGTCCGTTCAGGAGCACGTCACGGTACGCGAGGAGAACGGCCGTTTCGAGAACATCCCCTGGGCGTTGCGCGTGATCAAGGCCGAGCCCGACGACGCGATCGTGTACGGCCAGAGCCAGCTCCGCACCGGATTCGAGTACTACGCGGACTCTTTGATGCCGGTCGACGTGCTCAAGACCGGGGAAGCGCCCTTGCCCGACGGGTTCGGGTATCCGGAGCGGCCCGACGCGGCGGCCGCGCTGGACGGGCGTGAGCGGGTGTGGGTGGTGTGGCGCGGGAGCAAGCAGTCGGGCCTCGACGGTGACGCGGTCCCGCGGGTCGCCGAGGTGGTGAAGGCGGGGTTCAAGCTGAGCCTGGCCAAGCACTCCGCCGATCTGCCGGGGCTGACGGTGGCGCTGTTCGTCCGCCGCTGACGCGCCGCACGGAGACCTCACGGAGACCGCGGCCGGCGTACCAAACGGAAACGGGCTCTTCCTCAGCCGGGGAAGAGCCCGCGATGATCACGCGAAGGTCAGCCGACCTCGACGCCGCCGATCGACTTCTTGCCACGCCGGAGCACCATGAAGCGCCCGTGCAGCAGGTCCTCGGAGCCGGGTACGTACGCCTCGTCCGTGATCTTGACGTTGTTGAGGTACGCCCCACCCTCCTTCACCGCCCGCCTGGCCGCCGACTTCGACTCGACCAGGCCGCTGTCGGCCAGGAGGTCGACGAACGGCGTCCCGAGCGCGGGAACCGTGGCCTTCGGCACCTCGGCCAGCGCCGCCCCCAGCGTGGAGGCGGGCAGGTCCTCCAGCTCACCCTGTCCGAAGAGCGCCTTCGAGGCCGCCACGACCGCGTCGAGCTCCTGCTTGCCGTGGAGCAGCTCGGTGAGGTCCTCGGCGAGCGTCCGCTGCGCCTCGCGGGCGAAGGGGCGTTCGGCGACGGCCTTCTCCAGGGCCTCGATCTCCTCGCGGGTCTTGAAGGTGAAGACCTTGAGGTAGTGGATCACGTCACGGTCGTCGGAGTTGAGGAAGTACTGGTAGAAGGCGTAGGGCGAGGTCATCTCCGGGTCGAGCCAGAGGGCGCCGCCCGCCGTCTTGCCGAACTTGGTGCCGTCGGCCTTCGTGATCAGCGGCAGGGTGAGCGCGTGGACGTGCCCGCCCTCGATGCGGCGGATGAGGTCGGCGCCCGCCGTGATGTTGCCCCACTGGTCGCTGCCGCCGATCTGCAGCGTGCAGTTGTGGCGGCGGAACAGCTCCAGGTAGTCGTTGGCCTGAAGGATCTGGTAGCTGAACTCGGTGTAGCTCAGCCCCTCCCCCTGCAGCCGCGCGGAGACCGACTCCCTGGCGAGCATGCGGTTGACCGGGAAGTGCTTGCCGATGTCGCGCAGGAAGTCGATGGCGCTCAGCTCGCCGGTCCAGTCGAGGTTGCTGACCAGTTGGGCGGCGTTCGGCTGGACCTCGAAGTCGAGGAAACGTCCGACCTGGCCGCGCAGGCGCTCCACCCACTCCGCGACGACCTCAGAGGCGTTGAGCGAGCGCTCGGTGTTGCGCCCGCTCGGGTCGCCGATCAGGCCGGTGGCGCCGCCGACCAGGCCGATCGGGCGGTGCCCGGCGAGCTGGAGGCGGCGCAGCGTGAGCAGCGGCACGAAGTGGCCGACGTGCAAGGAGGCAGCGGTGGGGTCAAAACCGGAATAGACCGTGATCGGGCCCTTGGCCATGGACGCGCGCAGGGCGTCGAGGTCGGTGGACTGGGCGATAAGCCCTCGCCACGCGAGGTCATCGAGAATGTCGGTCACGGTGCCGGCTTTCCGTAGAGACGTTGGACGTTGAATAGTGCAAGCGTGCCCGATCGCCCGGGTTCGCCGCCACTTGGATACGCTCTGTCTCCATGTGGAGGGTCCGTCGCGAGCTGGCTGTTTTCAAGATTTTAGGGGCTCTTGCGTGTGCTGGGCTCGCCGTCTACTGGTGGGTCGCCGGCGACGTCCGCGGTGTGATCCTGGCCGTGCCGGCAGCCGTGCTGGTAGGCGGGATGGGGCTGCGTGATCTGGTCGCCCCCGTACGGCTGGCGGCCGATCAGAGCGGGATCACCGTGGTGCACGGGTTCGCGGGCAAGCGGCATGTGCCCTGGGAGGCGATCCGGGACGTCAAGGTCGACGTGAGCAGGCGATGGGGGCGGCGGAGCGAGCTCCTGGAGATCGACACCGGCGACAACCTGCACATTTTCAGCCGTCACGACCTCGATGCCCCTCCCACCGAGGTGGCCGCGGCGTTGCGGCGGCGGGGCACGTGACCGCGGTAGGGCGACACGGTCGGGTCACCGTCGATCCAGAACCGCCACGGCGTGTCCTTGGCGGTCGAGATGCCGGTACGCGGGCCTGACCTGATCGACTCCGCCTCCACCGGGCGGCCCTCCAGCATGGCCGCGGCTCCGTGCGGGACCCCGGTCAGCCGACGGTCGGCCGCGAAAGAGGCCCCGGCGATCGCGTCGAGGCCGTTGTGCTCGCGGAGCAGGCCGAGGGCGACGGCCAGCCTGGCCGGGCCGCGCGCGAGGTCCCGGTCGGGAATCACCCGGCCGCTCGCGGCCGGGCCATTGCCTGAAGGCGTAGAGCCGTCGCCTGTGGATGTGCGACCGGTGCCCGGGGAGGTGCGCCGGGCGCGGGCCTCGTCGATGCCCGCCACCACCTCGCCCCCGCGCAGCAGCACGGCCGAGCCGAAGCCCTCGGGCAGGCACACCAGGTTCGCGCAGAAGTGCATGCCGTACGTGAAGTACACGTACAGGTGCCCCGGCGGGCCGAACATCACCGCGTTACGCGGCGTCTTGCCCCGATAGGTGTGCGCCGCCGGGTCCTCGCCGGGGCCGCCGTACGCCTCGACCTCGGTCAGGCGCACGGCGACGGGGCCGTGCACGAGCACACGCCCGAGCAGCTCGGGCGCGACCTCGTGCGACGGCCGGTCGAAGAAACCCCGCGGCAGCGCGGCGGAGCTCAGATCCCCGCTGCCCATGCCGCCTGCGCGTCGACCGCCTCCCGCAGCGCGACGAGCTGGTCGCGGACGCGGTCCGGCGCGGTGCCGCCGTGGGCCTTGCGCGCGGCCAGGGCGCCGGGCACGTTGAGCACGTCGCGGACGTCGGGCGTCAGGTGCGCCGACACCTTGATCAGCTCCTCGTCCGTGAGGTCGCCCAGGTCCTTGTCGTTGACCTGGCACCACACCACCAGGTGGCCGACCGCCTCGTGGGCCTCGCGGAACGGGACCCCGCGGCGGACGAGCAGCTCGGCCAGGTCGGTGGCCAGCGCGAACCCGTCGGGAGCCGAGGACTCCATGCGGGCGGTGTTGACCCGCATGGTCGCGACCAGCCCGGCCACCGCCGGCAGCACCAGGAGCAGCGTGTCGACCGCGTCGAAGACGGGCTCCTTGTCCTCCTGCAGGTCGCGGTTGTAGGTCAGCGGCAGGCCCTTGAGCGTGGTCAGCAGCGACATCAGGTTGCCGATGAGGCGCCCGGACTTGCCGCGGGCCAGCTCGGCGACGTCGGGGTTCTTCTTCTGGGGCATGATCGACGAGCCGGTGGAGTAGGCGTCGTCCATCTCGATCCAGCGGAACTCCTGCGAGGCCCACAGGACGATCTCCTCGCCCAGCCGCGACAGGTGCACGCCGATCATGGCCGCGTCGAACAGGAACTCCGCCGCGAAGTCACGGTCGGAGACGGCGTCCATCGAGTTGGGCGCGGCGGCCGCGAAGCCGAGCTCCTCGGCCACGGCCTGCGGGTCGAGCGGCAGCGACGAGCCCGCCAGCGCGCCGGCGCCGAGCGGGGAGATCGCGGCGCGTTTGTCCCAGTCGGTGATCCGGTCGATGTCCCGGGCGAAGGCGTGCACGTGGGCCAGGAGCTGGTGGCCGAACGACACCGGCTGCGCGTGCTGCAGGTGGGTCATGCCGGGCGCGGCCGTCTCGGCGTGTTGCTCGGCCTGGGCCATGAGCGCCGTCTCCAGCTCGACCAGGCGGGAGACGACCGTGCGGGCGTGATCGCGCAGGTAGAGGCGCAGGTCGGTGGCGATCTGGTCGTTGCGCGAGCGCCCCGCGCGGAGCTTGCCACCCAGCGAGCCGAGCCGCTCCAGCAGGCCGCGCTCCAGCGCCGTGTGCACGTCCTCGTCGGCGACCGTCGGCCGGAACTCGCCCGCCTTGCAGGCGCGCTCCAGGTCGTCGAGCGCGCCGATCATGCGCTCGAGCTCCTCGTCGCTCAGCAGCTCCGCCCTGTGCAGCACGCGGGCGTGCGCCCTGGACGCGGCCAGGTCGTACGGCACGAGCCGCCAGTCGAAGTGCACGCTCACCGACAGCCGGGCCAGCGCGTCGGACGGGCCGCTCTCGAAGCGCCCACCCCACAGCCGCATCGGCTTGCCATCACTCACCGTTGTCTCCTTCGTGACCATGTCCATGGTCGCACCCGCTTCGGGACCCGTTGGCATCGTTCCTCGTTCTCTCGCCCCGAGCTCCTGTGCTCCGGCGCGACCATAGTGCACGTCAGCCCTTCTTGGCGTCCCGTGCGGCGGCGATCTTAGTAGGGAGGGAGAACAGCTGGACGAACCCTTTGGCCAGCGACTGGTCGAACGTGTCGCCGGTGTCGTAGGTGGCCAGCGAGAAATCGTACAGAGAATCCTCCGAGCGGCGGCCGGTGACAGTGGCCCGGCCGCCGTGCAGCGTCATGCGGATGTCGCCGGAGACGTGCTTCTGCGACTCGGCGATGAGCGCGTCGAGGGCGCTCTTGAGCGGCGAGAACCACAGGCCGTCGTAGACGAGCTCGCCCCACCGCTGGTCCACGCCGCGCTTGAAGCGGGCGAGGTCGCGTTCGACGGTGACGTTCTCCAGCTCCATGTGCGCGGTGATGAGGGCGACGGCGCCGGGCGCCTCGTACACCTCGCGCGACTTGATGCCGACCAGGCGGTCCTCGACCAGGTCGATCCGGCCGACGCCGTGCGCGCCCGCGCGCCGGTTCAGCTCGTCGATGACCTGGTACGGCGTCAGCGCCCGCCCGTCGATCCCGACCGGGACGCCCTGCTCGAACGTGATGACGACCTCGTCGGCCTCGCGCGGCCGGGCCGGGTCGTCGGTGTAGGCGTAGACGTCCTCGGTGGGGCCGTTCCAGATGTCCTCGAGGAAGCCGGTCTCGATGGCGCGGCCCCAGAGGTTCTGGTCGATGGAGAACGGGTTCTTCTTCGACGTCTCGATGGGCAGGCCCCTGGCCTCGGCGTACTCGATGGCCTTGTCGCGCGTCCAGGCGAAGTCGCGGGCGGGCGCGACGATCCTGAGGTCCGGGGCGAGGGCGGCCAGGCCGGCCTCGAAGCGGACCTGGTCGTTGCCCTTGCCGGTGCAGCCGTGCGAGACGATCGTGCCGCCGAACCGCTTGGCCGCCGAGACCAGGTGCTTGACGATCAGCGGGCGCGACAGCGAGGAGACCAGCGGATAGCGGTCCATGTAGAGGGCGTTGGCCTGCAGCGCGGGTACGCAGAAGTCGGCGGCGAACTCCTCCTTGGCGTCCACCACGACCGACTCGACCGCGCCGCAGTCGACGGCCCGCTGCTGGATCGCCTCCATGTCCTCGCCGCCCTGGCCGAGGTCCACGGCGACGCATATGACCTCGGCTCCCATCTTCTCGGCGAGGTACGGGATGGCGACCGAGGTGTCCAGGCCGCCGGAATACGCGAGCACTACCCTTTCGGACATTACATATCTCCGGATATCAGATCTTGGCCACGTGGCGGGCTAGCCGCGCCGGTCGGCCACTCTCAGCAGCGCGTCCGCGACGGCCTGGCCGCCCGCCGGATCGCGGCTGATCACGAGGATCGTGTCGTCGCCCGCGACCGTGCCGAGGATCGACTCCCAGTCGGCGTGGTCGATGGCGGAGGCCAGGAACTGGGCCGCGCCCGGCGGGGTCCGTACGATGACCAGGTTGGCCGACGCCTCGGCGCCGACCAGCAGTTCCTCGGCGATGCGGTGCAGTCGCGCGGCCGGGCTCTCGCCGGTGCCCAGCCGGGTGAGCGGGATCCGGGCCCCGCCCTCGCCGGGCAGGGCGTAGACCAGGGATCCGTCGTCGGCGCGCAGCTTGAGCGCGCCGAGCTCATCGAGGTCACGCGAGAGCGTGGCCTGGGTGACCTCGACGCCGCTCTCGGCCAGCAGCTTGGCCAGCTCCGGCTGGGAGCGCACGGCCTGCCGCTGCAGCAGGTCGGTGATCTTCGCCTGCCGCGCCGCCTTGGTCATGGGAATCATCATCGATGGGACACCAGCCAGTGGAGGAGCGCCTTCTGGGCGTGCAGCCGGTTCTCGGCCTGGTCCCACACGGCGCTCTGCGGGCCCTCGAGGACCTTGGCGGTGATCTCGTAGTCGCGGTAGGCGGGCAGGCAGTGCAGCACGATCGCGTCGGGCGCGGCGTGCTCCAGCAGCTCGGAGTTCACCTGGTACGGCATGAGCGCGGCGACCCGCTCCTCCTTGCCGTCCTGGCCCATCGACACCCACGTGTCGGTCGCGATCACATGAGCGCCCTGGGCGGCGGCCACCGGGTCGGACAGCGCGATCACCGAGCCGCCCGTCCTGGCGGCGATGGCGGCGGCCTGGTCGAGGATGACCGCGTCGGGCTGGTAGCCGGCCGGGGCCGCGATCCGCACGTGCATGCCGGCGGTGGCCCCGCCGAGCAGGTAGGAGTGGGCCATGTTGTTGGCGCCGTCGCCCAGGTAGGTGAGCGTGACGCCGGCGGTCCGGCCCAGCCTCTCCTGGACGGTCTGCAGGTCGGCCAGGATCTGGCAGGGGTGGAACTCGTCGGTGAGCGCGTTGACGACCGGCACCCGGGAGTGGGCGGCCATCTCGTCGATGAGCTCCTGCCCGGCGGTCCGCCACACGATCGCGGCGACCTGCCGGTCGAGCACCCGGGCGATGTCGGCGGTGGGCTCGCCGCGGCCCATGAGGACCGAGACGTTGTCCACGATCAGCGGCAGGCCGCCGAGCTCGCCGATGCCGGTGTGGAAGGAGATGCGCGTGCGGGCCGACGGCTTGTCGAACAGGACCGCGACCGTCTGCGGGCCCTCGAACGGGCGGTAGCCGAACCGGTCCTTCTTCATGGCCGCGGCGAGGTCGAGCACCTCCGCCTGCTCGGCGGGCGTCAGGTCGTCGTCCCTCAGGAAGTGGCGAGTCACTTGGCCGCCTCCGCGAGGATCGCCGGGTACGTGGCCAGGAACTTGTCGATCTCCTCCGCCGTGACCACCAGCGGCGGCGCGATGCGTACGGCGTCCGGCTGGAGGGCGTTGACCAGGAAGCCGGCGCTCTGGGCGGCGCTCTGGACCTCGGCCGAGCGGGGCTCGCTCAGCACGGTGGCCAGCCAGAGGCCGCGCCCGCGCACGCCCTTCAGCAGCGGGTGCCGCATCGACTCCAGGCCGGAGCGCAGCCGCGCGGAGGCCGACTTGACGTGGTCGAGGTCGAGGTTGTCGAGCACGGCCAGGGCCGCGGCGCAGGCGACCGGGTTGCCGCCGAACGTGGAGCCGTGGTCGCCCTTGGCGAACAGCTTGCCCGCGTCGCCGAACCCGATGCACGCGCCGATCGGCAGCCCGCCGCCCAGGCCCTTGGCCAGGGTCAGGATGTCGGGCGTGACGCCGTCGGCCTGGTGCGCGAACCAGTGGCCGGTGCGGCCGATCGCGGACTGGATCTCGTCGGCGACCAGGAGGGCGCCCGTGGAGTCGCAGATCTCGCGGGCCGCCTCGAAGTAGCCCTCGGGCGGCGGCACGACGCCGGCCTCGCCCTGGGTGGGCTCCAGGAAGACCGCGATGCAGTCGCCGGTCACGGCCTCCTTGAGCGCGGTGGCGTCGCCGTACGGGACGAAGCGGACGTCGATCGGGAACGGGCCGAACTGGTCGCGGATCGACGGCTTGCCGGTCAGCGACAGCGCTCCGATCGTGCGGCCGTGGAAGCCGTTCTCGGCGGCGACGAAATAGGAGCGGCCCTCGCGCTTGCCGTACTTGACGGCGAGCTTGTAGGCGGCCTCGTTGGCCTCGGTGCCGGAGTTGGCGAAGAAGACCTTGCCCGGGGCGTTGAGCAGGTTGAGGAGCTTCTCGGCGAGCAGCACCTCGGGCTCGTGCAGAAACAGGTTGCTGGTGTGCGCGATCGTGGCGACCTGCTTGGAGACGGCCTCGACCAGGGCGGGGTGGGCGTGACCGAGCGAGCTGGTCGCGATGCCGCCGATGAAGTCGAGGTATTCGTTGCCGTCCACGTCCCAGACGCGAGTGCCCTCGCCTCGTGCCAGCGCCACCGGCGGCACGCCGTAGTTGGGCATGAAGGCATTTTCGAACCTCTTGTACAGGCTCATCAGGGCACCACCATCGTTCCGATTCCCTCGTTGGTGAATATTTCCAGCAGCAGTGAGTGCGCCACGCGGCCGTCGAGCACGTGAGCCTGCGGGACGCCGCCCTGGACCGCGGTCAGGCAGGCCTCCATCTTGGGGACCATGCCGCTGGACAGCGTCGGCATCAGCGTCTCGAGCTCGTCGGCGTCGAGCTGGTCGATCACGTCGGTGTCGTCGGGCCAGTTGGCGTACAGGCCTTCGACGTCGGTGAGGACGATCAGCTTCTGCGCCTCGAGCGCCACAGCCAGCGCGGCCGCGGCGGTGTCGGCGTTCACGTTGTAGATCTGCCCGTCGTCCCCGCGCGCCACGCTGGAGACGACCGGGATGCGGCCGTTGTCGATCAGGGCCCGCACCGCGCCCGGGTCGACCTTGATGATCTCGCCGACCTGGCCGATGTCCACGGGCTCGCCGTCCACGATCGCGTGCTTGCGCACGGCCGTGAACAGGTGGGCGTCCTCGCCGGACATGCCGACGGCGAACGGGCCGTGCCGGTTGACCAGGCCCACGATGTCGCGGTTGACCTGGCCGACCAGGACCATCCTGACGACCTCCATGGCCTCCGGCGTGGTGACCCGCAGCCCGGCGGTGAACGTCGACTCGATGCCCAGCCTGGCGAGCGCGCTGCTGATCTGCGGGCCGCCGCCGTGCACGACGACCGGGCGTAGGCCCGCGTGCTGCAGGAAGACGACGTCCTCGGCGAAGCCCGCCTTGAGCGACTCGTCGGTCATGGCGTTGCCGCCGTACTTGATGACGACGGTCGCGCCGTGGAAGCGGGTCAGCCAGGGCAGCGCCTCGATCAGCGACTCGGCCTTGGCCTGCGCGCTGAGGGACCTCACGAGGAGTACGCCGAGTTCTCGTGGACGTATTCGGCCGTCAGGTCCGTGGTGTGCACCGTCGCGGTGTGCGGGCCGGCCGACAGGTCGATCGTGATCGTCACGTCCCTGGGGCGCATGTCCACCTTGGAGCGGTCGTCGCCGACCGCGCCGCCGCGGCAGATCCAGATGCCGTTGATGGCCACGTTCAGGCGGTCGGGCTCGAACACCGCGTCGGTGGTGCCGACGGCGGCCAGGACGCGGCCCCAGTTGGGGTCCTCGCCGTGGATGGCGCACTTGAGCAGGTTGGAACGCGAGACCGCGCGGCCGACCTTGACCGCGTCGTCCTCCGAGTCGGCGCCGACGACCTCGATGGCGATGGCCTTGGAGGCGCCCTCGGCGTCGACCAGGAGCTGCCTGGCCAGGTCGGCGCAGACCTCGTGGACCTTCTGCTCGAACTCGGCGAGGTCCGGCTTGACGCCGGCGGCGCCGCTGGACAGCAGGAGCACGGTGTCGTTGGTGGACATGCAGCCGTCGGTGTCGAGGCGGTCGAACGTCCTGGCCGTGGCCTTGCGCAGCGCGGCGTCGAGCTCCTCGCCGGTGAGATCGGCGTCCGTGGTGATCACGCACAGCATCGTGGCCAGGGAGGGGGCGAGCATGCCCGCGCCCTTGGCCATGCCGCCGACCATGTATCCGCTGCCCCGCCGGAACGAGATCTTGGAGACGGTGTCCGTGGTGCGGATGGCGTCGGCGGCGGCCAGGCCGCCGTCGCGGGAGAGCTGGCCGGCGGCGGTCTCGACGCCTGCCAGCAGCGCGTCCATCGGCAGCCGCTCGCCGATCAGGCCGGTGGAGCAGACCGCGACCTCGCCCGCGGAGTCCTGGAGCGCCTCGGCCACCTTCTCGGCGGTGGCGTGGGTGTCCTGGAAGCCCTGGGGACCGGTGCAGGCGTTGGCGCCGCCGGAGTTGAGCACGACCGCTCGCAGCCGCCCGCCGGACAGAACCTGCTGCGACCACAGCACGGGGGCGGCCTTCACGCGGTTGGCGGTGAAGACGCCCGCGGCGGCCCTGCTGGGCCCGTCGTTGACGACGAGGGCCAGGTCACGGGCGCCGCCGGACTTGATCCCGGCGGCGATGCCCGTGGCCCGAAAACCGAGTGGTGCGGTAACGCTCAAGGTGCGACTCCTGTCAGGGGAAGGCCGAGCTCTTCTGGGAGGCCGAGTGCGAGGTTCACGCTCTGGACGGCACCTCCGGCTGTGCCCTTGGTGAGGTTGTCGATGGCGATGACGGCGACCACGCGGCCCGCGCGCTCGTCGAGCGTCACCTGCAGGGCGGCGGTGTTGGCGCCGTAGGTCATGGAGGTGGCCGGCCACGTGCCCTCGGGCAGGAGCTTGACGAACGGCTCCTCCTTCAGCGCGACCTCGTACGCCGTCCGCAGCGCCTCCTTGGTGAGGCCGGGCGCGGCCGGGGCGCTGCAGGTGGCGAGGATGCCGCGGCTCATGGGTGCCAGCGTCGGGGTGAACGAGACGCGGACCGGGGCGCCGGCGACGGCCGACAGGCCCTGCTCCATCTCGGGAGTATGCCGGTGGACGCCGCCCACGCCGTACGCGCTGACCGAGCCCATGACCTCGCTGCCGAGCAGGCTGGGCTTGAGCGACTTGCCGGCGCCGCTGGTGCCGCTGGCGGCCACCACGACCACGTCCGGCTCGGCCAGGCCCGCGGCGAACGCGGGCGACAGGGCCAGCAGGACGGAGGTCGGGTAGCAGCCGGGGACCGCGATGCGGGTGGCCGACCGCAGGACCTCCCGCTGGCCGGGCAGCTCGGGCAGGCCGTAGGGCCAGGACCCGGCGTGCTCGCCGCCGTAGAACTCCTGCCAGGCGGCCGGGTCGGTGAGCCGGTGGTCGGCGCCGCAGTCGACGACGATCGTCTCCGCGCCGAGCTGGGCGGCGACGGCGGCCGAGTGGCCGTGCGGCAGGGCGAGGAAGACGACGTCATGCCCGGCCAGCGTGTCGGCGACGGTGTCCTCGATGATCCGGTCGGCCAGTTGCGGCAGGTGAGGCTGGTGGGCGCCGAGGCGGCTGCCCGCACTGGACGCCGCGGTGAGCGCGCCGATCTCGAACTCGGGGTGCCCGAGCAGGAGGCGGAGCAACTCTCCTCCCGCGTAGCCGCTGGCCCCCGCGACCGCTGCCCTCATTCCGCCCTCTCTCCTGCATATTCATGCATCATTGCTCATGACCTTACTGTGAAGATAATGCACTTCACGGGATGGACATGCAAGCTGGAGGCGTCCAGATGACCACATGGTGAGACGGTGAGTGTTCCCAGTGGGCTGCAGGTGAATGCCAAGCGGGGGCGGCGACGATGGGGCACATGAGCGACTTCATGCCCGATATCCAGTTCGTCACCCCTGGCGGGAGAGATCCGGGGCGGCTCGGGCGGATCGTCCTCGTTCTGCTCTGGCTGACGGTGTGCCTGGCGCCGGTGGCGTTCGCGATCGGCGATCTGGAGCTGGCCACGGGGCGGGCCGGCACGCCGGGGACGGGACATGTTCGTGCCGCCTTGACCCTTGACTTGCGGTAACATTACGTGCGCGATCAGTCACGCCAGGAACCGGCATCAGCACGCGGGGCCCCCTCGCCACCAGAGCGATGGCCTGGGGCCTCCCCGCTGCCGCTGGCCGTTCCGGACGGGGCGGGTCGTGAGGGAACCGGCCCGTCCGGAACGGACCACGCACGGGATGCGTGTCGCCGCCCGGACGGCGAATGCCGGGGACCAGCGCGCCCAAGACCGTTCGGGGCGCGCCAGTGCGCGGACTTGCTTCGGCTCACTGCAAAGGAACGGTTTCCTGGTCACGGCGTCACCGCCGTCGTTGGGCAGGTGGCCGCCTACTTCTAACGCAGGAAGGCGGCGGCCACGCCCGCGTCCACCGGGATGTGCAGGCCCGTGGTGTGGGTGAGGTCGTTGCCGGTGAGGGCGAAGACGGCGGCGGCCACGTGCTCGGGCAGGACCTCGCGCTTGAGCAGGGTCCGCTGGGCGTAGAACTCGCCGAGCTTCTCCTCCTCCACGCCGTAGACGGCCGCGCGGTTGGCGCCCCAGCCGGAGGCGAAGATGCCGGAGCCGCGTACGACGCCGTCGGGGTTGATCCCGTTGACGCGGATGCCGTGCGTGCCCAGCTCGGCCGCCAGCAGCCGGACCTGGTGCGCCTGGTCGGCCTTGGCCGCGCCGTAGGCGACGTTGTTCGGGCCGGCGAAGACGGCGTTCTTGGAGGAGATGTAGACGATGTCGCCGCCCAGCCCCTGGTCGATCAGGACCCGGGCCGTCTCGCGCGCCACCAGGAACGAGCCCCTGGCCATCACGTCGTGCTGCAGGTCCCAGTCGTCGAGGGTGGTCTCCAGCAGCGCGCGGGACAGCGACAGGCCGGCGTTGTTGACGACCAGGTCCACGCCGCCGAAGGCGAGCACGCCCGCGCGTACCGCCGCGGCGACCTGCTCCTCCGAGGTGACGTCCACGGCGACCGCCACCGCGACGTCGGACACCCGGTACGCGGCCGCGCCGATCTCGGCGGCGACCTTCTCCGCGGCGGCCACGTCGCGGTCGGCGACCACCACGCAGGCGCCCTCGGCGGCCAGGCGGCGGGCGGTGGCCGCGCCGATGCCCGAGCCGCCGCCGGTCACCAGTGCGACGCGGGTGGCCAGGGGCTTCGGCTTGGGCATGCGGCGGAGCTTGGCCTCCTCCAGCTCCCAGTACTCGATCCGGAACTTCTCCGACTCGGGGATGGGCGCGTACGTGGAGACGGACTCGGCCCCGCGCATGACGTTGATGGCGTTGACGTAGAACTCGCCGGCCACGCGGGCGGTCTGCTTGTCCTTGCCGAACGAGAACATGCCGACGCCCGGCACCAGCACGATCGCCGGGTCCGCGCCGCGCATGGGCGGCGAGTCCGGGGTGGCGTTGCGGTCGTAGTAGGCGGTGTAGTCGGCGCGGTAGGCGGTGTGCAGCTCGCGCAGCCGTTCGACGGCCTGCTCCAGGGACGCGTCCGGCGGCAGGTCGAGCACCAGCGGCGCGACCTTGGTCCGCAGGAAGTGGTCGGGGCAGGACGTGCCCAGCGCCGCCAGGCGCGGGTGCTCGGCGCGGGAGACGAAGTCCAGCACCTCGGGCGTGTCGGTGTAGTGGCCGACGACGCGGAGGTCGGTGGAGGCCAGGCCCCGGAGGTGCGGGAACAGCGCGGCGGCCCGCGCGTGCCGCTCGGCCTCCGGCAGCGTCTCGTAGATCGCCGAGCCGAACGGGTCGGGGCGGCCGTGCTCGGCCAGGTACGCCTCCGCGGCGCGGATGATCTCCAGCGAGCGGGACTCGCACTCCTGCGCCGTGGCGCCCCAGGCGGTGATGCCGTGGCCGCCGAGGATGCAGCCGATGGCCTGCGGGTTGGCCTCCTTGATGGCGGCGATGTCCAGGCCGAGCTGGAAGCCGGGCCGCCGCCACGGCACCCACACCACGCGGTCGCCGAAGACGCGCCTGGTGAGCTCCTCGCCGTCGGCCGCGGTCGCGAGCGCGATCCCGGCGTCGGGGTGCAGGTGGTCGACGTGCGCGGCCTCGACCAGCCCGTGCATGGCGGTGTCGATCGACGGCGCGGCGCCGCCCTTGCCGTGCAGGCAGTAGTCGAACGCGGCGACCATCTCGTCCTCGCGCTCCACGCCCGGGTAGACGTTCACGAGCGCGCGCAGGCGGTCCAGGCGGAGCACGGCGAGCCCGGACTCCTTCAGCGTGCCCAGGTCACCGCCCGAGCCCTTGACCCAGAGGAGTTCGACGTCCTCGCCGGTGACCGGGTCGGGCGCCGCGCCCTTGGCCGAGGTGTTGCCGCCCGCGTAGTTGGTGTTGCGCGGGTCGGCGCCCAGCCGGTGCGAGCGCTCCAGCAGTTCCTTAACGACTTCCATGGTTGGTCAGGCCCCCCAGCCGGCCTGGTTGCCGCCGACACGCTCGGTGGCGATCTTCTCGAAATATCCGGACTTGGCGTACGCGGTCATCGGGTCGGGCGCCAGCCCCGACTCCTCCCGCAGCTCGGCGAGCAGCGGCCGCACGTCGGTGTTGTAGGCGTCCATGAACACGGCGTTCGCGCCCAGCACGTCGCCCTCGGACTGGGCGGCGGCCAGCGCCTCCCGGTCCACCAGCAGCGCCTTGGCGGTGGCCTCCTGGACGTTCATGACCGAGCGGATCTGGCCCGGGATCTTGGGCTCGATGTTGTGGCACTGGTCGAGCATGAACGCCACGCCGGCCTCGGGGTCGAGCCCGCCGCCGCGGACCACCTCGAACATGATGCGGAACAGCTGGAACGGGTCCGCCGCCCCCACCATCAGGTCGTCGTCGGCGTAGAAGCGCGAGTTGAAGTCGAACCCGCCGAGCTTGCCCTCGCGCAGCAGGAACGCCACGATGAACTCGATGTTGGTGCCCGGCGCGTGGTGGCCGGTGTCCACCACGACCTGCGCCTTGGGGCCGAGCTTGACGCAGTGGGCGTACGCGGTGCCCCAGTCGGGCACGTCGGTGGCGTAGAAGGCGGGCTCGAAGAGCTTGTACTCCAGCAGGAAGCGCTGGCCCTCGCCGAGCCGGTCGTACACCTCGGCCAGGGACTCGGCCAGGCGGTCCTGGCGGGCCCTGATGTCGTCCTGGCCCGGGTAGTTGATGCCGTCCGAGAACCACAGCTTGAGCGTGTCGGAGCCGGTGGCGTCCATGATGTCCACGCACTCGAGCAGGTGGTCGGTGGCCTTGCGGCGCACGCGCGCGTCCGGGTTGGTGACGCTGCCCAGCATGTAGTCGTCGTCCTGGAAGACGTTGGAGTTGATGGCTCCGATGCCCACACCCAGCTCGCGGGCGTGCCTGGCCAGGTCGGCGTAGTCGTCCACCTTGTCCCACGGGATGTGCAGGGCGACCGTGGGGGCGATCCCGGTGTAGGCGTGCACCTGGGCGGCGTCGGCGAGCTTCTCGTACGGGTCGCGCGGCACCCCCTTCTGTGTGAACACCTTGAACCGCGTGCCGCTGTTGCCGAAAGCCCAGGACGGCGTCTCGATGTGCTGCGCCCGCAGCACGGCCTTGATGTCAGTCATTACTCCCCGATCAATCCAGGTGGAACACTTCGTCCAGCGGGTGCATGCCCTCGTCGGGCCGCCCGTCGAGGCTCTCGAAGAACGGCGCCATCTCGGCCTGCCAGCGGGCGTTGACCTCGGTCTCGGCCATGGCCTTCCTGGCTGCCTCGAAGTCCTCGGTCTCCAGGTAGCCCACGAGGAGGCCGTCGTCTTTGAGGAAGAGCGAGTAGTTGTGCCAGCCGGTACGCGCGAGCGCCTCTCGCATCTCCGGCCAGACGTCTCGGTGGCGTTCGCGGTACTCCGCCAGCCGCTCTGGGCGGACTTTCAGCAGGAAGCAGACGCGTTGCACTGACACTCCCTTCAAAACGTTTTAATCCTTCGTGCAGGAAACTATGATTCCTGGTGCTCGCTGTCAATGCGCTCCCACCCACGGACCGCGCGGGGTGATCGTGCAGCTACACTGACACGTTTTAATCTCAGGCCCCCCGCGACGGCGGACCACCGCACGGCCGCCGCGTCGGCGGGACGCCGTGCGGGCGTGACCGGCGCAACGCGGACGGCGCGCAACGCGGGACTCCGGCCGACGCCGCCCGGAAGCGAGGCATCGGGGCGGCGGGCCGGGGTTGGCCGGGGTGGGGTGGGGTGGTGGGGACGGGTGGGGTGGTCAGGTGGGGAGTTTGTCGCCGACGAGGGCCAGGTTCTGGATGGCCGCCAGCCCGTACAGGGCCGTCGTGTTGGTGGAGACCCAGGCCGCCTCGTCCGTCGGGTTGAGGGTCGTCGTGACCTTCTCCGACTTCCACGGCAGGTCCGGCGCGTAGCCGTCCCCCGTGGCGAACTCCGTCCACGCCCGGGCGGCGAGGTCGTCGCGCCGGAGCCGGACCGACGCGTACGCCGTGAGCCGGGAGTGCCCCTGCTTGAGGATGAGGTTGCCGAAGTTCGCGCCCGTCTCGGCGGCCTGCTCGGCCTTGGTGGCGTTGAACAGGCGGCAGTACTGGAGCCAGGCCCGCTCGAAGTCCGGCATGTCCACCAGGTCGATGAGCTCGGCGCAGATCTCGACCTGGCCGAACATGGCCGACAGATGGGACACCGCGACCTTGCGCGCGGCCGGGGCGAACTCGCCGGTGCTGAGGTTGTAGAGGCCCTCACCGGTGACGAAGCCGTTGGGCATGGCGGCGATGGTCCGCATGGTGGCCTTGAGCTTCTTCTCGGCCACCGGGTCCCCGCCGCGTTCCCACTCGGTCAGCCAGGCGGCGGCCAGGCCGCTCCAGTCGGTGCCCAGCCCGATCGCGAGGGCCGACGGGTCCGGCGTGTACGGCTCCGTGCGGATCTTGCGGAGCGGGTCGATGGCCAGGAACGTCTTGTCGGAGTCCACCAGGGCCCGCATGAGGTCGCCGGTGCGCTCGTCGGCGGTCAGGAAGTAGAAGATGCGCCGGTAGACCGCGGTCGAGATGCGCTGCTGCTTGGCGCTGCACCCCCAGTGCTGCACGTTGTGCCGGCTGCCGAGCCCGGCCCAGGGCCCGAGGTGGTAGACGTCCACCTCGCCGGTGTGCCGGGTCATCGCCTCGGCGAAGCGGAACACGTCGGCGCGCCCCGAGCGCAGGTACGCGTACCAGAGCCACAGGTCAGTGCCGCTGCTCGACCTGCTTCGTGTAGTAGTCGAAGAGGAAGTCGAGGTGGTCCTCGATGGTCTTCCTGCCGGGCGTCGAGCGGTCGACGGGGCTGAACAGGCCGCCGAACACCTTGGCGGAGGCCAGGTGCGCGGGCGGCGCGACGATCAGGGGCGGCGTCCGGACGGCGTCGGCCATCGCCCCGAACCGGGCGGCGTCCGGGGTGGCGGCCAGCGCCCAGAAGGTCAGCTCGCTCGTACGCGCGATCCCGAGCGGCGTGCCGAAGCCGGGCTCGTAGTCCTCGTACGTGATGTTGAGGCCCTCGATCTGCTCCGGATAGGTGTCCTGGCCCATGCCGTCGTGGTAGAAGCGGGTGTCCATCGGCCCGGCCTCCGGCGACCAGAGCCAGACGGTGACCTCGGCCTCCTCCGAGGCGGCCCCGCGGATGTCGAGCTGGGTGGGGTGCCGCTGCCAGAAGTCCCGCAGGCCGAACGCGAACCCGCCGCTCGTCCCGCCCACGTACCCGAGCCCGGAGGCCCGCCGGCCCTGGTCGACGGCGACCCAGCCGTACCCCTTCTTGGTGCGCTTCTTGAGCGTGAAGCCCTCGGAGGACAGCTGGGCGAGTGAGTAGTCGCCCCAGTCGGGGATGAGCTGGACGCGGCTGCTGACACGCGTGTCCCAGGTGGCGATGTCCGGCAGCCGCCGGCCCTCCACCTGCGCCTTCCGCACGGCCGCGCCGGGGTCGCGGCGCAGGCCCGTGATGCCCTTGACGGCCTCGGTGAGCAGGCCGTGCCCGTCGCCGACGAACCGGATGTGCCGGTTGTACGGCTCGTCCCGCATCGGGACGCGGAAGCGCACGCCGAGCCCGGCGACGAAGTCGTGCTGCCCGTCGCGGTCGAACACGAACGTGTGCGTCATCCGCACGCTCTCCGCGCCCGCGTAGAAGTAGAGCCGGATCGTGAACGGCAGCCACGAGCGGCCCTTCTTGGAGGTGTGGCGGCCCTCGATCCGGACGACCGCGCGCACCGGGCCGGACTGCTCGACCTCCACCTTCGAGATGTCGCTCAGGTAGGAGTCGACCTCGACCGTACGGTCGTCATCGTCGTCGATCTTGCCCTGGCGGAGGTTGACGAGCTGCCCCTTGCGGGCGATCTCGGTCTCGCCGCGCCAGATCTGGCTGATCAGCTCGCTGCCGCTCTTGCGGACGCGGGCGCGGATCACGCCGGTGTCCACGTCCACGTACTGCTTCTCGTCCTTGACGGTGACCGGCTTGGCGGGGGCGGCGGCGGTGCCGGGCCGCAGCGTGTACGTCTCGGCCGCGGGCGTCGCGGAGCCGACCGCGTGGGCCGTCCACTTCAGGGACCCGTCCGGCCAGTACGCCAGCGGCCACGTCTGCATCGGCACGGCGGCGCCGTCGGCCGCGGTGAGCGCGAACGCCTGCTCCTTCGCCACCGCGCCCTTCGGCCACGGGACGCCCCAGGTGGTGCCGGGCGCCTCGGCGGGCTTGTCCTCCAGCCAGCGCAGGGGGACGTCGGGGACGGCCAGCGCCGCCAGGGCGGGAGACTCCAGCGCGGAGGCCAGCGGGACGGCGGCTCCGGCGACGGCTAACCCCTTCAGGGCGTCGCGGCGTGAGATCTGCTCGGACACAGGTACACCTCCAGGCGGGGAGGGGCGCGCTCGCACGCGCCCCTCAGGGGGGTTGGTCGGTGGTGCCGCTCCCTGAGGGGAAGCGCTTTCCAAGGCCATATGGCGGAACGCCCGCGGGCGCCCCGCCGTCAGGCGGAGATCACGCGGACGTCGCCGGCCGCCACCGTGACCGGGTCGCCGCCGGGCGGGGTCACGACCGCGTCCTCGCCCGTGTGGTTGACGGCGAACAGGTAGGAGCGGCCGTCCGCGTGCGAGCGCCGTACGACCTCGACCCCGGCGGGGGCGGCCGCGACGGGTTCGACGCCCGCCTCCGTCGCGACGGCGGCGATGACCTCGGCCAGGCCGTCGTCGTCGAGTCTGGTCGTGAGGTAGTGCGCGAACCCGTCGCCCCACTCGTTGCGGGTCCAGGCGGGCTCCCCGGTGGCGTACGTGTCGAGGACCTTCGCGCCGGCGGCGTGCGCCACCTCGCTCCAGGCGGTCCCCGACGCGCCCGAGGTCAGCGCGATCGGCCCGTCGAGGGGGAAGAACTCCTCCACGCTCACCCCGAGCAGGTCGCGCCACGCCCCGGGGTAGCCGCCGAGCCGCACCCGGTCGTGCTCGTCCACGATCCCGCTGTACGGGCCCACGAGCGCGACCCCGCCCCGCTCCACGAACCGCGCCAGGTTGGCCGCCCCCGCGTCGCTCACCAGGTAGAGCGCGGGCACCAGCACCAGACGGTAGCCGGTCAGGTCGCCCTCGGGGTGGGCCAGGTCGCAGGTGACGCCGGCCCGCCAGAGCGCGGCGTGCCAGCGCTTGGCCTCCTCCACCGGGTCCATGTCCGCGGAGGGCTGGGCCGGGTGGTCCTGGGCCCAGACGCTGGAGTGGTCGAGGAGGATCGCGACGTCGGCGCTGACGGTGCTGCCCGCCACGTCGGCGAGCCCGGCCAGCTCGGCGCCGAGCGCGGTCACCTCCCGCCAGATCTTGGTGTCGGTGCCCGCGTGCGGCAGCATCGCCGAGTGCCACTTCTCGGCGCCGGCGCGGGAGGCCCGCCACTGGAAGTACATGATCCCGTCCGCGCCCCTGGCCAGGTGGGTCAGGGAGTTGCGGCGCAGCTCGCCGGGGGCCTTGGCGCGGTTGCGCGGCTGCCAGTTGACGGCGCTGGTCGAGTGCTCCATCAGCAGCCAGGGCCGGCCGCCGTTGAGCGAGCGGGCGTAGTCGGCGGCGAAGGCCAGGTCGATGTGCGGCTCCGCGCGGGCGCCGATCAGGTAGTGGTCGGTGGAGACCACGTCCATCTCGGCGGCGAAGGCCCAGCAGTCCATGTCCCAGTGCGCGCCCGCCATCAGGTTGGTGGTCGCGGGCACGTCCGGGGTGATCTTCCTGAGCAGGTCGCGCTCGGCGGCGTAGAGCTCGATGAGCGCGTCGGAGCTGAAGCGGCGGAAGTCGAGCTGCTGGCCGGGGTTGGGGAAGGTGGGGGTGGCGCGCGGCGGCAGGATCTGGGCCCAGTCGCCGTAGCGCTGGGACCAGAACGCGGTGCCCCAGGCGTCGTTGAGCGCGTCGAGCGAGGCGTAGTGCGAGCGCAGCCAGGCGCGGAAGGCCGCCGCCGAGGTGTCGCAGAAGCAGCGCGCGTTGTGGCAGCCGTACTCGTTGTGCACGTGCCACAGGGCCAGCGCCTCGTGGTCCCGGTAGCGCGTGGCCAGCTGCTCGGCGATGCGCAGCGCCTTCTCGCGGTAGATCGGCGAGCTGGGGCAGAAGCCCTGCCTGCTGCCGTAGGTCAGCCGCCGCCCGTCGGCGTCCACCGGCAGCGCCTCCGGGTACGCGTCCCCGAACCAGGGCGGCGGCGCGGCGGTCGGCGTGGAGAGGTTGGCCTTGATCCCGTTCGTGGCCAGCAGGTCCATCACGCGGTCGAACCAGCCGAAGTCGAAGACCCCCTCGGCCGGCTCCAGCAGCGACCAGGAGAAGATGCCGACGCTGACCCGGTTGACGCCGGCCGCACGCATCAGCGCGACGTCCTGCTCCCACGTCTCCTCGGGCCACTGCTCTGGATTCCAGTCCCCGCCATAGGCGATGACGTCCGGCATGAAACCTGCCTTTCGCAAGTCTGTTAGCGCTCACAGCGTGTTACGTCAGCGTTTACGGGGGATTAAAACGTTCCTCAAGCGCGTCGCACAAGGCCCGGCTCGCCGCCCCGGGCGGGTTCCCGCTGATCAACAGGGGTGATTGCGCAGGCAGGCCCGCCGAATCCAGGTGTGACCCGTGACACAGGGGTTATCTTAACGTTATGAAAAGCGGGGAAAGCGGTCTCCGTGCGCATCCCGATACAAACGTTTTACTCGACACCCGCACAACTCCGCCCACTCCAGACCCGGAAACCCCGCTCCACCGGTGCCGCGACTGGCGCCCCAGTCGTTAGTACGTTTTAATTGGTCCCCATGGCCATGGTCAGCATCAAGGACGTCGCCGCACACGCCGGCGTCTCCCCGGGCACGGTCTCCAACGTACTGAACCGGCCCGGAAAAGTCGCGCCCGCCACCCGGGAGCGGGTGGAGGCGGCGATCAGCGAGCTGGGGTTCGTCCGGCACGGCTCGGCCTCGACGCTGCGCGCCGGGCACAGCAGGACGATCGGCCTGAGCGTGATCGACATCGGCAACCCGTTCTTCACCGAGGTCGCGGCCGGGGTCGAGGACGTGGCCAGCGAGCTCGGCTACGCGGTCATCCTGGGCAACTCGGCGGGCTCGCAGGACAAGGAGGAGCGCAACCTGCGGGTGCTGGCCGAGCACCGGGTGCGCGGCGTGCTGATCACCCCCTCCGGCGAGGACCCGGGCCGGCTCGACCGGCTGCGCGAGCGCGGCATCAGCGTCGTCCTGGTCGACCACCCGGCGCACCGGCCCGACCAGTGCGCGGTGGCCGTGGACGACGTCGCGGGCGGCCGGGCCGCGGTCACCCACCTGCTGGCCAAGGGCGCGCGCACCGTCGCCTACGTGACGGGCCCGATGACGATCAGGCAGTGCGTGGAGCGCTGGGAGGGCGCCAAGGCCGCGATGCGGGGCGCCGGGCTCGACCCCGGCGACCTGAAGGTGGCCGAGACCGCGACGATGACGGCCCGCGCGGGTGAGAAGGCGGCCGCCGACCTGATCGAGAACGGCCTGCCCGAAGCCGTGTTCTGCGCCAACGACCTGCTCGCGCTCGGCGTGCTGCGCGCGCTGCTGCGGTCGGGCGTGCGGGTGCCGGAGGACGTGGCGCTGATGGGCTACGACGACATCGACTTCGCCGCCGCCTCCACCGTCTCGCTCAGCTCGATGCGGCAGCCGACCTACCAGCTCGGCCGGATCGCCACCGAGCTGCTGCTGGACGAGTGCGACAACCCGGAGACGCACGCGCACCAGCACATCATGTTCCAGCCCGAGCTCGTCGCCAGGGAGTCCACACAATGAGCCGCCGTTTCGCCGCCGTCGACCTCGGGGCCTCCAGCGGCCGGGTGATGCTGGCCGACCTCTCCGACGGCCTGGAGCTGACCGAGGTCCGCCGCTTCCCCAACGAGCCGGTGACCGAGGCGGGCCGCCTCCACTGGGACATCACCGGCCTCTACTCGGAGATCCTCGACGGCCTGCGCGACGCGGGCCTGGTGTCGTCGGTCGGCGTGGACTCGTGGGCGGTCGACTACGGGCTGCTCGACGAGTCGTACCGGCTGATGGGCAACCCGGTGCACTACCGCGACGACCGCACGCAGGGGGTGGCCGAGCGGGTGGCCGGGTCGGTCGGGGCGGAGACCCTGTACGACGTGTCCGGGCTGCAGGTGCTGCCGTTCAACACGATCTACCAGCTGCTGGCCGACCGGCTCGACGGGGCCGTGACGATGCTGCTGATCCCCGACCTGATCGGCTACTGGCTCACCGGCGAGGTGGGCGCGGAGGTGACCAACGCCTCGACGACGGGGCTGCTCGACGTGCGCACCAGGTCGTGGGCGTTCCCCCTGATCGAGCAGCTCGGGCTGCCGGCCGGGCTGTTCCCGCCGCTCCGCCAGCCCGGCGAGGCGGTCGGCAAGCTGCGCCGGCACGTGGCCGATGTGGTCGGCTGGTCGGCGCCCGTCACGGCGGTCGGCTCGCACGACACGGCCTCGGCCGTGGCCGCCGTGCCCGCCTCCGGTCCGGCTTTCGCCTACATCTCGTGTGGCACGTGGTCGCTGGCCGGGGTCGAGCTGCCGGAGCCCGTCCTGACGCCCGAGAGCCGGGCCGCGAACTTCACCAACGAGGCCGGCATCGACGGCACCGTCCGCTACCTGCGCAACGTCATGGGGCTGTGGCTGCTGCAGGAGTGCCTGCGCGCCTGGCCGGGCTCCGACCTGCGCGAGCTGCTGAAGGCGGCGGCGGGCGAACGGCCGTTCGCGGCCGTGGTCAACCCGGACGAGCCGGTGTTCCTGCCGCCGGGCGACATGCCGGCCAGGATCGCCGCCGAGTGCCGCCGCACGGGGCAGGAGCCTCCGTCGTCCCCGGCCGCGTACGTGCGGTGCGTGCTGGAGAGCCTGGCGCTCGGGCACCGGCTGGCCGTGCGGCAGGCGATGGAGCTGTCCGGGCGCGACGTCGAGGTCGTCCACCTGGTGGGCGGCGGCTCGCGCAACGAGCTGCTGTGCCAGTTCACCGCCGACGCCTGCGGGCTGCCGGTGGTGGCCGGGCCCGCGGAGGCGACCGCGCTCGGCAACGTGCTCGTGCAGGCGCGCTCGGCGGGGCTCGTCTCGGACCTGGCGGAGATGCGCTCGCTGGTCGCCGCCTCCCAGCCGCTGCGCCGCTACGAGCCCTCCGGCGATCCCCAGGCGTGGGAGAAGGCCGCCGCGCGCCTCGCCTGACCCCCTTCGACCTGCGGGTTTTCGCCTCCCGGGAGCAGGGCAGAAACCCCGCCAGGGGTTTCGGGGGGCATTATGGACATGCGTTGGCCGCTGCTGCGGCAGCTGACCGGCGAGGACCGCAGCGGGCGGGGCGCGGCGGTGAAGTCGGCCAGGACGGCGGCGCTGCGCGCCCGCACGGCCACGGCCGACCGGGTGGTCAAGTCGATCTGCCCGTACTGCGCGGTGGGCTGCGCCCAGAACGTGTACGTACGGGATGAACGGGTCGTCCAGATCGAGGGTGACCCCGACTCCCCCATCAGCCGCGGCCGGCTGTGTCCCAAGGGCGCGGCCAGCCTCCAGCTCACCACCGCGTCCGACCGCCGGCACAAGGCGCTCCACCGCCCACCGGGCGGGGCCGACTGGCAGGAGATCGACCTCGACACGGCCATGGACATGGTGGCCGACCGGGTCATCGCCACCAGGCGCGAGACCTGGGAGTGGGAGCGGGACGGCAAGCGCACCGCCAGGACCATGGGCATCGCCAGCCTGGGCGGCGCGACGCTGGACAACGAGGAGAACTACCTCATCAAGAAGTTGCTGACGGCGCTCGGCGTGGTGCAGATCGAGAACCAGGCCCGCGTCTGCCACAGCTCCAGCGTGGTCGGGCTCGGCACGTCGTTCGGCCGGGGCGGGGCCACCACGTTCATGCAGGACCTGCAGCACTCCGACTGCGTGGTCATCCAGGGCTCCAACTTCGCCGAGGCGCACCCGGTCGGCTTCCAGTGGGTGATGGAGGCCAAGGCGCGCGGCGCGGTGATCATCCACATCGATCCGCGCTTCACGCGCACGAGCGCGCTGGCCGATCTGCACGTGCCCATCCGCGCGGGCTCCGACGTGGCCTTCCTCGGCGGGATCATCAACCACGTGCTGGACAACGACCTGTACTTCCACGAGTACGTGGTCAACTACACCAACGCGGCCACCGTCCTGCGGGAGGACTACCGCGACGCCGAGGACCTCGACGGCGTGTTCTCCGGCTTCGACCCGGAGACCCGCATCTACGACGACGAGACCTGGCAGTACGAGGGGATGACGGTCTCCCCGGCCTCCGGCGCGCGGGACATGGACTACGAGCGGCGGGTGGGCAAGCTGCCGCCGGGCCGCTGCGAGATGCTCGGCGCCACCGGCCTGCCGATGGACGGGACACCGCAGCGCGACGAGACGCTGAGCCACCCGCGCTGCGTCATGCAGGTGCTGCGCCGCCACTTCGCCCGCTACACCCCGGAGATGGTGGAGCGGGTGTGCGGGGTGCCGCCCGAGCTGTTCCAGCGGGTGTGCCGGCATCTGACGGACAACTCCGGCCCGGACAAGACCGCCGAGTTCGTCTACGCGGTGGGCTGGACGCAGCACAGCGACGGTGCGCAGTTCATCAGGGCGGCGAGCATCCTGCAGCTGCTGCTGGGCAACCTGGGCAGGCCCGGCGGCGGCATCCAGGCGCTGCGCGGGCACGCCAGCATCCAGGGCTCCAGCGACGTGCCCACGCTGTTCAACCTGCTGCCGGGCTACATCCCGATGCCACAAGCGCACGAGGACCTGAGCCTGCGCAAGTTCCTGCGGGCCGACTCGCCGCACAAGGGCTGCTGGGCGAACATGTCCGCGTACCTGGTCAGCCTGCTCAAGGCGTGGTGGGGTGAGTCGGCACAGCCGGACAACGACTTCAGGTTCGGCTACCTGCCCAGGCTGACCGGGTCGCACAGCACGTACGACACCGTGCTGGCGCAGCTCGACGGCGTCTGCAAGGGCTACTTCCTGCTCGGCGAGAACCCCGCGGTCGGCTCGGCCAACACCCGGATGCAGCGCCTGGGCATGGCGAACCTCGACTGGCTGGTGGTCCGCGACCTCAACCTGATCGAGAGCGCCACCTGGTGGAAGGACGGCCCGGAGATCGAGACGGGCGAGCTGATCACCGAGGACATCGGCACCGAGGTGTTCTTCTTCCCCGCGGCCTCGCACACCGAGAAGAGCGGCAGCTTCACCAACACCAACCGGCTGCTCCAGTGGCACCACCAGGCGGTCGAGCCGGCCGGTGACGCGCGCAGCGACCTGTGGTTCATGTACCACCTGGGGCGGATCATCCGGGAGAAGCTGGCGGGCTCGGCCGATCCGATGGACGCGCCGGTGCTGGAGCTCACCTGGGACTATCCGCTCGTGGGCGAACTGTCCGAGCCGTCCGCGGAGGCCGTGCTGGCGGAGATCAACGGCTGGGGGCCCGATGGGCGGCCTCTGTCCGGGGCCGGCGAGCTCAAGGACGACGGCTCCACGGTGTGCGGCTGCTGGATCTACTGCGGCGTGCACGCCGGCGGCGTCAACCGGGCCGCCCGCCGCAAGCCGCACACCGAGCAGGACTGGATCGCCGCCGAATGGGGGTGGGCCTGGCCGGCGAACCGGCGGATCCTCTACAACCGGGCCTCGGCCAGGCCGGACGGCAGCCCGTGGAGCGAGCGCAAGAAGCTCGTCTGGTGGGACGCGGACGCGGGCCGGTGGACCGGGTTCGACGTGCCGGACATCGACGTGGACAAGGACCCCGGCTTCCGGCCCCCGGAGGACGCGCAGGGGGTGGCGGCGCTGTCCGGGACCGATCCGTTCGTCATGCAGGCCGACGGGAAGGGCTGGTTGTTCGCCCCGTCGGGGGTGGTGGACGGGCCGCTGCCGACGCACTACGAGCCGCAGGACTCGCCGGTGGCCAACCCGCTCTACGGCCGCCAGCGCAACCCGGCGCGCAAGGTCTATCCGCACGAGGACAACCGCTACCAGCCGAGTGGCGAGGAGCCGGGCGCGTCGGTCTACCCGTACGTGGTGACGACGTACCGGCTGACCGAGCACTTCACGGCGGGCGGGATGAGCCGGCACACGCCGTACCTGGCGGAGCTGCAGCCGGAGATGTTCTGCGAGGTGTCGCCGGAGCTGGCCGCCGAGCGCGGGCTCGTGCACGGCGACTGGGCCACGATCGTCACGGCGCGCAACGCCATCGAGGCCAGGGTCATGGTCACCGACCGGATGCCGTCGCTGCGGCTGGACGGGAAGGTGCTGCACCAGATCGGGCTGCCGTTCCACTACGGGCCCAACGGCCTGGCCAGGGGCGACGCGGCCAACGAGCTGTCGGCGATCGCGCTGGACCCCAACTCCCACATCCAGGAGGTCAAGGCCCTGGCGGCCGACATCCGGCCCGGGCGGCGGCCGCGCGGACCGGCGCTGCCGGAGCTGGTCAGGTCCTACCAGGAGCGCGCGGGCATCGGCGCCGGCACGGGGACGGAGGCGTGATGGGCCGCGTGGGGTTCTTCACCGACACCAGCATCTGCATCGGCTGCAAGGCGTGCGAGGTGGCCTGCAAGGAGTGGAACGCCGTCCCCGAGGACGGCCTGGCCTTCACCGGCATGTCCTACGACAACACCGTGACCCTGGGCTCCGACACCTGGCGGCACGTCGCCTTCGTCGAGCAGCGCCGGCCGCTCGGTAACCAGGAGCCCGGGGTCGGCGACATGGACTTCCGCTGGCTGATGGCCTCCGACGTGTGCAAGCACTGCACGGAGGCGGCCTGCCTGGACGTGTGCCCGACGGGCTCGCTGTTCCGCACCGAGTTCGGCACGGTCGTGGTGCAGCAGGACATCTGCAACGGGTGCGGCTACTGCGTGCCCGCCTGCCCGTTCGGGGTGATCGGCAAGCGGGAGAGCAGCGGCGTGGCCGCCAAGTGCACCATGTGCTACGACCGGCTGGGCGACGGGCAGGAGCCCGCGTGCGCCAAGACGTGCCCGACGGACTCGATCCAGTTCGGCGACCTCGACGAGCTGCGCGAGCGGGCCGAGCGCCGGCTCGAGCAGGTGCGCGCGGCGGGGACGGCCTCCGCCCGCCTGTACGGGCACGACGAGGGCGACGGGGTGGGCGGCATGGGGGCGTTCTTCCTGCTGCTGGACGAGCCCGAGGTGTACGGCCTGCCGCCCGATCCCGTGGTGACCACGAGGGATCTGCCGTCGATGTGGCGGCACGCGGGGGTGGCGGCGCTCGCCCTGCTGGCGGGCGTGGCGGCGACGGCGCTGCCGATCTGGAGGAGGCGGGGATGACCAGTCAGACCGACGTGCGCCTGGACGGCTCGGCCGAGCTGCGCACCGAACGCGAGGCCACGCCGGGATCGGCGGGCGACCGGCGCGAGCGGCGCAGGTCGCCGGAGGCGGGCCCAGAGAAGGGCCCGGAGAAGGGTCCGGAGAAGAGCTACGACTCCTACTACGGCCGGCCGGTGCTCAACGAGCCGACGTGGCAGGAGCACGACATCGCCGGCTATCTCTTCCTGGGCGGCCTGGCCGGCGCGTCGTCCACGCTGGCGGCCGTCGCCGAGCTCACCGGCAGGCCGCGCCTGGCCAGGGTGGGCCGGGTGGCCGCGCTGTGCGCGCTGGGCGGCTCGTTCTACTCGCTGATCCACGACCTGGGGCGGCCCGAGCGGTTCATCAACATGCTGCGGGTGTTCAAGGTGACCTCGCCGATGAGCGTCGGCACGTGGATTCTCACGGCGTACGGCCCGCAGGCCGTGTGCGCCGGGGCCGCCGACCTGTCCGGGCGCCTGCCCAGGCTGGGCCGGGCCGCCACGGTCGGGGCGGGCCTGGTGGGGCCCGCGGTGGCCACCTACACCGCCGCGCTGATCTGCGACACCGCCGTGCCCGCCTGGCACGAGGGGTTCCGCGAGATGCCGTTCCTGTTCGCCGGCTCGGCCGCGGCGGCGGCGGGCGGGCTCGGGATGCTGGCCGCGCCGCTGTCGGAGGCGGGTCCGGCCCGCCGGGTGGCGATGCTGGGCGCGGCCGTCGAATGCGTGGCCGCCACCCGGATGGAGCGGCGGCTGGGGCCGCTGGCCGAGCCGCTCAAGCGCAGCCCGCTGCTGCGCGCGGGCGAGGCGCTGTCGCTGGCGGGCGCGCTGGCCGGGGTGACCGTCGGCCGGCGCAGCCGGATCGCGGCCGTGGCGGCGGGCGCGGCCCTGCTCGCGGGCTCCGCGTGCACCCGGTTCGGGATCTTCCGCGCCGGGATGGAGTCCGCGAACGACCCCAAGTACACCGTCCAGTGGCAGCGGAGGAAGCTCGCATGAGCCGCAAAGTCATCGCCTACCTGCCGTTCTTCGGCATCGTCCTGGTCACCTGCGCGGCTTCCTGGCTGGCGGGCAGGACCGCTCCCGAGGGCCTGATCCGGGGACGTACGATCAGCAGATGACCGAAAAGACCGAAACCACGCCTGCATGGCTCTCGCCCGACGAGCTCGAGTCGGTGCGGGGCCAGCTGCCCATCCTCTACGTCGACGCCGTGCCGGTGCGGGTCGACGACACCGGCGTGGTCACCCGCGTCGGCCTGCTGCTGCGCATCGCGTCAGACGGCACGGTCAGCCGGGCGCTGGTCTCGGGACGGGTGCTGCACCACGAGCGGGTCCGCGACGCGCTCCTGCGTCACCTGGAGAAGGATCTCGGCCCCGTGGCGCTCCCCCGCATCCCCGCCTCCCCTCAGCCGTTCACCGTCGCCGAGTACTTCCCCACGCCCGGCGTCACCCCCTACCACGACCCCCGCCAGCACGCCGTCTCCCTGGCCTACATCGTCCCCGTCGCGGGCGACTGCCGTCCCCGGCAGGACGCCCTGGACCTGGAGTGGTTCACCCCGGAGGACGCCGCGTCGCCGGCGGTGCAGCAGGAGATGACCGGCGGGCAGGGCGTGCTGCTCAAGCAGGCCCTCGCCCACGTCGGCTGTCTGCCCTGATCAAGCGACGCTGATCAGACGGCCCTGATCAGACGGCCCTGATCAGACGGCGCTGCGGAAGGAGAGGGAGCGGCCGCCCGCGTCGAACTCGGCGCGGGCCGTGACCCGCTTCCCGCGCCCGCCGGGCAGCGCGAAGCCGACGGAGATCGCCGTTCCCGGGTCCACGCGCGGCATCGTGCGGGCCCGCGCGCGGTTCAGGCCCAGCTTGACCTCGCGCCAGGGCACCGACGAGCCGTTGTACAGCGTCACCACGACCTGGCCGCCGGTGATCTCGGTCTTCAGCCCGTACGGGATCCGCGGGTCCGGGCCGATCGAGTCGTCCAGCAGGGTCATCAGCTCGTCCACCAGCTCCACCCGCTCCGCCGCCAGGTCGCGGCGCTCCGCCGGGTCGGTGGCCAGGTCGTACAGCTCGACCCGGCCCTCCGGCCCGGCGCCCGCGATGTGCGGCGCGAAGCGGACCAGCTTCCACCGGCCGCGGCGGACCGCCTGGGCCTTGCGGGGCCGGTTCCACACCAGGTGGTCGTGCTTGGGGGCGCCCGCGCCGGTGAGCAGGCCGCGAAAGGACAGGCCGTCGAGGTGCGCGGGCACCGGCACGCCGGCCAGGTCCGCGAGGGTCGGCAGCACGTCCCACGAGGCCACCGGCTGTTTCACCACGCGCGGTCGTAACGCGGGCGACCAGGCGATCAGCGGCACGCGGATGCCGCCCTCGTACACGTCGCGCTTGTCCCCGCGCCAGGGCCCGTTGGAGTCGAACAGCTCCGGCGTCACGCCCTTCTCGCTGTGCGGCCCGTTGTCGCTGGTGAACAGCACGAGCGTGCGCTCGGCGACACCGGCCGCGCGTAACTCCCGCACCAGCGTGGCCACGTCGGCGTCGAGCCGGGCCACCTGTGCGGCGTGCCGCCGGTTCGGGCCGCTCCACGGCCGGTTCTCGTAGCGCCCGGCGTCGCCGGGGATGACGCTCGGCGAGTGCGGCAGGTTGGTGGGGAAGTAGAGCAGGAACGGGTCGTCGCCGCCGCGCCGGATGAACTCGATCGCCCGCTCGCGGAACAGGTCCGGCGCGTACTGCCTGCCGTCGAGGCGCACCTTGGCGCCGTTGTGCCACAGGTACTTGGGGAAGTACTGGTGGGCGTGGGCGTGGCCGATGTAGCCGAAGAACTCCTCGAAGCCGCGCTCGTTCGGGTGCGAGGCCTGGCCCGGCAGCTCGGGGCCGAAGCCCCACTTGCCGAAGCAGGCGGTGCGGTAGCCGGACAGGCGCAGCAGCTCGGCGAAGGTCAGGTCTGCGTCGGTCAGGGAGCGCTGCGGCCCGCCCTCCGGGTTCTCTCGTACGGTGCCGTGACCCGCGTGCAGCCCGGTGAGCAGCGCGCAGCGCGACGGCGCGCAGAGCGGCGCCCCGGAGTAGGCCGTCTCGAAGCGCACGCCCTCGGCCGCCAGCCGGTCCAGGTTGGGGGTGCTGATCAGGCGCTGTCCCTGGCTGCCGATCTCGCCCCAGCCCAGGTCGTCGGCCAGGATCACGACGATGTTGGGCCGTGAAGGCAGGCCGGCCGACGCGAGAGCGGGTGAAGGCCCAAGAGTAGGCAGGGTGAGGCCGGCGAGACTTCCGGCGAGCAGGGTACGGCGCGAGGGCCCGTCGATCACGAACCGCAACCTATCGGAGCCCAAGGCGAATAGGAGACAAATCGCAGCTGAACTTCCGTCACCGCGTGTAGCCCCACAGGCGGCAGATCTCGCGCAGCTCGTCGGGCACCTCGTCCACCGACGGCAGGGGGCGGCCCGCGACGACCGTCCCGGTGCGGATCTTGTCGCGCCAGTCGCCGATGCCCTTGACGAAGCCGCCGTGGTCCTTGTCGCCGTAGGAGAGCATGGCCTGCTCGAACTCCACGCCCAGGAAGAGGCAGAGCCGCCGCAGCTCGCGCTCGGGGTCGGCGACCAGGTCCTCGTAGCGCAGGGTCAGCCCGTCGAGGTGGGTGCGGGCCTCCTCCAGGTACGTCATGTAGCTCAGGGTGCGCGGCACGGCCTCCTCCATGGGCCGCCTTTCCGGGTCGGCCTCGTGCCAGGACTGCACGATGGACATGGGGTGGCGCAGCAGGAAGAGGAAGCGCGCGTCGGGCCAGCAGGTGGCGATGCGCCGCCAGGCGAACACGTTGCTCGGCGTCTTCTCCGCCAGCACCGGCTTGCCGCTGCGGGTCAGCTCGCGGTGCAGCAGCCGGTCCCACACGATGTGCTCGATGTCGCTGTGGGTGTGGCCGAGCGCCTCCATGGCCTGCCGTACGGGCTCCGTGCCGAGCCCGACCGTGAGCCGCCTGAAATGCGTCTCGATGGGCGAATGCACCTTGGAGTGGCTGTTCAGCATGACCCGCAGGAGCGTGGACCCGGACCGTACGGACGACAGCAGGAAGACCGGCTCGCGCAGCAGCCGGTCGTGCGCGGGATCGGCGGGCGGCCGCACCTCGTCGCCGGGCAGCCGCTGCATCGCCAGCGGCGGCGGTGGCGGCGGCTTCGGCGGCTGCTTCCGCGGCCGCCGCGTCAACGTGTATCCCGTCAGGCCCTCCAACGTCGTGTTGGCCCGGTACCTCCAGCTCATGGCCCACAAAGGTAGAGACAGCCCGTGAACCCCAGGTGAATCCGGGCTGTGAACCTCACCCGCGCTTGTGGACGACCCGCTCGTGCACGACCGCGTACGTGTTGCGCAGCGCCGCCATCGACTCGTCGTAGGAGGCCTGCGCGACCCCGGTGAACAGGCAGTCCACCACCATGAGCTGGGCGATGCGGCTGCCCAGCGCGCCCGAACGGAACTTCGTCTCCCGCGCGGCCGTGGTGAGCGTCACGTCGGCGGCCCGGGCCAGCGGCGAGTCGTGGAAGTTCGTGATGGCCACGGTCGAGGCGCCCGACTTGCGGGCGATCGACAGGAACTCGACCGTGTCCACGGTGGCGCCCGTGTGGGACACGGCGACCGCCACGCAGCCGGAGTCGAGCGTGGCCGCCGACGTCCAGGCCGAGTGGGAGTCGTGCCAGTTGATCGCGGTACGGCCGATGCGCGACAGCTTCTGGTGCAGGTCGAGCCCCACGAGAGAGCTCGCGCCCACCCCGAAGCTGTCGATCCGCCGGGCCGCCAGCAGCAGCGACACGGCGGTGGCCAGCGCCTCCATGTCCAGCGAACGGGCCGTGTCGGCGATGGACAGCGTCTCGTTCATGGCCACCTTGGAGACGATGCCCTCCAGGCTGTCGTACCGGTCGATGTCGCCCGACGCCTCCGGCAGGCTCGACGTGGCCAGCTCCTCGCGCGCCACCGCCCTGGCCAGGTCGATCCTGAGGTCCTTGTAGTGGGCGTAGCCCATGCGCTGGTAGAAGCGCACCACGGAGGTCGTCGAGGTCGCGCAGCGGGCGGCCAGCTCGGCGATGGACAGGTTGGCGGCCCGGGCGGGATCGCCGACGAACTCCTCCGCGATCCGCCGCTCCGACGGCCTCAGCGCGGGCATGGCGGCCCGGATGCGGATCAGCACGGTCCCGTCGTCCTCGGACATCCTCACCCATCCCCGCAACGGAAAGAAAGTACCCCAGTGGTAGGGTCTGCGTAATTTTATGACCGACTCCCCCCAGGAGACCAACATGCCCCGTGGCGCACTTTCCGCGGTCGGCATCGCCGCTGCGCTGTCCGTCGCCCTCACCAGCTGCTCATCTTCCTCATCCTCATCCTCCGGGCCCGCCCCGAGCACCGGCGGCGCGGCCTCCGGCAAGACCCTCGTGGTCGGCGTGACCACCGACCCGGACACGCTCTTCCCCTGGAAGGCCACCCAGTTCCAGGCCGTCAACGTGCTGCAGAACCTGTACGGGACGCTCACGGAGTTCGACAAGGACCTGAACGTGGTCCCCGGGCTTGCCGAGTCGTGGCAGACCTCGGACGACGGCAAGAAGCTCACTCTCAAGCTGAGACAGGGCGTCACGTTCGCCGACGGCAGCGCGTTCGACTCCAAGGACGCGAAGTCGTCGCTGGAGAAGATCATGGACGAGAAGACGGCGGCCGTGGCCAGGGCGTCGCTGTCGTCGGTGAAGTCGGTCGAGGCGCCCGACGCGGGCACCGTGGTGCTGGAGCTGACCGGGCCCGACGCCGCGCTGCCCGCCAACCTGGCCACGGTCAACATGGCGATGCTCTCCTCCGACGACACCGAGGAGAAGCTCAACACCACGCCGAACGGCACCGGTCCGTTCAAGCTGCGCAACCGCGTGGCGAGCCAGTCGATCACGCTGGCCAGGAACGACGCGTACTGGGGCGGCGAGAAGCCCAAGGTGGCCGCGGTCGAGTTCCGGGTGATCCCCGACGAATCGTCCATCGTCTCGGCCATGCAGTCGGGCAACGTGCAGCTCGCGGTCTTCAACGACCCGCTCGTCGCGCAGACGGCGCAGGGCGGCGGCACGCTCACCGTGACCAAGACGCCGCAGCTCAACTACCACGTGCTCCAGCTCAACGCGCAGCACGGCGACCTCAAGGACGTCAACGTGCGCCTGGCGATCCAGTGCGCGATCGACCGCAAGCAGGTGCTCGACACCGCCGCGCTCGGCGAGGGCGAGGTGACCGGGCCGATCACCGCCCCCGCGTTCAAGTCGGACCCGAACAAGCGCCCGTGCCCGGCCCGCGACCTGGCCAAGGCCGCCGAGTATCTCGGCAAGGCGGGCAAGTCCGGCGGGGTGACCGTCAAGACCATCGTCTCCCAGGGCGAGTACGCGACCTCGGTCAACGAGGCCCAGAACCTCAAGGCCCAGCTCGCCGAGGCCAAGATCAACCTGGAGCTGGAGGTGCTGGAGTCCGGCGCGTTCGTGGACCGCTGGGTGGCCGCCGACTTCGACGCGGCCGTGGCGCTCAACGGCGGCCGCCCCGACCCGGACGGCTCCTACGGCCGCTACTTCACCAGCAAGGGCAACCTGAACAAGGTCGCCGGCTACAGCTCGCCCGAGCTGGACAAGCTGTTCGCCGAGGGCAAGGCGACGACCGACCAGGCCGCCCGCAAGGCGATCTACGAGCAGGTCTCGGCGAAGCTGGAGGAGAACGCCCCCTGGATCTGGCTGTTCTCCGGCTACACCTACACCGCCACGGCCTCCGGCGTGCAGGGCTTCGTGCCGATGGCCAGCGGCTCGCTGCAGTATCTGCGGACCACCTCCGTCAGCTGATGAGACGTATGCGCAACCGCGTCATCAGCACGGTGGGCACCCTGTTCGGGGTGGCCGTGCTGGTGTTCGTCATGCTGCGGGCGATCCCCGGCGACCGGATCACGGCGGGGCTCGGCACCGAGGCCGCCGCGCTCACGCCCGCCCAGCGGCAGGCCCTGGAGCAGTACTACGGGCTCGACCAGCCGCTGATCGGGCAGTTCTTCTCGTGGCTGGGCAACATGTTCACGGGGAACTTCGGCTACTCGGCCCGCCAGCAGCAGAGCGTGCTCGACCTGACCCTGCACTCGCTGCCGGTGACGTTCGAGCTGGCGGTGCTGTCGATCGTGCTGGCGCTGCTGATCGGGGTGCCGCTGGGCATGCTGGCGGCCTCCAGGGCCAACTCCCCCAGGGACGCCCTCGGCCAGCTGGTGAGCCTGGCGGGGCTGTCGGTCCCGGCGTTCCTGCTGGCCACGGCGCTGCTGTCGGTCTTCGCGGCGTCGTTCGGGTTCAACCCCAACGGGCAGGGCTTCGCCATGCTCTTCGACGATCCGCTGCTCAACCTGCAGCAGATGTTCCTGCCGGCGCTGGTGCTCGGCTTCGGCATCGCGGCGCCGATCCTGCGCACCACCCGCACGGCGGTGCTGGAGGTGCGCTCGGACGACTTCGTCCGCACCGCCCGCGCCAAGGGCGTGCCGGAGCGGCGGCTGCAGGTCAGGCACGTGCTCGGCAACGCGCTCGTGCCGATCGTGACCATGACCGGCCTGCAGTTCGGCTACCTGCTCGGCGGCGCGGTCGTGGTGGAGCAGATCTTCTCCGTGCCGGGCGTCGGCCGGCAGGTGCTGCTGGGCATCCAGCAGAAGGAGTACGCGGTCGTGCAGAGCACGGTCTTGGTGATCGCGCTGGCGTTCGTGCTGGTCAACCTGCTGACGGATGTGCTCTACCGGGTCATCGACCCGAGGGTGAGGGCCTCGTGAGGAGGAGTCCCGCCCTGGTGGCGGGGTCGGTGATCCTCGTGCTGCTGGCGATCGTGGCGGCGCTGTCGTACGCCGGGCTGCTGCCGTACGACCCGGTCGCGCAGCACCCGCCCTCCCGGTTCGGGGCGCCGTCCGGCGCGCACCTGTTCGGCACCGACCAGTTCGGCCGGGACGTGTTCTCGCGGGTGGCTGCCGGGGTCGGCAACTCGGCGCTCATCGCGGTCGTCGCCGTGGTGTTCGCGACCGTGGCGGGCACGCTGGGCGGGCTCGTGTCCGGCTTCTACCGCGGCGTCGCCGACGGCGCGATCGGCGGGGTCACGAACGTGCTGTTCGCGTTCCCGCCGCTGCTGCTGGCGCTGTCGCTGGCGTCGGTGCTGGACCGGAACTGGTTCACCATCGCCGTGGCCATCGCCATCGTGTACGTGCCCATCTTCGTCCGCGTCACCCGGGGCCCGGTGCTGTCGCTCAGGGAGATCGAGTACGTGAAGGCGGCCGTCTCGACCGGCATGAGCCGCTGGCAGATCATGCTCCGGCACGTCCTGCCGAACATCACCTCGATCGTCATCGTCCAGGTCGCCCTGTCGCTGTCGTGGGCGGTGCTGACCGAGGCGTCGCTGAGCTTCCTGGGCCTGGGCACGCCGCCGCCCGCGCCGTCGCTGGGCTCGATGATCTTCGAGGCGCGCAGCCTGGTCTTCGTGGCACCGTGGACGCTCATCGCGCCGGGCGCGCTCGTCGTGCTGCTGGTGGTGGGCCTCAACCTGCTCGGCGACGGTCTGCGTGACACCTTCGACCCGCGAGGAAGACGATGAGAATTCTTGGGATGATCTCCGGCACGTCACACGACGGGATCGACGTGGCCGTGGTGGACTTCGAGCTCGTCGGCGGCCTGCTCGAAGGCCGGGTGGGTCACACGGCGAGCACGCCGTACTCGGCGGAGCTGCGGGCCCGGCTGATCGCGGCGCTGCCGCCGGCCGAGACGACGCTGGCCGAGGTGTGCGTGCTCGACACGCTCATCGGGCAGAGCTTCGCCGAGGCCGCGGCGTCGGCGATCACGCTGGGCGGGCCCGTCGACCTGATCGTCTCGCACGGGCAGACGGTGTTCCACTGGGTGGAGGGCACGCACGCGCTCGGCACGCTGCAGATCGGCCAGCCCGCGTGGATCGCCGAGCGGACCGGCGTCCCGGTGCTGTCGGACGTGCGCGTCCGGGACATCACGGCGGGCGGGCACGGGGCGCCGCTGGTGTCGGTGCTGGACGGGCTGCTGCTGCGCGCCCACGAGGGCGGGGCGGCGGCGCTCAACCTGGGCGGCATCGCGAACATGACCGTGGTGCGCGGCGGCGAGCTGTACGCCTACGACATCGGGCCCGCGAACGCGCTGATCGACGCGGTGGTCACGAGCAGAGGGCTGAACGAGCGGGGTTTCGACGCGGACGGGCGGATCGCGGCCTCGGGCCGGGTGGACGAGCGGCTGCTGGAAGTGCTGCTGGACGAGCCGTACTACGCGCTGGCGGCCCCCAAGAGCACCGGCAAGGAGCTGTTCCACCTCGGGTACGTGGAGGCCGCCCTGACCCGGGCGGGACGCGCGCCCGGGGACGCCGACCTGGTGGCGACGCTCGCCGAGCTGACCATCCGGACGGTGGCCCGGGACGTGCGGGCCTCCGGGGTGGGCGCGCTGGTCGTCTCCGGCGGCGGCTGCCGCAACCCCGTGCTCATGGACGGGCTGCGGGCCGCGCTGCCCGGCGTGGACGTGGCGCCGTCCGACGACTACGGGGCCCCGTCCGACGGCAAGGAGGCCATCGCGTTCGCGCTGATCGGCTGGCTGACCGCGCACGGCCTGCCCGGCACGGCACTGGGCGGGACGGGCGCCCGGGAGGCCCGCATCCTCGGCACGCTGACGCCCGGCGCGGGGCCGCTCGCGCTGCCGGCGCCGGTCGCCGAGCCGCCGCGCTCGCTGGTGCTCACGCGATGAGCTCTCCTGACCACGGTGTCCCGGTGAGCGCCCCCGCGGGCGTGGTCATGGCCGCGCGGACGCCGTGGTTCGACCTCGCCGAGTGCGCCGGTCACCGGACCGTGCGCCGGGAGGACGGCCGGCTCGTCGGCGACGCGCCGATGACGCCGGACACCTGCCACGACCTCGCCTCGGTCACGAAGGTCGTGGCCACCACGACGGCGCTGATCCGGCTGGTGTCCGACCGGCTGGTGGACCTGGACGCGCCGCTGAGCGCGTACCTGGCCCACTCGTACGAGGCGATCACCGTCCGGGACCTGCTCCTGCACCGCGGCGGGCTGTGGGAGTGGTGGCCGCTCTACATCCAGCCGGCGCCGCCGCCCCCGCGCTACCGCCCCGGCCGCGCCCGCCACTACTCCGACCTCGGCTTCGTCCTGCTCGGCCGGATCGTCGAGACCGTCACCGGCCTGAGCCTGGACCGGGCCGTGACCGAGCTGGTCACCGAGCCGCTCGGCCTCGGCTCGACCGGGTACGGCCGCCCGGCGGGCTCCGAGGTGGCCATGAGCGCCCTGGACGACCGGATCGAGATGGTCATGCTCGACACCGGGCGGCCGTACCCCGTGCCGTACCGCAGCTCCGACTTCGCGCGCTGGCGGCGCGGGCCGGTGCTCGGCGAGGTCGCCGACGGCAACGCCCATCACGCCTTCGGCGGGGTCGCGGGGCACGCCGGGCTGTTCTCGACCGTGCCGGACCTGCTCGCCTACGGCCTGGCGATGTGCCGGTACGAGGAGCACGACCGGCTGTGGCGGCCCGAGGTGGCCGAGGAGTTCTTCACCCCCGGCCCCGACGCCGGGCAGGCTCTGGGGTTCCGCACGTACGAGCTGCAGCTGCGGGACGAGACCGTCACCGTGCTCGGCCACCCCGGCTACGTCGGCTGCGCGGTCGGCTTCGTGCCCGGCCGCGACATCGCCCTGGCCCTGGCGAGCAACCGCCTGCTCGTCGAGGGCGACCCCACCCCCACCGACGCCCTCTGGGGCGGGCTGCTGCAGACCATCACGCAACGATCGAGGACCGCATGACCCCCCTCCTGGAGATCCGTGACCTCTCGGTCGCCTTCCGCACCCGCAGGCAGGACGTCACCGTCGTCAAGGGCGTCTCGATGGAGATCCTGCCCGGCCAGACCGTCGCAGTGGTCGGCGAGTCGGGCTCCGGCAAGTCCACCACGGCCGCCGCCGTCAACCGGCTGCTGCCGGACAACGGCCGCATCACCGGCGGCCGGATCATGTTCGACGGCCGCGACCTGACCGGGCTCTCCGGGCGCGAGATGACCGCGATCCGCGGCGCGGGCATCGGCCTGGTCCCCCAGGACCCCATGTCGAACCTCAACCCGCTCATGCGCGTCGGCGACCAGATCGCCGAGGCGCTCGCGGTCCACGGCGTGGCCGCCGGCAAGGCGGCCCGGGCCCGCGTGCTCGAACTGCTGGACCTCGTCGGCATCCCCGACCCGGCCCGCCGGATCGGGCAGTATCCGCACGAGTTCTCCGGCGGCATGCGCCAGCGCGCGCTGATCGCCATGGGGCTGGCCTGCCGGCCGAAGCTGCTCATCGCCGACGAGCCCACCTCCGCGCTGGACGTGACCGTGCAGCGGCGCATCCTCGACCAGCTCGAACAACTCACCGCCGAGATGGGCACGGCCGTCCTGCTCATCACGCACGACCTGGCGCTGGCGGCGGAGCGGGCCGACGTGGTGGCCGTCATGCACGACGGCCGGATCGTCGAGACCGGGCGGGCGGCGGAGATCCTCGCCGAACCCGCGCACGAGTACACCAGGCGGCTGCTGAACGCCGTCCCGAGCCTGTCGTCGGTCCGCGTCGCGCAGCCGCGTCAGGAGGGCGAGGACCTGGTGGTGGTCGAGGGCCTGCGCAAGGTGTTCCCGATCAGGGGCACGGGCGAGGAGCTGACCGCGGTGGACGAGGTCTCGTTCCGGATCCCGAAGGGCCGTACCGTCTCGATCGTGGGCGAGTCGGGCTCGGGCAAGTCGACCACCGCGAACCTGCTGCTCGGCCTCGACGACCTCACCTCCGGCAGCATCCGCTTCGACGGCACGGACCTGGCGGCGCTCGGCCGGCGGGAGCTGTTCGCCTTCCGGCGGCGGGTCCAGCCGGTGTTCCAGAACCCGTACGCCTCGCTCGACCCCCGCTACCCCGTCGGGAAGTCCATCGCCGAGCCGCTGCGCGTGCACCGCGTCGGCACCGCGGCCGAGCGCCGGAAGGCCGCGGCCGAGCTGCTGGAGAAGGTGTCGCTGCCCGCGTCCATGGCCGACCGGCTGCCGCACGAGCTGTCCGGCGGCCAGCGCCAGCGGGTGGCCATCGCGCGGGCGCTGGCGCTCTCGCCCGAGCTGGTCGTGCTGGACGAGGCCGTCTCGGCGCTCGACGTGCTGGTGCAGGCGCAGATCCTGGAGCTGCTCGCCGGGCTGCAGCGCGAGCTCGGGCTGAGCTACCTGTTCATCAGCCACGACCTGGCCGTCGTACGGATGATCTCGCACGAGGTGCACGTCATGAGCGGCGGGCGGATCGTGGAGAGCGGCACCGCCGAGGACGTCTTCGACCGCCCGTCCGCGGACTACACCCGCGAGCTGCTCGCGGCGATCCCCGGCAACAGGTAGGTTGGAAATTCGGACTCTCTCGGAGGTGAGCATGCCCAGGGAATGCTCGATCGCCAACGCGCTGACGGTCGTCGGCGAGCGCTGGAGCCTGCTGGCCATGCGGGAGGTCCTGCTGGGCGTGCGCCGCTTCGACCAGATCGCCCGCAACACCGGCGCCAGCCGCGACATCCTCACCACCAGGCTGCGCAAGCTGGAGGAGGTCGGGCTGCTGGAGCGCGAGCTGTACGAGTCGCACCCGCCGCGCTACGAGTACGTGCTGACCGATGCCGGGCGGGCGCTGCACTCGGTGCTGCTGTCGCTCATGGACTGGGGCGACCGGTACGTCACGAAGGGCGAGCCTCCGACGGTGTGGCGGCACAGCTGCGGCGAGCCGCTGGAGCCGCTCATGGTGTGCGCGCACTGCCGCGAGCCCGTACATGTAGAGGACATGTCCGTTATACGCGTACACCAGCCGCAGTAGGCCCTTCACCCGTCACAGTGGAGGGGTGAAGATCCTCCTGGTTCAGCCCCCTCACTGGTCTCCCGACGGCCACGCCAACTTCGACGCGATCGAGGAGCTCGTCACCGCCCGCTCGGGCGACGTGGCGCTCCTGCCCGAGCTGGCCGGCGCCAGCCTGCCCCGTGCCGAATACCTGGCCAGGGTGCGCGCCCTGGCCAAGGGGGCGGGGATGGCGGTCGTCGGCGGGTCCCACTACGACGGCCCGGTCAACCGGGGCGCCGTGTTCGACGCCGGGGGCGAGCTGCTGACGGAGTACGACAAGGTCCACCCCTACGACGTCGAACTGCGCTCGGGCGTGGTCCCCGGCCTCCCGAGCGCGGGCTTCGAGCTGAACGGCCGCCGCCTGCACGTCCTGCTCTGCGCCGACCTGTGGTACTCGGCCAGCCTGGCCGGGCGCGACGGCCTAGACGCGGTGCTGGTGCCGGCCTTCTCGATCACCCGCTGGGACGGCCCCGCCCCGGCGCGCGAGCTGTGGCAGCACATGACTGTGGCGCGGGCGTACGAGTTCATGACGTACGTGGCGGTCAGCGACTGGCACCACGAGACCACCTACCACGGGCATCCCTGCGCGGGGGTCGCCGGGTTCGCCAACCCCTGCCCGCGGACCCGCGCCGGCTTCTTCACCGGCACGGGCGACGACCCGGTCTCGGTCCACGACCTGGACTTCGACCGCCTGGACGCCTTCCGGCGCGACCGCGCGGACCGCGGCTTCCGGTAGGACTGTCCGTGCCCGCCGCGCGCCTCAGCCATGTCCCGGGGAGGGCGTGAGGGCGTCGGCGACCTGGCGGGTGACGCGGCGGCCGATGAGGGCCAGGAGCTTGCGCGGGCGGCGGGGCATCAGGTGGGCCAGGCCCAGGTTGCCGCGGCCGGGCACCACGTACCCGCGGTCGCGGTCGAACGCGCGCAGGGCCGTGGTGACGACCAGTTCGGGGGTGGCGAGCCTGGCGCCGATGGCCGCCTCCCTGGTGCCGAGCCGGTCGAAGAACGCGGTCTCGACCGGCCCCGGCGCGACCGCCAGTACCTTCACGCCGGTGCCGCGCAGCTCGCTCCAGAGCGCGAGGCTGAAGTTGAGCACGAACGTCTTGGAGGAGGCGTAGGTCGCGAAGTACGGGGCGACGTTGAAGCCGGCCGTGGAGCCCACGTTCACCACGCCGCCGGAGCCCCGGGCGAGCATGCCCGGCAGGAACGCGTGCGTCAGCCCCACCAGCGCGACGACGTTGACCATGAGCTCCTCGTGCTCGCGCTCCGGCGCGATCTGCGCGAAGTGCCCGGCCGTGCCGAAGCCGGCGTTGTTGACGAGCAGCTCGACGGCGATCCCGCGGGCGGCCACCTCTTCGGCGACCCGCGTGGCCGCGTCGGGGGCGGACAGGTCCTGGACGAGCACCTCGGCCCGCACCCCGTGGGCCTGGCGCAGCGAGGCGGCGAGGGTTTCCAGCGCGGGGCCGGACCTGGCGACCAGCACCAGGTCATGCCCTCGGGCAGCCAGCTGGCGCGCGAACTCGGCGCCGATCCCGGAGGAGGCTCCGGTGACAAGTGCGTAAGTCATGAGCTGAAAAGTAGCACGTTCTAGTAGAACTGCGCCATTTCGTCTCAGTTTTAAGCTGTACCGTCTCCTTCATGGGAAGACTGCGGGCCGACGCCGAGCGCAGCATGCGCGCGATCATGGCGGCGGCGGAAGACGTGCTCAGCGCCAATCCGGTGGCCACGATGGAGCAGGTCGCCGAGGCGGCGGGGGTGGCCAGGGCCACCGTCCACCGCAGGTTCGCCAGCCGGGAGGCGCTGATCGAGGCCATGGAGGTGGCCGCGTGGCGGGAGATCCAGGACGCCGTGCACGCCGCCCGCCCGCACACCGCGCCCGCCCAGGTGGCGCTCCATCAGGCCACGGCCAACATCCTGCAGATCAAGCTCGGCTGGCGGTTCACGCTGGCCCGCCCGGTGCCGCTCAGCAAGGAGGCGCAGGCGGTGCGGTCCGAGGTGATGGAGCTGTGCGAGGCGGTGTTCGGGAAGCTGCTGGGCCCCGGCGCCGAGATCGTCTGGGCCCGGCAGGTCTATCTCGCGCTGCTGGGGGAGGCCGCGCACGGCTCTCCCCCAGGCTCCGATCCGGACGCGCTGGCCACGAGGGTGATCGACACCCTCCTGCACGGCGTTCAGCGCACCGCGTAGGCGCGGATCACCTCCTGCGACAGGGTGTTGCCGTTGACGTCGGAGGCCTTCAGCCGCAGCGAGACGAAGCCGGACGGCGAGCGGTCGAGCGTCGTCTCGTAACTCCGCTCGCCCTTGTCACGCAGGCGGGCGGGCTTCCAGGTGGCGCCGTCGTCGTACGACACCTCCAGCGAGACGTCCTTGACCGCGCTCTGCGGGGCGCCCTCCTGGTGGTAGAGCGACAGGCCGAGCCGGTGCGACCTGGCCTGGTTCTTCAGGTCCACGGGCGCGTCGAACGAGGCCAGCAGCAGCGGGATCACCGTCGTCGCCGTGGTCCGCTCCGAGCCGAACGTCCACACCGCCCTCGTGCGGGTGGACAGCTTCGCCCACCCGGCCTCGTTGGCGAGGTCGTACTCGATGCGGTACGTGGCCTGCTCCGGCGGGAGCACGCCCGACCCCGAGGGCAGGTAGTTCGTCTGCAGCAGCAGCTTGTCGCCCTGGTAGAGCCGGAAGTCGCTCTTCAGGCCGTGCTCGAACATGCTGGTGTACCCGTCGCCGTAGTTGCGGTCGGCGTCCACGAAGCCCTGCATCGAGATGCGCAGCCGGTCGCCGTCCCGGCGCAGCGGGTTGCGCGGGTTGATGCCGGGCATCACCGGCTGCTTGAACAGCGTCCGGCCGACCCGCTCCCCCACCTCGTAGGGGCGGAACTCCGGCGACGACATCAGGACGCGCGGCGTGTCCGGGTGCGGCCACATGTTGTTGTAGGACCGCTCCGGGGTGCCCGCCGACGAGCTCCACTTCAGCTCGGGGTCGGGGGTGACGTAGTCGGTCCGGGTGCGCGGCGTCTTGGCCAGGGGGAGGTTCGTGGAGATGGACGAGGTGTCCCACGGCTCGAAGACGAACCTGGCCTCGTTCATCGTCACGTCGTCGGCCAGCTGGCTGTGGTAGCCGGTCTCGATCCTGGCCAGCGACCTCGACCTGACCACGTACGTGAGCGAGTCGCGCACCCGGCCCTTCTCGCGCAGGTAGAGGTCGTAGACGTACGGGCTGGCGACGTTGCCCTTGGCCAGGATCGGCACGGGCAGGTGGCGCAGCCGCGCGACCAGCTTCAGCCCCTCCTCGTGCGTCAGGCGCACGGTCGGGACGGCGAGCTTGACCTTGTTGCCGCCGGTGGTGACGTCGGCCCCCGGCCGGTCACTGTAGACGGCGACCATCGTCGCCCCGGCCGCCGCGGCGGCGTTGGACTGGGTGGAGACGGGCACGCCGTCCGTGCGGCGGATCACGGCGAGCTTGCCGCGCAGGTCGCGGGCCTTGATCTCCTCAGGGCTACCCCGCCCCGCGTCCACGGCCATGAGCAGCTGGGTGCCGTCCAGGCGCGGGTACTCGGTGGAGAAGTCGCTGAACTGGACCGGGTCGACGTACTGCGGCTCCAGGTCCAGGCCGGGCGTGGACAGCTCGATCTCGGGGGCCGCCAGCCGCCAGCGGGTGGCGACGGTGAAGGTGCCCTTGGTGACCTTCCTGGTGGGCTGGACGAACAGCCGCTCCTCGATCTGCGCGCCGGGCGAGATCGTGGTGCCGCCGCGCAGCGCGGTGCCCTGCTCGCCGGACCGGTACCACATGAGGGCCCCGGCGGCGCCGGTGTTCCGCTTGGTCCGGTGGTCGGGCGTCTCGACCTTCACCTCGACCGCCTTGCGGGCGTCCAGCACGACCTCGGTGTTCTCCGTGATCTTCATTTCCGGGTCGCCGAGCAGGCTCTCGTTGAGCGGCTTGCCGCCGGCGGTGCTGTCCTGCGTGGCGGGCATGGTGAAGATGTGGCCGAGCACGGAGTAGGTGCCGGGCTTGACCAGCAGGCAGGTGCCGGTGCCGTACTTCTGGTCGGTGCAGGGCTGGGCGGGGTCGCCGGGGAGCAGGCGGCCGACCAGGGTTCCTTCGTCCAGGTTGAGGACGGTGAAGCCGCCGCGGCCGGGACGGCCGTCGCGGGCGATGCCGCGTACGCGCAGCTCGACGCGCTTGTCGTCGACACTGGCGGTCAGCAGCGTGCGGACCGGGCTGCCGCCCGCGACGGCGGCCGTCAGCTCCTGGCGCACCAGCCCGCTCTCGGCCGCCTTGGCCGTCACCGTCACCTCGGCCTTCCCGCCGGCGGGCACGGTGAGCTTCGACGGCTCGACGGTGAACGCGTCGCCGGCCGACAGGTCCAGCTCGGCGGGCGTCTGGCCGAGGTTGTGGTAGCCCACGGTGAGGCTCTTCCGCTCGCCGGTGGTGAGCTTGCCGAAGCTCGCCGAGCCCGTCGAGGCCACGACCGAGCCCTTGAGCGCGGCGGCCACGTCGATGCGGCCCGCGCCCTGCTCGTCCACGGAGATGTCCTGGCCGGGCCTGGCACTGGCCATGAGCAGCGACTTCAGCTCGTTGCCGGCGATCCCCGGGCGGGCCTGGCGCAGCAGTGCCGCCGCGCCCGCGACGTGCGGGGTCGCCATCGAGGTGCCGGACAGCGTGAGGGTGCCGCCGCCCGCCTTGGCGGCGGTGATGTCCACGCCGGGGGCGGTGACGTCGGGCTTGACCGACTGGTCGGCCGTGATCGGGCCCCTGCTGGAGAACGGCGCCAGCGCGTCCCGCTTGTCCACCGCGCCGACGGTCAGCGCCTCGGGGGCGTCGCCCGGGGCGCCCACGCACCCGTCGCAGCCGTCGTTGCCGGCGGCCACCACGAACAGCGTGCCGTACTGCTTGCTGAGCTGCGTCACCGCCGCGGTGAGCGGGCCGCCGGGCTCGCGGCCGCCCAGGCTCATGTTGACGACCTCGGCGTGCTTCTCGCCGGCCGCCCACTCCATGCCGTCGATGATCCACGACAGCTGGCCGTAGCCGTCGGCGTCGAGCACGCGGCCGTTGAGCAGCCGCGCGCCGGGCGCCACGCCCTTGGCGACGCCGCCCGCTCCCGTGCCCGCGATGGTGCTGGCGACGTGGGTGCCGTGCCCGTGGGGGTCGCCGGCGACGCTCTGGCCGGTGAAGTCGCGCTGGTCGGCGACCTTGCCCGCCAGGTCGGCGTGCGCGGCGTCCACGCCGGTGTCGAGGACGGCCACGGTCGTGCCGGTGCCGTCGTACCCGGCCGCCCACGCCTCGGGGGCGCCGATCTGCGGCACGCTCTGCTCCAGGTCCGGCTTCACCTTGCGGTCGAGCCAGATCTTCCGCACGCCCGCCAGCGGGCCCGCCGCCCGCAGGCTCGGGGTGGCCAGCTTGGCCAGCTCGGCCCCGAACGCCGCGGCGTCCCGGGTGGCCACCGACACGCCCGCTCCGCCGATGCTCTCCAGCGTGCGGGCCTGCTTGACGGCGGGGATGGCGGCCTTGGTGGCGTTGCCCTCGAAGGTGAGGATGAGCGGGATGGCGCCTCCCGCGTAGCCCTGTTCGGCCAGCTCGGTCACGTTGAACAGCGCGGTGTCGAGCCGGTCGGGGACCAGGGCGGCGACGTCGTCGGGGACGACGGTCACGCCGGTGTCCGTCTCCAGCACCTGGAACGTCGGCACGGAGCCGTCCGCCCGCGGCGCGGGGGTGACCGTCACTGCGCGGTGCTCGCCGTCCACGGCCCGCACCTGCACCTGGTCACCGGTGATCAGCGTGATCTCGCCGGCCGGGGCGCTCGTGAACGCCATCGGCGGGCCGGCCGCCTCGGTGCCGGCGTGCGCGCCGGGTGCCGAGAATAACGATGCGACCATGACCATGGAGACGGCCGCAACCCGCCATCGTCCCATGGCGACCTCCAGAGAATCGGTAAGCACGAATACCGAATTACTAGTCATCCGGATGGACGTTGTCTATGAGGTTGGTGTGGCCAGATCCCGACTTGTCGGGAACCCGCCACCGTCCTCCCGCCCGGCCGCGCCGCAGCGGCGTGCGGCGGCCCTTGCTGAGATGATGGGGTTTGTGCATTGCCGGGCGCGATCAAGTTGCTTAACGTGCTAAAGGCTGATCTGTCGCCTTTCCGTGGGGAGCCGCCTGACATGCATGATGACCGCAACCTGGTCGAGGCCCGCCTGCAGCGGGTGCTGGACGAGCGCATCCGCCCGGCCGTGTATCCCGAGTCCGTCCCGCTGGAGGTGGCGGTCTGGCACGCGCCGGGCGAGCCCGTACCGGTCGCGGAGGGGCTGGCGGCGACGCCCGAGCCGATCGCGCCCGGCACCGCGTGGGGCGCTCCGTGGGGCACGAGCTGGTTCACGGTCACCGGCACGGTGCCCGCCGAATGGGCGGGCAGGACCGTGGAGGCCATCCTCGACCTGGGCTTCAACGAGAACATGCCGGGCTTCCAGAGCGAGGGCCTGGTCTACCGCCCCGACGGCTCGCCGGTGAAGGGCCTCAACCCCCGCAACCAGTGGGTACGCATCGGCTCCCCCGTCGAGGGCGGCGAGCGGGTGCGCCTGCACGTCGAGGCCGCCTCCAACCCCGTCATCCTCGGCAACCCGCCCTTCCGGCCGACGCACCTGGGCGACAGGGAGACCGCCGGCGGCGACCCGCTCTACCGGCTGGCCCGCATGGACCTGGCCGTCTTCGACGAGACCGTGTGGCAGCTCGTGATGGACCTGGAGGTGCTCGGCGAGCTGATGCTGGAGCTGCCCGCCGACGGCACCCGCCGCTGGGAGCTGCTGCGGGCCCTGGAGCGGGCGCTGGACGCCGTCGATCTCCAGGACGTCAACGGCACGGCGGCCGCCGCCCGGGCCGAGCTGACCGGCGTGCTGTCGTCCCCGGCGGTGCCGTCGGCGCACCGGATCAGCGCCGTCGGCCACGCGCACATCGACTCGGCCTGGCTGTGGCCGCTGCGCGAGACCGTACGCAAGGTGGCCCGCACCGCTTCGAACATGACCGCCCTGCTGGAGGACGAGCCGGACTTCGTGTTCGCGATGTCGCAGGCGCAGCAGTGGGCGTGGATCAAGGAGCACCGCCCCGAGGTGTGGGCGAAGGTGACCAAGGCGGTGGCCACGGGCCGGTTCGTCCCGACGGGCGGCATGTGGGTGGAGTCCGACACGAACATGCCCGGCTCCGAGGCGATGGCCCGGCAGTTCGTGCACGGCAAGCGGTTCTTCATCGACGAGTTCGGCATCGACAACGAGGAGGTGTGGCTGCCGGACACGTTCGGGTTCGCGGCGGGGCTGCCGCAGATCATCAAGGCGGCCGGGTCGAAGCGGCTGCTCACGCAGAAGATCTCGTGGAGCCAGACGAACACGTTCCCGCACCACACGTTCCTGTGGGAGGGCATCGACGGGACGCGGATCTTCACGCACTTCCCGCCGGTGGACACCTACAACTGCTCGATGACCGGCCGCGAGCTGGCGCACGCGGCCCGCAACTTCAAGGACAAGGGCGTCGCGCGGCACTCGCTCGCGCCGACGGGCTGGGGCGACGGGGGCGGCGGCACGACGCGCGAGATGGTCGCCAAGGCGGCCAGGGTGCGCGACCTGGAGGGCTCACCCGCCGTCACGTGGGAGCCGCCCGCCCACTTCTTCGCCAAGGCCGAGGCCGAGTACGCCAACCCGCCGGTCTGGGTGGGCGAGCTCTACCTGGAGCTGCACCGCGCCACGCTCACCAGCCAGGCCAAGACCAAGCAGGGCAACCGGCGCAGCGAGTCGCTGCTGCGGGAGGCCGAGCTGTGGGCGGCCACCGCGGCCGTGCGCGCCGGGGCCTCGTACCCGTACGAGCGGCTCGACCGGATCTGGAAGACGGTGCTGCTGCACCAGTTCCACGACATCCTGCCGGGCTCGTCGATCGCGTGGGTGCACCGGGAGGCGCGCCGGACGTACGAGGCGGTGGCCGCGGAGCTGAACGAGATCATCGACACCGCGCAGCGCGCCCTGGCCGGCGCCGGAGACCGCGGGGTGGTCTTCAACGGCGCCCCGCACACCCGCCACGGCGTGCCGGCGGGGGGCGCCCGGGCCGTATCCGGCGCGCGGTGGACGGAGACGCGCGAGCGCGACGGCGGTGGTTTCGTCCTGGAGAACGACCTGCTCAGGGTGGAGATCGACGCCCGCGGCCTGGTCGTGTCCGCCCGCGATCTGACGGCGGGCCGGGAGACCGTCCCGCCCGGCCAGGCGGCGAACCTCCTCCAGCTCCACCCCGACTTCCCCAACAAGTGGGACGCCTGGGACGTGGACGAGTTCTACCGCAACACGGTCACCGACCTCGTGGACGCCGACGAGGTGAGCCTCGACGGCGACGGGGTCCGCATCCGGCGCTCGTTCGGGTCCTCCACCGTGACGCAGGTGCTCACGCTGGCCGGCGGGCGGCTCGACATCCTCACCGAGGTCGACTGGCACGAGACGGAGAAGTTCCTCAAGCTGGCGTTCCCGCTGGACGTGCGCGCCGACCGGTACGCCTCCGAGAGCCAGTACGGCCACGCCTACCGCGCCACGCACACCAACACGAGCTGGGAGGCGGCCAAGTTCGAGGCGTGCAACCACCGCTTCGTGCACGTGGAGGAGCCGGGCTGGGGCGTCGCGCTGGTCAACGACTCGACGTACGGCCACGACGTCACCCGGGCCGTCCGCCCGGACTCGGGCACGACCACCACCGTGCGCGTCTCGCTGCTGCGGGCCCCGCGTTTCCCCGACCCGGAGACCGACCAGGGCGTGCACCGCTTCCGGCACGCGCTCGTGCCGGGTGCGACGATCGGCGACGCGGTGCGCGAGGGCTACTTCGTCAACCTGCCCGAGCGCCTGGTGACCGGCGCGGCGGCGGAGGTGGAGCCGCTGGTCACGGTGGACGACGACGCCGTCGTGGTGACCGCCGTCAAGCTGGCCGACGACGGGAGCGGCGACGTGATCGTACGCTTCCACGAGTCGAGGGGCGGCCGGGCCCGCGCCACGCTGACGCCGGGCTTCTCCGTCGCCGAGGTCGTCGCCACCGACCTGCTGGAGCGCCCCACGGGCGCGCCGGGGCAGGGGCTGTCGGTGTCGCTGCGCCCGTTCGAGCTGGTCACGCTCCGGCTGAAGCGGGCCTAGTCGCTGAGGAGGGCGCCCAGGCGGGGCGCGTACGTGGCGTGGAAGACCAGTGAGGCCGCGCCGATCGCGGCGGCGTCGGCCGCGATCGGCGAGGTCTCCACGCGGACGGCGTGCAGCCGCCTGGCCAGCGTCCTGGTCGACACGGCCCGCGCGATGACCTCGCGGTAGAGCTCCCCCACCTCCCTGAGCGCGGGTCCGCCGAGCACCAGCAGGTCGATGTCCAGCATGTTCACCACGCTCACGGCGGCGTCGGCCAGCCGCTCCGCCACCCGTTCGATCACGCGCCGCGCCTCGGGCTCCCCCTTGGCGGCGGCCGCGCAGACGGCCTTGTGGGAGGCGCGCCCGCCCATGGCGGCCTCGATGGCGCTCGGGCAGCAGACCGCCTCCACGCAGCCCCGGTTGCCGCAGTAGCACTCGGGCCCGTCGGGCTCGAGCGTGATGTGCCCGAACTCGGCCGCGTTCAGCGACCGCCCCCGATATACCTGGTTATCCAGAAATATCCCTCCACCGATGCCCGTCCCCAGGTACAGGTAGGCGAAGCTCGGCGTGGTCCGCGCGATCCCGGCCCACCGCTCCCCGATCGCCGCGGCGGTGGCGTCGTTGTCCACGGTCACCGGGAACCGCGTGTGCTCGTGCAGCAGCGCCTTGATCGGCACCTGGTCCCACGCGGGCAGCCTGGGCGGCGAGACCATCACGCCGTCCCCGTCCAGCGGCCCCGGGCAGGCCAGCCCCACCCCGAGCACCTTGCCGTCCGCCACCCCCGCCTCCCGCAGGATCCGCCGCGCGGCCCTGGCCATCTGCCGGATCACCGCCTCGGGCTCCAGGCCGGGCCGTACGGGCCGGCGCAGCCGCTCGACCGGCCGCCCGGCCAGATCGGCCAGCACACACGAGATCTCCTCGGGGTCGAAGTGCACCCCGATCGCGTAGCCCGCGCCCGGGTCCACGCGCAGGATCGTGCGCGGCTTGCCCCCGCCCGACGGCACGGACCCGTCCTCGACGACGAGCCCCTCCTCCAGCAGCCGGCGCACGATCACGGACACGGTCTGCGCGGTCAGCCGGGTGCGGGCGGCGATCTGCACCCGGCTGATGCCGTCGGACGCCTGGATCGCCTCCAGGACCACGGCCCGGTTGTAGCTCCCCACCTTGGGCAGGTTCGTGCCCAGTCGCATGTGAGCCATGTCACCACAGAGTGTTGACTTAGTAAATCAAATAGATTTACGTTCTCCGCAAACCCAAGGAAACACGGGGAGCGCGTGATGAAACGTACGCTGGCCGGTTCTCTCCTCCTTCTCCTGACCGCCGTCGCCGGGTGCGGCGGCGGCACCCCGCAGAACACCTCAGGCGCCAAGGAACTCGAGGTCCTCTACAAGGTCGAGACGACGTGGCCGTACCTGGAGAAGATGCTCACCGCCGCCAAGAAGCAGTACGAGTCCGCCCACCCGGGCGTCACGATCAAGCTGACGGCCGTCCAGGGCAACAACGAGGCGTACTACACGAAGCTGGCGCTGCTCAACCGCTCCCCCGACTCGGCTCCGGACCTCTACTACCACGACACGTTCCAGGTCAACGCGGACGTCGCGGCCGGCAAGCTGGCCCCGCTCGACGACTACCTGGCCAAGTGGCCCGACTGGAGCACCCAGTTCCCCGACTCGGTCAAGCAGGCCGCCAAGGGCGGCGACGGCAAGATCTACGGCGTGCCGATCAGCACCGACACGCGCGGTCTCTGGTACCAGAAGGACGTCTTCGCCAAGGCCGGCCTGCCGGTCCCGTGGGAGCCGAAGACCTGGAACGACGTGCTCACGGCGGCCCGCACGATCAAGCAGAAGCTGCCCGGCGTCGTCCCGTTCAGCATGTACGCCACCAAGATCCACGGCGAGGCGGCGACCATGCAGGGCTTCGAGATGCTCCTGTACGGCACGCCGGGCGGCACCCTCTACGACGACGCGCAGAAGAAGTGGGTGGCCGGCGGCAAGAACTTCACCGACGCCCTGACCTTCGTCAACACCGTCTTCCGGGAGGAACTGGGCCCGAAGCAGGCCGACGCCCACAACGCCAAGCTCGGCGACAAGGTGACCATGGAGTGGTTCCCCGAGGCCAAGCTCGGCTTCTCCCTCGACGGGGCCTGGGCGAGCTCGGCCTGGAGGCCCACCGGGACCAAGCCGTGGCCCGAGTGGACGGAGAAGATCGGCTGGACGCCCATGCCGACGCAGAACGGCGAGGCGCCGGGCGCGGTCAGCATGTCGGGCGGCTGGGTCATGGCGATGAGCGCGTACACCAAGCACAAGCAGGAGGCGTTCGACTTCATCACCACGGCCACGAACAAGGAGAACTCGATGGCCTACTCGGTCGGCACGGGTGACCTGGCCGCCCGCAAGGACGTGGCCGCCGACCCGAAGTACAGCGCCGACAACCCGAGCGTCAAGTTCTGGACCGACCTGGCCTCCGTCACCCACTACCGGCCCGCGTACGAGGTGTACCCGAAGGTGTCCACCCAGGTCCAGGAGGCCATGGAGGCGGTCGTGACCGGCTCGCGGACCCCTGAGGAGGCCACCGCGAACTACGCCAAGGCGCTCCCGGCCGCGGTCGGCGGACCCGACAAGGTCATGTCGCGATGACGATCGTCACCGCCCCACCTCCGCCCGTGACGAGCCGCCCGGTACGCGGCTCGTCACGGCGGAACGCCATGCGCTGGCTCCTGCCCCTGGGCCCCGCCCTGGTCCTGCTCGCGCTCTTCCTGGCGGGGCCGATCCTGTGGAGCGTCTACATAGCCTTCACCAACGAGACGTTGACGGGCTCGGCCTCGGTTCACTCGCGGTTCGTCGGTGTGGCCAACTTCGTCAAGCTCTTCGGCGACCCGAACTTCCTGAACTCGTTCCTCCTGACGTTCGTCTTCGTCATCGGCTCGGCGGTCATCGGCCAGAACACCCTCGGCCTGATCATCGCGCTCCTCCAGCGCGGCCGCGGCCGGGTGACCCGCAGCGTCGTCAACGGCGTGGTGATCGCCGCCTGGGTGGTGCCGGAGGTCGTGGCCGCGGCCTGCTGGTTCTCGTTCCTGGCCGAGGAGGGCACCCTCAACAGGGTCCTGGGCCTCTCCCAGGAGTGGCTCTACACGGCCCCGATGCTGGCGGTGATCCTGGCGAACATCTGGCGCGGCACGGCCTTCTCCATGCTCGTCTACTCGGCCGCGCTCTCCGAGGTGCCCGCCGACCTGGTGGAGGCCGCCGCCGTGGACGGCGCGGGCCCCGGCCGCCGGCTCCTGCACATCACGCTGCCGCTGATCCGCCGCTCCATCATGGCCAACCTCATGCTGATCACGCTGCAGACCCTGGCCAGCTTCGGCCTCATCTACGCCCTGACGGGCGGCGGCCCGGGCACGGAAAGCCAGACGACGCCGCTGTACATGTACGAGCAGGCGTTCCGCTACTTCGAGATCGGCTACGGCTCGGCGATCGCGCTGGTCATGCTGGTGATCGGCGCGCTGTTCTCGCTGGTCTACCTGCGCCTGATCAAGGTGGAGGACGCATGACGAGGCTCGCCGCCCGCGCCGCCGCCCTGCTCTCGCTGGCGCTCATCACCCTGGCCTTCCTGGGCCCGTTCCTCTGGGTCCTGCTCGCCTCCGTCCAATCCGAGGCGAGCCTGGCCGCCAAGCCGACGCTCTCCTTCTCCCTGGACAACTTCAAGGCCGTCCTGACCTGGGACACGATCATCCTGCCGCTGATCAACTCGATCGTCATCTCGGGCTCCACGGCGGTGCTGACGGTCCTGGTGGCAGGGCTGGCCGCGTACCCGCTGTCGCGCTACCAGCTCCGCTACCGCCGCCACTTCATGCTGAGCCTGCTGTTCACCACGGGCCTGCCGGTGACGGCGATCCTCGTGCCGGTCTACGCGATGTTCTTCCGCTTCAACCTGTACGGCTCCGTGCCGGCCATGGTGCTGTTCCTGACGGCGAGCTCGCTGCCGTTCTCGATCTGGATGATGAAGAACTTCATGGACGGCGTGCCGGTGAACCTGGAGGAGGCCGCCTGGGTGGACGGGGCCGGCTGGCTCCGCTCGCTGACGACGGTGGTGGGCCCGCTGATGGCCCCGGGGATAGCCGTGGTGGCCATCTTCGTCTTCGTCGGCCAGTGGGGGAACTTCTTCGCCCCCTTCGTCCTGCTGGACACCCCGGAGAAGCAGCCGGCGGCGGTCACCGTCTACACCTTCTTCTCCCAGTACGGGCAGGTGGCCTACGGCCAGTTGGCCGCCTTCTCGATCCTCTACACGGCGCCGGCGGTGGTCCTCTACGTGGCCGTCAACAAATACCTGGCCAGTTCCTTCAGTTTCGCCGGATCGGTGAAAGGCTGACGGCTTACCAGAGGTAGTTGAAAGGCGTACGGTTGACGCATGGCTGCGACCCCGGACACGGTGCACTGGCGCGGCGTGCACCACCTCGCCCTGGTGACCGCGGACATGGACGCCACCGTGCGCTTCTGGCACGGCGTGCTCGACGCCCGCCTCGTCACCACCCTTGCCGTCCCCGCGTTCAAGCACTACTTCTTCGAGGTGGCTCCGGGTAACACCGTCGCCTTCTTCGAGTACACCGACCAGCCGCTCGACAGCTTCGCCAAGCCCGCCGGCGTGCCCTACCCCAAGGCGGCGCAGTTCGACCACCTGTCGCTGCACCTGCCGGACGAGGACGCGCTCAACCGGCTGCGCGACCGGCTCAAGGCGCACGGCTGCGAGGTCACCGACGTCATCGACCACGGCTTCCTGCGGTCCATCTACTTCAGCGACCCGAACGGGATCGCGCTCGAGGCCTCCTGGTGGACCGTCGATCCGACCGGCCGGCCGGTGGACTACTCCGACGAGCGCCTGTTCGCCGACCCCGACCCGGTCCCCGCCGTACGGGAGCTGCGGGAGGAGGGTCGGCTGCGCCGGACGGTCGCGACGCGCCTGGTGGACGGCATCGTGGAGGACCTCAGGCGTGAGGGGATCACGCTGGATCCTTGAGTTTCACGAAGGCATCACGTGGGCATCACGTGGGGCAGGTCGACGCTTGACCTGCCCCACGTTAGCCTGACCTCAGTTCGCATGTACGCCACTACATGCGGCGGCCGTTTAGTCGATCATGGCTGTGGTAGCGCCGATCGCTATGACAACGGCGGCAAGTATGACGAGAAACCGTACGGTCCGGGGTGTTGACTTGATCGCATCCCGGACTATGCGTCCGAGCTCTTGCACGATCGTGGTCCCAAAGCCCGATGGATCGCACATCGCAGGTTTCACCTCCCCCCCAAATCGGGCCCCTGACCTGCACCGTCCCTCCTTTCTTAATCTTGGTTCCACGGTGCATGAGGGTCTCCCAATCTGCAAGTAGGCTTCACGTGGTTCTCCGAGTGTGAAAGTAAATTTCAATCCACAGGCGCGCCACGACCTGCCGGTCAGAAAACCGGCAGGTCGTGAAGGCCCGGGAGATCGGGCCTATGCGCAGGTGTAGCCGGAGGGCGTCTGCGTGTTGCCGCTCGGCCGGCTGACCTGGAAACCGAAGGTGGTACCGGCGTTCGGGGCCAGGTTGCCGTTGTAGGCGAGGTTCTTGGCGGTGACGGTCTGCCCGCTGACGGTGAGGGTCGCGTTCCACGAGCCGGTCAGCGTGTGCCCGGCGGGCAGGGTGAAGGTGACGGTCCAGCCGGTGATGGCGGAGGTCCCGGTGTTGGTGACGGTCACGGGCTGGACGACGTACCCGGTGGCCCACTGGGTCTGCACGGTCCCGGCGGCCGTGCAGCCACCGCCGCCGCCGGGGCCGGCCGTGGTGGTGAAGGTGCCCAGGGCGGAGTTCGCCGAGACGTTGCCGGCCCCGTCACGGGCCCGGACGTACACCTGGTACTGGGTCGAGGGGCTGAGCCCGGTGAGCGAGATCGAGTTGGTCGTGGACTGGCCGAGGAGCTGGTCGGTCGCGCCCTGCTCGCGGTAGACGTCGTACCCGGCGAGCCCGCTCCCGCCGCTGTCGGTCGAGGCGGTCCAGCTGAGCGAGGCCGAGTTCGAGGTGACGCTGCCCGCCGAGGGCGTGCCCGGCGTGGTCGGCGGGGTGGGGTCGGTGGTCGTGCCGCCGGCAAGCGCGTCGTGCACGGCGGTGTACGACGGCTTCTGCTGGTAGCTCTCGTCGTAGATCAGGGCCGCGCCCTGCCCGGAGAACGTGTCGGGCACCCAGGAGTACTTGTCGGTGAAGCCCCAGATCGTCACGCCGGCGCAGGCGGTCACGGCCAGGCAGGCGTTGACGACGTTGCGGTAGTAGGTGGCCTGCGTGGCGTCCTTGGTGGCGTCCCTGGGCATCACCATGCGCACGTCCAGCTCGGTGATGCGGACCTGGACGCCGAGGGCGGCGAAGCGCTGGAGGTTCTGCTGGAAGTCGTTCGGGAAGCCGTACTGGATCGCGAGGTGCGTCTGGAAGCCGACGCAGTCGACGGGCACGCCCTGCTGGCGCAGCGACGAGACCAGGTTGTAGATCGCGGTGCTCTTGGCGTTGATCCCCTCGGTGTTGTAGTCGTTGATGCACAGCCGGGCGTCGGGGTCGGCGGCGCGGGCGGCCCGGAAGGCGTCGGCGATGTAGCTCTGGCCCAGCGTGTTGTACCAGAACGACGTGCGCAGGTTGCCGCTGTCGTCGAAGACCTCGTTGACCACGTCCCAGGAGACCACGGTCGGGTTGCCGGCGTAGTGGCCGACGACCTGGCTGATGTGGTTCTGCATGGCGCTGCGCATGGCGGTGGCGCTCAGGCCCTGCACCCAGCCCGGGGTCTGGTTGTGCCAGACGAGCGTGTGGCCGTGGACCTGCTGGTTGTTCTGGGTGGCGAAGTTGACGATGGCGTCGGCGCCGGAGAAGTTGAACTGGCCCTGGCTGGGCTCGGTCGAGTCCCACTTCATCGCGTTCTCGGCGGTGACCTGGCTGAACTCGGTGGCGGCGATGTTGCGGTAGGCGCTCTCGTTGGCGAGCGGGCCGGTCGCGAGCGCCGCTCCGATGAACTTGCCCTTGGCCGCCGCGTGGGTGCGTAAGGGCGCGGAGGCGTGGGCCGGGCCGGCCGGCAGGAGGAAGGCTGCGAGCATCCCCACGAGGGCGAGGAGGACTCTGACGGGCGAGGACGAATGCACGGACATCTACCTCCGAAAGCTTTCGATCCCGGTGGATCGCATCGAAGACGGTATTGACATGCGAGATAAGGGTCAATGCCGACCTCGCGCGGTCACTAAACCAGCAGCTGAACGCTAGAAACTATCGGAAAAGAAATGAAACTTTCATGAGCCTTGCCCCCGCCGGGACCCTCAGGAACATTGGTAGCAATCACCCTCATAGAAGGGCAGACCAATGGCAGACGGGCTCGTCTTACCCCCCGGCGCCGGGCAGTCGCTCGGGTCCATGGGGATGACGCTGAAGGTCGGGGCGGAGCACTCGAAGACCTGGTCGGTGTTCGAGAACACGATCGCACCGGGCTTCGACGTCGGCGCCCATTTCCACCACCACGCCGAGGAGCTGTTCTACATCCTCGACGGCGAGCTGGACCTGCTGGCCTTCCAGCCGCGGGAGATCACCGGCGAGCCCTGGCAGACGTGGGAGTCGGAGGGCGGCGCCCGGACGGTGCGCGGCGGCCCCGGCAGCCTCATGTACGTGCCCGCGGGCTGCCCCCACGCCTTCGCCAACCCCGGCGCCACCCCCACCCGGATGCTCTTCATCGTCACCCCGGCGGGCCACGAGCACTACCTGCGCGAGCTGGGCGAACTGCTGTCCCGTCCGGGGCCGCCCGACCAGGCCGCCGTCATCGAGCTGCGGACCCGGTACGACATCCAGCAACTGTCCCCCATCGGCCTCGGCTGAGCCCGTTCCCGGCGAGCTAGCGCAACGTACCTACCGGTCGGTACTGTGATTTATCCAGAATAATCGTCCACTAGCCGGGAGTTCGGTGTATGTCCCTTTCGCACGCCCAGGTCGTGGCCCAGCTCACCGGACCCGGTCAGCTGTTCGAGATCGAGGAGATCGGCGACACCGGGATACGCACCTGGAAGCACGCTCCCACCCACTTCCGCGCGCTGCTGGAGATGAGCCGCTTCCACGGCGAGAAGGTCTTCCTCGTGTACGAGGACGAGCACATCACGTTCGAGGACCATTTCCGCCGCGCGGCCACCCTCGCCAACCGCCTGGTCGAGGGGTACGGGGTGCGGAAGGGCGACCGGGTGGGCGTGGCCATGCGCAACTACCCCGAATGGGTCGTGTCGCTGTCGGCCGCGCTGGCGGCGGGGGCCGTCGCCGTACCGCTCAATGCCTGGTGGACGGAGGCCGAGCTGGCCTACGGCGTGCGGGACTCCGGAGCCAAGGTGCTGATCGCGGACGGCGAGCGCGCCGCCCGGCTCGCCTCGACGGGCGTCCCCCTGATCGTCGCCCGGGGCGAGGTCCCGGAGGGCGCGCGCGGCTTCGACGACGTGCTGGGCGAGGTCGCCGCCGACGTCACACTCCCCGCCGTCGAGCTGGCCCCCGAGGACCCCGCCACGATCTTCTACACCTCCGGCACGACCGGCAGCCCCAAGGGGGCGCTGGGCAGCCACCGCAACCTGGGCCAGTCCCCCATGACCGTCGCCTTCGGCCTCATGCGGGCGGTGGCCATGGCGGGCAAGGACGTCGCGGCCGCGGCCGGCACCCGCCGGGTCACGCTCCTGACCGTCCCCCTGTTCCACGTCACGGGCTGCTTCTCCGCCCTGACCACCACGATGTTCGCCGGCGGCGGCCTCGTGCTCATGTACAAGTGGGACCCCGAGCAGGCGCTGCGGCTGATCGAGCGGGAGCGCGTGACCGCCATGATCGGCGTGCCCACGAATGCCTGGCAGCTCATGTCCCACCCCGACTTCGGCAAGTACGACCTGTCGTCCCTGACCACCCTCGGGTACGGCGGCGCCCCCGCCCCGCCCAAGCTCCTGGAGCGCATCACCCACAACCTCCCCAACCGCGCCCCCTCCAACGGCTACGGCATGACCGAGACGACCGCCCTGGCCATCGGCAACGGCGGCGCCGACTACCAGGCCAGGCCCGACAGCATCGGCCTGCCCTCGCCCGTCGTGGACGTGCGCGTGGTCGACCCCATGGGCGCCGAACTGCCGCCCGGCGAGGTGGGCGAGCTGTGCGTACGCGGCCCGAACGTCATCCTGGGCTACTGGAACAAGCCGGAGGCGACGGCGGAGACGTTCGTGCACGGCTGGCTGCACACCGGCGACCTGGCCAAGATCGACGAAGAGGGCTTCGTCTACATCGTGGACCGGGCCAAGGACATGGTGATCAGGGGCGGCGAGAACGTCTACTGCGCCGAGGTGGAGGCGGCCCTGTTCGAGCACCCGGCGGTCGACGACGCCGCCGTGATCGGGGTGCCGCACGAGGAGCTCGGGGAGGAGGTCGGCGCGGTCATCCGCCTGGCGCCCGGCACCTCGGTCGCCACCGAGGACCTCCAGTCGTTCCTCAAGGACCGGATCGCCAAGTTCAAGATCCCGGCGCACATCTGGTTCCGGGAAGGTGAGCTGCCCCGCAACCCCGGCGGCAAGATCCTCAAGACCCACCTGCGCAGGGAGATCCTGGGCGCGTAACCCCGCTCTTTCCGGCCTCCCGGCACCTTGCTCGCGCCGGGAGGCTTTCGCGTGACCACCGTCACAATATGAGCGTTACCGCAGGTGGAACGGGCTTCCGACGGTCCCCTTTACGTGCCGGGTAATCGCGCCCCCTACGTGGCGGCTGACATCTTTCAGGTGTCGCGAAAAACCGCCACCAAGGGAGCCCGAGACATGAGCACCGCCCTGACCATCACCGCCGACCGGATGAAGTTCCTGCGCCTCGCGCTGGCCGCCGACGCCGTCGTCACCGGCGGCAACGGGCTGGTCTACCTCGCCTTCGCCGGCCCCGTGAGCGACCTGCTCGGCCCCGGCGCGGCCCTGCTGCGCGGCATCGGCGTCTTCCTGCTGGTGTACGGCGCCGCCGTCGGCCTCCTCGCCACCCGCCGCGCCATCAGCCCCGCCGCCACCAGGGCCGTGATCGCCCTGAACATCGTCTGGACCCTCGGCAGCATCGCCGCCGTCGTCACCGGCGCCGCCGATCTCACCACGATCGGCGCCATCTGGACCATCGCCCAGGCCCTGGTGGTCGGCGTGTTCGCCGAACTCCAGATCGTCGGCCTCCGCAAGACCCGCAACAACTGACAAGCAGAAGGAATGACCATCATGAACCTCATCGAGCGCTACGTCGCCGCCTGGAACGAGACCGACGCCGACGCCCGCGCCAAGGCCGTGGCCGAGCTGTGGACCGAGGACGGCACGTACACCGACCCCCTGGCCGACGTGAAGGGCCACGACGCGATCGCCGCGGTCATCGCGGGCGCCCAGGGCATGTTCCCCGGCCTGGTGTTCACCCCGGGCGAGGTCTACGACGCCCACCACCACATCGCCCGCTTCACCTGGCACCTCGGCCTGGAGGGCGGGGAGGCGGTCGCGGTCGGGTTCGACGTGGTGGAGCTGGCCGAAGACGGGCGGATCCGCACGGTCCTCGGCTTCCTCGACAAGGTCCCCGCCGCCTGACCCTCTTTCCACCGAAGGCTCCCGCTCCTCGCGGGGGCCTTCCGCGTACCCACCCCCTCCCCTCCCAGGAGCAAGGTCCCGAGGGACATCGATCCCGGTCGGCGGCGAAGGGACCCGACAGGCCCGCCGAAAACGATTTGCCTCGATCATCACCCGAGCCGGAAAATTGACGCTCGTGCTGCCCACCGGACTGAAGCGCCTCCTGCGTCACTTCACCATCGACCTGAGCCCCCTGCGCGACTCCCGCGACTATCGCCTCCTCTTCACCTCCGGCGTCATCACGATGTTCGGCACGTTCATCACCATGGTCGCGGTGCCGTACCAGATGAAGGAGCTGACGGGCTCCTACCTGGCGGTCGGCCTGGTGAGCCTGGCGGAGTTCGTCCCGATGGTGGTGTGCGGCCTGTGGGGCGGCGCGATCGCCGACGCGCTCGACCGCCGCAAGATCATCGTCCTGAGCGAGCTGGGCCTCCTGGTCACCACGGGCGCGCTCATGGTCAACGCGATGCTCCCCAACCCTCAGGTCTGGGTCCTGTACGTGATGGGCGCCGTCTCCACGGGCATCTCCTGCCTGCAGCGTCCCAGCCTGGAGGCCGTGTTCCAGCAGGTGGTCAAGCACGAGCAGCAGGGCGCGGCGGCGGTGCTGTCGAGCATGCGCTGGAACTTCGGCGCCATCGTCGCCCCGGCGCTGGGCGGCCTGCTGGTGACCGCCTTCGGCCCGGCGGCGGCGTACGGCATCGACACGCTGAGCTTCGTGGTGTCGCTGGCGCTGCTGTGGCGGGTCGGGTCGCTGCCGCCGGCCGAGGACGCCGCCCCCGCGTCGCTGAAGTCGCTGGCCGAGGGCATGCGGTACGCGGTGCGCCGCTCCGACCTGATGGGCACGTACCTGGTGGACATCGCGGCCATGGTGTTCGCGATGGGGACGTCGCTCTTCCCGTTCCTGGCCGACGAGCTGCACTCCCCACAGGCGCTGGGGCTGCTGTACTCGGCGGGAGCGGTGGGCGCGCTGGCCGCCTCGATCACCGGCGGCTGGGCGGCCCGCGTACACCGCCAGGGCCTGGGCGTGATCATCGCGGCCGCCCTCTGGGGAGTGGCGATCGCCGCGTCGGCGCTGGCCCCCAACGTCTGGATGCTGTTCGTCTGCCTCGCCTTCGCGGGCGCCGCCGACATGATCAGCGGCATCTTCCGCATGACGATGTGGAACCAGACGATCCCGCCGGAGCTGCGCGGTCGGCTGGCCGGGATCGAGCTCCTGTCGTACGCGTCCGGCCCGATGCTGGGCAACGCCCGCGCCAGCCTGATGGCCAACTTCGGCGGCACCCGCTTCTCCCTCGGCGCGGGCGGCCTGCTGTGCGTGGGCGCCGTGCTCGGCCTGGCCGCCGCGCTGCCTGCGTTCCGCACGTACGACGCCAGGACCGACGACCACGCCCTGGCGGAGAAGCTCCGCAGGGAGGCCGCCGTCTAGGTCACCGGTTTTCCGCCTTGGCGAACACCCGCAGCACCTCGGCGTCGGAGTGGACGTTCGTCACGTAGTCGGCCACCCACTCCTCGATCCCGTCGAACCCGCTCTCCCGCACCAGCCGCTCCCCCACCAGGGCGGCGTCGAGCGGGGTCCGGCGCAGGGTCACGGCGCCGGTGTCACCGTCCAGCAGCGCCCAATGCGCCCCGCTCTGTCCGTACGGCATGCCGACCGACCCGGGGTTCACGACCAGCACCCGATCGGCCAGCCGTACGAAGGGCATGTGCGTGTTGCCCAGCACCACGGTGCCGGCGCTCTCCCCGGCCAGCACCTCGGCCCACCGCTCCAGCGAGCTGTCCACGAGGATCATCTCCTCGTCGCTGCGCGGCGTCGCGTGCACGAACAACGTGGTCCCCAGCCGCCCCAGCTCGACCACCTGCCGATCGGGCAACCCGGCCAGCAGCTCGACCTGATCCTCCCGCAGCTGCTCGGCCGCCCACTGGGACACGGGATAGGGGCTTGCCTTCCCGCGCACCGCCTCCACCAGCTCCCTGTCGGCGTTCCCGTTGACCCACAACGCCCGCTCCCCCAGCGAGACGAGCACGTCCAGCGTCTGCACCGGCATCGGCCCGGCGGCCATGTCCCCGGTCAACGCGACCACATCGGCCCCGGCCACCTCGGGCTCGGCCAGCACGGCCTCGAGCGCGGGCAACACTCCATGGATGTCGGACAACACAGCGATACGCATGCAGCCACTCTCCCGCACCGTACCGCCACCAACTCCTATACCCTCACCGGCATCCACCGCGAGTGCGTCAAAGTGACCGTCCCCTTCGATCTGGCCATCGACCTCACCGAGATCGACCGGCTCTGAGCCCCCTTAGCCCGCCTCGCGCCACCCCTCATAGCGCTCCACCAGCTCATCCACCCTGGCCAGCGCCCCCTCGTCCACCCCTTCGACGACGACCAGCCACTGCGCGTCCTCGGCGTCATCCTCCCCGGCCAGCGTCTCCCGCACCACCCGCGGCACCCCGAGCGCCGGAAACCACTCCCCGAGCGTCTCCGCGACCTCCTCGGCGTCATCCCGCTCGCCGAACACCAGCAGCTGCCTCATCATCCCCCCACCTTCATCTCCATCAGCGTATGCAGTCGTTTACCAGGCGTGAGCGGAATACATTGGTAGCGTTGGATCGTGACTGCCGAAGCGGTGATCGTTGAAATGACGCCTCCCTCGCTACCCGACTGGGCCTTCCCGCCACCGGAGGGCTTCGTCGCGGAAGACCTCGATCACATTCCGGATTTGCCTGCGCACACAGAGTTGATTGATGGAAGCTTGGTCTTCGTGAGCCCCCAGCGACACTTCCACCAATCGGTCATCCGCCGACTCTGCAACGCACTGGAAGAGTTCATGCCAGCAGGCCATGAAGTGATCCAGGAGATGAGCGTCAAGCTAGCTCGGCAGCAGCGCCCGGAGCCTGACCTGATCGTCGTGGGCCCGAACGCGATCATCGACGACGAGGTCGTATGCTTCCAGGCCGACGACGTCATCCTCGCTGTAGAAGTGGTCTCACCCGACTCCGAGGCGCGCGACAGAGAGCGCAAGCCCCTCCTCTACGCGAAGGCAGGGATTCCCCACTTCTGGCGAATTGAGAAAGTCGATGGCAAGCCGGTTGTCTTCGTCTTCGAGCTCATTCCCGGCACGGAGACCTACGCACCGGGTGGCGTCCACCACGACAGACTCAAGGTCACGGTCCCGTTCGATATCGACATCGATCTCACCAACCTGTACAAGGCTAGAAGCCGCTAAGGGCTGGCACGGCGTCCGCCGTACCAGCCCTCTGAAAGCGGCTCAGGAGCTACGGAGCTGAGCGCCCACGCGGTCGGTCGCCATGGCCACCGCCGCGTCGCGCGCCGCCGTCGTCTCCTCCACCGTCAGCGTCCGGTCCGCGGCGCGGAAGCGCATCGTGTAGGCGAGCGACTTGTTCCCCTCGCCCACCTGCTCCCCCGCATAGACGTCGAACAGCCGGATCGACTCCAGCAGCTCCCCGGCACCGTCGCGCAGGGCGGCCTCCACGTCGGCCACCGGCGTGAAGTCGGGCACGATCAGCGCGACGTCCTGCGTGGCCACCGGGTAGGCCGACACCGACGGCGTCTGAACGGGACCCGGCATGGCGGACTCCAGGCGTGACAGCTCCAGCTCCATGGCCGAGGTGCGCGGCGGCAGCCCGTACGCCTCGATGACGCGCGGGTGCAGCTCGCCGGCGTGCCCCACCAGCGTGTCGCCCACGTAGAGGGCGGCGCACCGGCCGGGGTGCCAGGGCTCGTGCTGGTCGGCGCTGATGGACAGCTCCAGCCGCGCCTCACCCGCGACCAGCCGCGCGGCCTGCACCGCGTCGGCCCAGGAGGCGGTGCGACCGCCGCCCCACCAGCCGGACCCCTCGAACTCGCCGGCCAGCACCACCGCGACCCGTACCGGCTGGTCGGGCAGCGCCGCCTCGATCGAGGCCAGCTCCTCGGCGGTCGGCCGACGCTCGACCCCGAGCGCCGGCGCCACCTCGGGAGCGCCCTCGCGCGGCCGGTAGACCGGCCCCATCTCGAACAGCGCCACGTCCGAGAACCCGCGCCCGGCGTTGCGCACCAGGGTCTTGAGCAGACCCGGCAGCAGCGTCGTGCGCATCAGCGGCTCGTCCTCCGACATCGGGTTGGCCAGCCGCATGGCGCGGCGGCGCGCGTCGTCGGCGGGCAGCAGCAGCCGGTCGAAGTCGTCGGGGCTGATGAACGGGTAGCTGAGCACCTCGACGTAGCCGCCCTCGGCCAGCGCCCGGCCGGCCCGGCGGCGCAGCCGCTGGCCCTCGGTGAGCCCGGCCCCGGCGGGGGCGGAGGGCAGCACCGATGGCAGGCTCTCGTAGCCCTCCAGCCGGATGACCTCTTCGGCCAGGTCGTTGGGGTCGGTGAGGTCGGGCCGCCACGACGGCGGCGTCACCGTGATCATGTCGTCGCCGGTGACGGCCAGCTTGGCCGCCAGGGCGCCGCCGGTCACGACCCCGGTCGGGTCGACGCCGCCCTGGCGCACGGCCGGGTCGTCGCCGTCGACCACGACGCAGCCGACCTGCTGCAGCCGGGAGACGACGGTCTCCTTGGAGTAGGCGACGCCGGCCACGGTGCCCGGATAGCTCGACGGGATCGCGATGCGCGCGGGCGACACCTCGACCTCGGAGTGCGTGACCCCGGGCTGGATGCTCGCGCCGCCCAGCTCGGCCAGGAGTTGCACGGCCCGCCACGAGGCGACGAGGGGCAGCTCCCGGTCGACGCCGCGTTCGAACCGCTTGGACGACTCCGACACCAGCCCGTTCCTGCGCGACTCGCGCGAGATGCCGGTCGCGGAGAAGTGGGCGGCCTCGATGACGATGTCGGTCGAGGCGTCGGAGATCTCGGTCTCCAGCCCGCCCATGGTGCCGGCCATCGAGATCGGCCCCGACTGGTCGGTGATCAGGATGTCGTCGGGGTCGAGCTCGCGTACGACGTGGTCGAGCGTCTCGAGCCGCTCGCCCGCGACGGCGCGGCGCACGACGACCTCGCCGCGCAACTTGCCGCGGTCGAACGCGTGCAGCGGCTGCCCGAGCTCCAGCATCAGGTAGTTGGTGATGTCGACGGCCAGCGACACGGACCGCATGCCGGCGCGCGTGAGGCGGATCCGCATCCAGAGCGGGCTCTGGGCGGCGGGGTCGAAGCCGGTGACCTCGCGCAGCACGAACCTGTCGCACGCGGTCGGGTCGGCGATCGACGCCGGCCACGCCGTGCCGGTCTCGGTGGGCAGCTCGACGTCGGCGGGGTCGCGGAACTCCACCCCGAACCCGGTCGCCACCTCGCGGGCCACACCTCTGATCGACAGCGCGTAGCCGATGTCGGGCGTGATCTCCAGCTCGATCACGTCGTCGCGCAGGCCGAGCAGCTCGACCACGTCGGTGCCGATCGGGGTGTCGGCCGGCAACACCATGATGCCGCCGTGGTCGTCGCTCAGCCCGAGCTCGCGCTCGGAGCAGATCATGCCCTCCGACATGCGCCCGTACGTCTTGCGCGCCCCGACCTCGAACCCGCCGGGCAGTACGCCGCCGGGCAGCACGACGGGCACGCGGTCACCGGCGACGAAGTTGGTGGCGCCGCAGACGATCTCGCGCGGCGTCGCCTCGCCGGTCTCGACCTTGCAGTGCCGGATCGGCTTCTTGAAGCCGGACAGCTCCTCGATCACGAGCACCTCGCCGACGACGACGTTCTTGACGTCGTGGCCGTGCGAGCTGATCGACTCGAGCTTGAGCCCGGCGGCCGTGAGCTTGTCGGCCACCTCGTGGGCGGTGACCGCCGGGAGATCGACATACTCCCGCAGCCAGGAAAGCGGGACCTTCATCAGATCTCCATTCCGAATGGGAGCGTGAAGCGCACGTCTCCCTCGACCATGTCACGCATGTCCTCGGCGTTGTGGCGGAACATCAGCGTCCGCTCGATGCCCATGCCGAACGCGAACCCGGAGTACCGCGACGGATCGACCCCGCAGGCGATGAGCACGCGCGGGTTGACCATGCCGCAGCCGCCCCACTCGATCCAGCCCTCCGACTTGCAGGTGCGGCAGGGCGGGTTGCCGGGGATCGCCGAGCTGCCGCGGCAGACGAAGCACTTGAGGTCCATCTCGGCGGACGGCTCGGTGAACGGGAAGTAGTTGGGCCGGAAGCGGGTCGTGATGCCCTTGCCGAACATCACCTCCGCGAACCGGTCGAGCGTGCCCTTGAGGTGGGCCATCGTCAGGCCCTCGTCCACGGCCAGCCCCTCGGTCTGGTGGAAGACCGGGGTGTGGGTGGCGTCGAGCTCGTCGGTGCGGAACGTCTTGCCCGGCGAGATCACGTAGACCGGCAGGTCGCGCTGGAGCAGTGCGCGGATCTGCACCGGCGAGGTCTGCGTGCGCAGCACCATGCCGGAGTCGGCGTGACCCGGCGCTGCCACGTAGAACGTGTCGTGCTCCGAGCGGGCCGGGTGGTCCTTGGCGATGTTGAGCGCGTCGAAGTTGAACCACTCGCCTTCGAGCTCGGGGCCCTCGGCCACTTCGTAGCCCATGGCCACGAACGCGTCGGCGATGCGCTCCTGCAGCGTGGTCAGCGGGTGGCGGGCGCCGCGCGGCCGCCGGTCCCACGGCAGGGTGACGTCGACGGTCTCCTCGACGAGCACCCGCGAGTCGCGCTCGGCCTCGAGCTCGGCCTGGCGGGCGGCGAGCGCTTCGTTGATCGCCCTACGGGCGGTGCCGACACGCTTGCCGGCCTCGGCGCGGGCGGCGGGCGGCAGGGCGCCGATCTCGCGGTTGGCCAGGGCGATGGGCGAGCGGTCGCCCGCGTGCGCCAGCCGGGCCTGCTTGAGTGCGTCGAGGCTGTCGGCCGCCTTGATCGCCGCGATGGCGTCGGCCTCCATGCGGGACACCTCGTCGGCATGCAACGGTGTCACCTCGACGGGGTCGTAGTCAGACAAGAGTGAGCTCCGTATCCAGGGCTTGAGCGGAAAAGAGTCTAGTGGGGCCCGCCCACCGGGGCCGACTCGATCGCTAAGGGGTGGCGAAGTCGGGCGTGCCGGTGGGCACGGTAAATCGGAACTCCGCCCCGCCCTCGGGCGCCCGCTGCACGGTGATCGTGCCGCCGTGCGCCTCGACCAGGCCCTTGACGATGAAGAGGCCGAGCCCGGTGCCACCGCGCCGACGGCTGTTGCCGCCTCGCCAGAACTGCCTGAAGACGCGCGGAGCCAGCTCGGGCTCGATGCCCTCGCCCTCATCGCGCACCGACACGGCAACTCCCCATCCGACGGACTCGATCTCAATTGTCACAGTGCCGCGCCCGTGGCGCAGCGCGTTTTCCACCAGGTTACCCAGGATCTGGTCGATCTTGTCCTGGTCGAGCCACATCTCCGGCAGGTCGTCGCCGACGATCAGGCGAAAACGCCCCTCGGTCTCACCCGCCGCGACCCGGCCCGCGATGAGCCTGCGCACCCTGGCGGGGACGTCGACGACCTGGCGGCGCACCTCCAGCCGCCCCGACTCGATGCGCGAGACGTCGAGCAGCTCGGTGATGAGCCTGGTGACGCGGTCGGCGTCGTTGTTGACGGTCTCGAGCATGACGCGCTTCTGCTCGTCGGTGAAGCGCTCCCACTTGGCCAGCATGGTCGCGGTGAAGCCCTTGACGCTGGTCAGCGGCGAGCGCAGCTCGTGGGCCACGGTCGAGACCAGGTCGGCGCGGCTGCGCTCCAGCCGGGCGCGGGCGCCGCCGTCGCGCAGGGTGATCGTGACGCGCTCGACCTCGCCGCCGCGCTCCGGCTCGCGTACGAGCCTGGCCGCGACATACAGCTCCTGGCCGCCGGGCAGGTGCAGCGGCCGCTCCGGCGCCCTGCTCCTGATGCGCAACCCGCCCTCGGGGTCGAGCGCCTTCCACCAGTCGCGCCCGTCGTGGTCGCGGAACGGGAACACGTCGTTCATGTGCCTGCCGACCGCGCGCTCCATGGGAACGCCGGTGAGCCGGGCGGCGGCCCGATTTACGGCCAGCACGCAGCCGTCACGGTCGGTCACGATGAGGCCGTCGGGAAGGTCGTCGATGGCTATCGTGCACGCGGCGGCCACAACTCGCCCGTCGGTGTCTGCGCCGTGCACGACCTCGCCCCCTCCGCCTACAACGCCGACAATAGCGGGTTTCCCGCCGCCTAGGGCACTCGCTGAGCCCTAGCCGAGGAGTAAAGGCATACCGCCGCGGCGGTGGCCAGGTTCAGGCTTTCCGCCTGTCCGTAGATGGGCACTCTGACCACGTCGTCGGCCTCAGCCAGTACGTCCTCCGGCAGTCCCCAGGCTTCGTTGCCGAAGATCCACGCGGTGGGTCCGCTAAGATCAACATCGTCGAGCGTGTGCTTGCCCGTGCCGTCGGCGGCCAGCACGCGCAAACCCCGCTCCTTGAGTTGACGCACGGCGGCGCTCACCGGTGCACCGATGACGACGGGCAAGTGGAACAGGCTGCCGACGCTGGCGCGTACGCACTTGCCGTTGTACGGGTCGACGGAGGCGTCGGTGAAGATCACCGCGTCGGCGCCGGCGGCGTCGGCCGCCCGCATGACGGTGCCGGCGTTGCCCGGGTCGCGCACGTGGGCGAGCACGGCGACCAGGCGCGGCTGCTCCGCCAGCGCCTCGTCCAGGGGCACGTGCACGAGCGTGCAGACGGCCACCAGCCCCTGCGGGGTCACGGTCTGTGACAGCTCCGACATGACCTCGCCGCTGGCCCGGTGCACGGGCACGCCCTTCAGGCGGGCCTCGGTGATCAGCTCGGGATGGCGCAGCTCGGCCTCGGCGGTGCTGAACAGCTCCAGCGTCACGCCGTCGAGCTTGAGCGCCTCGCGCACCGCCTGCGGCCCCTCGGCCAGGAACCTGCGGTCCTGCTCCCTGAAGGCCCGCTTGGTGAGCCGCCTGGCCGCCTTCACCCGCGGCGACTTCACGTTGGTCAGCTCGGACCCGGCCATGCTCTCTCCCTGTCCCACACAGCTACGCCACTCACGGCGACGTCCCACACAGCAGCGTCCCTAGCGGAACGTCCCACACAGCAGCGTCCCTCACGGAACGTCCCACACCGCGACGCCCCTCGTGCCAGCGCCCCACACCTGGACGCCCCTCGTGGCGGCGCCCCACACAGCAACAAAGGGCCCACCGTCATCGGTGGGCCCCTCGATTAAGACGAGCGCCTCAGCTCGCGGCTTTTCAGCTCGCGGCCGGAGCGTTCACGTTCGCCGGAAGCGCCTTCTTGGCGGCCTCGACGAGCGTGGCGAAGGTCTGGCTGTCGTTGACCGCGAGGTCGGCCAGGATCTTGCGGTCGACCTCGACGCCGGCCAGGCGCAGACCCTGGATCAGGCGGTTGTAGGTCATGCCGTTCTGGCGGGCGGCGGCGTTGATCCGCTGGATCCACAGACGGCGGAAGGTGCCCTTGCGGTCCTTGCGGTCCCGGTAGGCGTACGTCATCGAGTGGAGCATCTGCTCCTTGGCCTTGCGGTACAGACGCGACCGCTGGCCACGGTAACCGCTCGCCCTCTCGAGGACGACCCTGCGCTTCTTCTTGGCGTTGAGCGCCCGCTTCACGCGTGCCATGTTTCTTCTCCCCGGGGAATCGCGCTACTTAGCGAGCAGCTTCTTGATCTTCTTGGAATCGGCGTCGGAAAGGACGACCTCGTTCTTGAGACGGCGCGTCAGCGTGGACGACTTCCACTCGTTGTAGTGCGCGCGGTTGGCACGGCGACGCTTGATCTTGCCGGTGCCGGTAATCCGGAACCGCTTCTTCGCACCGCTGTGCGTCTTCATCTTCGGCATGTCGCCGTCTCTCCTCGTTTCGGTCGTGCCACGGGCCGGGCCGGTGCTGGGCCGACCCGGTCGCGGCGTCTTCGTCTGCTGGTGACTGAATCGGGGCGCTCTGTAAGGCTAACCCCAACCGCGGGTCATCCTTCCTGTGGGGAAGTGTCCTCGCTGCCACGCTGTGCCTTGGCTGCGGCCTTTTCGGCCTTGGCCTCAGCCTTCTTCTTATGCGGACCGATCACCATGATCATGTTACGGCCGTCCTGCTTGGCGTGGGACTCCACGAAACCGAGCTCCTGGACGTCGTCCGCGAGCCGCTGCAGAAGCCGGAAACCCAACTCCGGCCGGGACTGCTCGCGACCACGGAACATGATCGTGACTTTGACCTTGTCTCCTGCCTTGAGGAACCGCACCACGTGACCCTTCTTGGTCTCGTAGTCGTGCGGGTCGATCTTCGGCCGGAGCTTGATCTCCTTGATGATCGTGTGCGCCTGATTCTTGCGCGCCTCGCGCGCCTTCATCGCGGACTCGTACTTGAACTTGCCGTAGTCCATGAGCTTGCACACGGGCGGTCGAGCCGTGGCCGCGACCTCGACGAGGTCGAGGTCGGCCTCCTGGGCGAGCTTCAGGGCGTCGTGAATCGAGACGATGCCTACCTGCTCGCCGTTCGGGCCCACGAGGCGAACCTCGGGAACTCGGATACGCTCGTTGATGCGGGGCTCAGTGCTGATGGGGCCTCCTAGGTTTGCGATCCCTACGTGCTCGTCGTGCCGGGAGCTCCTCGCCAACGCGAAAAGCCCCGCACGTCGCGCATGCGGGGCCACTGAGCTCTTCGGCTTTCGTGGCCTTGAGCTCCCCGGAGTAGTCCGGCGTGATCCTGGACCCGGCCACCTTTCCGGTGACTCAGGTGGGAGGGAGACCTCCGCTTGCGCGTCCAGCAATGGCATGCCGGACCGATCAGAGAGCTACATTACCACAACGACCAGAGGCTCTCGAATCATCCCCGCTGGCCCGGCCCCCTGCGCCAAACTTCTGTCCAGCCTAGACAGAGAGAGGTCGTATGGCCGCGATCCAGACAGAAGCGACCAGATGGCAGCTGCACGAGGCCAAACAGCACTTCAGTGAAGTCGTCAGGAAGGCTCACGACGAGGGGCCGCAGGTCGTCACGAAGCACGGCAAGGACGTGGTGGCGATCCTCGACATGGAGGAGTACCGCCGGCTCAGGGGCAGGCAGCCGGACTTCAAGGAGTTCCTGCTCAGCGAGCCGGACTGGCCGGACGATCTGGAGTTCGCACGCGACAAGAGTCTTCCGCGAGAAGTGGACCTCGGCTGGTGAGCGTCGGCTACATCCTCGACGCCGACATCATCTCCGAGGTACGAAAGCCACATGGCACCCCCCAGGTGAAGGAATGGGTTGACGCGTCCCTGGGGCCGACTCTCTACCTCAGCGTCCTGTCCATCGGCGAGCTCCGCTGGTCACCCCGCAACGTGAAGGACTTCGCGGACACGGGCGTGACCGTGATCAACCCGTTCGAGATGACCGCCTGGCGAGCTCCGCCTCGCCGGCCGCGCGCATGGCCTCCACCGGCACATCCGTCCGGCCCGTCATCAGCTCCACCTGCCGCACCGCCTGGTGCAGCAGCATCGCGAACCCCCCGACCACGGTGCCGCCCGCGGCCCGGACGGCCGCGGCCGCGCCGGTCGGCCAGGGTGAGTAGACCACGTCGAAGAGCGCGGGCACCCGCGCCAGCCGGTCGGCGAACGCGTCCGCCGCCCCGCCTGGCAGCGTCGAGACCACCAGATCCACCCGCGTGAAGGCGTCGAGCTTGTCGAACGTCTCCACCGCCAGCGCCACGCCCAGCCGCTCGGCCACCTCCACCGTCTCCCCCGCCCGCGCGGGGTCGCGCACCAGCAGCGTCGCCGAGAACAGCCCGAGGTTACGCAGCGCCGCGAGCGCCGAGGCCGCCGTGGCCCCTCCGCCCAGCACGGTCGCCGAGCCCGGCGCGGGCACCCCCGCCTCGGCCAGCGCCTGCTCGATGCCGTAGACGTCGGTGTTGTGGCCGTGCCGGCGCCCTTCGTGGAAGACCACGGTGTTGGCCCCGCCGACCTCGACGGCCAGGTCGGACACGGTGTCGAGCAGGGGCAGCACGGCCCGCTTGAGCGGCATGGTTAGCGACAGCCCGGCCCACGCGTCCTCGCCGCCGGGGATCTGGCCGCGCACGGGCACGAGCTCGCCGAGCAGCGCGGGCAGCCGTGCCTCGTCGCACTCGAACGCCTCGTAGCGCCACCTGTCGAGGCCCATCGCCTGGTACGCGGCCCGGTGCAGGTAAGGCGAGAGCGAATGACCGATGGGCGACCCCATCACCGCAGCCCGCATCCACACTCCTTCCGAAACATGACGACCCTATCGCCCCGTCGCCCACGCTTCGCCGCTCGGACGGCCCACGGGGCGCGCGTCACGGCGGGTCGTCCCATCACCTGAGAAGCGTCCCTTGGACGGGGGGCGGCGCAGGTCGGCGGGAGGTGCCCACCGTGCGCAGCCGTAAAGGATGGGTGCCTCCCGCGCAAACCCGCCACCCGCCGTACAGCGCACCCGCGGATCGGGCAGAACCGGCCCCAAAAGGACGCCCGCCCACCGTGGGAGGTGGGCGGGCGTGTGACGCGTCGGATCGCCGATCAGCCGCCGTTCCTGCGGTATTCGGCCAGCAGCGCCTGGCGTTCGGCCTCCGTGGTGGCGAACTTGGTGATGTTGCTCTTGGGGTCGGTGGCGACGAAGTAGAGCCAGGGCCCCTTGGCGGGGTTCAGGGCGGCCTCGATCGCGTGGTCCCCGGGGTTCGTGATGGGCCCGGGAGGCAGGCCGAGGTTCAGGTACGTGTTGTACGGGCTCTTGGTCTTCGTCTCGGGGATCGAGGCGGCCGTGCCGTACTTGTTCAGCGCGTACATGACCGTGCTGTCCATCTCCAGCTTCATCTGCGGCTTGCGCTCCAGCCGGTTGTAGATGACGCGGGCGATCTTCGGCATGTCCTCCTGGCGACCGGCCTCGGCCTGCACGATGCTGGCGATGACCATGATCTCATGCGGTGTGTGGCCGAGTGCCTTGGCGCCGCCCTCGAGGTCCATCTGCTCAGCCGTCTGGTTGAACCGCTTGACCATCGCTCCCAGGATCTGCGACGCCGTGGTCTTGGGCTGGACCTCGTACGTGGCCGGGAAGGCGTATCCCTCGAGCTTGCCCTTGGCGTATTTCGGCAGGTCGAGCTGATCCACGTCCTTGGCCGCCGCGGCGAAGTCCTTGACGGGCTTGCCGGTCTCCTGGGCCAGCGTCTTCAAGGTGTCGGACAGGCGCAGGCCCTCCTTGAGGGTCACCGTGGCGCGCATCCGGTTGTCCGGGATGAGCAGCGCCACCGCGCTCGCTGCCGACATGTTCTTGCGCAGCTTGTACGAGCCCGGCTGCAGCGAGCCGCTCCTGTTGGCGTTGGCGATCGCGTTGGTGAACGCCCTGGCGCTGGCCACGACCCCCTGCTTCTCCAACTCCTGCGCCACGTCCGAGGCGCTCTGGCCGTCCTTGATCTCCACGACGACCTCGCCGGTGCCCTGACCGGTGTAGTCGTCGGGCACGAGCGCGTCGTTGAGCCACATGTAGCCGTAGTAACCGCCACCGCCGATGATGCCCGCCAGCACGACGAAGGCGAGCAGCGGCGCGACGAAGCCGCCACGGTTGCGGCGTCGGCGCCGCCGGCGGCCGCCACGGCCGCCGCGAGTGCGCCGGGTACGACCACCGTCGTCCTCGGCGCCGAGGAGAGTGTTCAGATCGAGATCGTTCATAGGTGCGCTGGCCAATCTCCCGGTATGACCGGCCGGGCGTCAAGCGAAACCGCCAAACCGGCTTGGGTCACCGAGCGGAACTGGGGGGTCCGCCGGACATGCTCCCACGACCAGCGGAGATCACTCTGGGTAGCCATGCTAAGGGATGGAAAGAGGACGCATGACCCGTTTGGGGGCATTTGCGCCGGGACGGAGGGGGTCCCGCCGAACATCAACTCGTCCCGAGGTTCTTATTCAGCTCTTCCCGGTATCTCACGAACTCGCTCTCTTTGTCGGTGAATTTGGTGATTCTATGCGCCGGATCCGTCGTCACAAACCAGTGCCAATCGCCTTGCGCTGGGTTCAAGGCCGCCATCAGCGCCTTCTCCCCGGGATTCGCGATGGGTCCGGGCGGCAGCCCTTTGTGCTGGTAGGTGTTGTAGGGAGAGTCGACCTTGGTGTCACGCTCCGTAATCTTCAGACTCCGCCGGTTCTGCGCGTACAGGACGGTGCTGTCGATCTCCAGCGGGGTGCCCTTCTGGAGGCGGTTGTAGATCACCCTGGAGATCTTCGGGTAGTCCGCGTCGACCCCGCCCTCGGCCTGGATCATGCTGGCCACCGTGACGGCCTCCAGCGGCGTCACGTGCTTGCGGGCCGCCTCTTTCTCCAGGCCGATCTGGCGGGCCGCGAGCTGGAAGCGCTCGACCATCGCCGCGAGCACGTCCACCGCCGTGTCGCCGGGCTCGATCTCGTACGTGGCGGGGAAGAGGAATCCCTCGAGCCCCTCCGCGTACGAGGGCAGGCCGACGAGAGCCTTGTCGACGCCCTGCAGCTCCTTGAGCGGCAGTCCGGCCAGTTTGGCGACGCGGGCCAGCACCTCGGACGTCCGCAGGCCCTCGGGGACGGTGACGCGCCGCACGACCCTGGACGAGGGCGCGAGCAGCAGGTCGAGCGCCGCCTTGGCGGCCATGCCCTTGCGCATCCGGTAGTGCCCGGGCCGCAGCCGGTTGGTGACCGCGCGCTCCTCCGTCACCCGTACGAACGACTGAGCGCTCGCCACCACCCCGGCCTCGGCCAGCACGGAGCCGATGGCCTGCGCGCTCGAACCCGGCGCGATCCGCACCGTCACGGCGCCACTGCCGGGCCCGTCGAAGTCTTCGGGGCTCAGGTACGGCTTGAGCACCGCGATCCCACCCGCCCCCAAGGCCACCAGGGACACGATCAGGCCCGCGGAGACCATCCCGGCCTTGCGCAAGGCCCGCTGGCGAGGCGCGGCCGGCACTCCGACCTCCATCTCCCCCGCCGCATCAGGCCCCGCCGTCCCAGCCTCCGCCGTGCCGACCTCCGCAGCGCCGACCTCCGCCGTGCCGACCTCCGCCGTGCCGACTTCCGCCGTGCCGACTTCCGCCGCCGCATCAGGCTCCGCCACCGTCTCAGGCTCCGCCGCCGCTTCAGGGCCGGCCGTCGCATCGGGCTCGGGCTGCCGTCGCTCCGAGTTCGGCTCGCGCGCGGCCGGGTCCTCCGGCCTGTCCTGCTCGGAGTCGCCGGAGGAGAACGGGATCATGTCGCCGAGGTCGTCCTCGCCATCGGGTCTGCCGTTCACGCGGCCACCCCACCGTCAGCCATGCAGACGGCCAGAACCCTCACAGCCGCCGAGCCGCCAGCCATGCGATCGACCCGACCACCCGCGGCCACCCAACCACCAGCCGAGCAGACAACCCGACCCTTCACAGCCGCCGAGTCGCCAGCCATGCGATCGACCCAACCGCCCGCGGCCACCCAACCGCCAGCCGAGCGGACAACCCGACCCTTCACAGCCGACCAACCGTCAGCCGGGCAACCGATCCGCTCCCTCGCGGCCGTGCCCCGTATGCGTGTGCGCGCCGTCTCCGCGCGGGCGACCCGGCAGCGGACCTGCGGCCACGCCGTGGCCATGCGTCCTGCCGTGTACGCCGCCTGCGCGGGCGCGACCCCCGTGTCGCGCGCGCTCATGAGGCAGGTCCGTCGGCCGCTGGGGGCGGTGCGACGGGCCTGCCTGGGGGTCTTTCGGTGGCGCGTTCGGAATCGAGCGCGTCCTGCAGCAGCACGACGGCCGCGGCCTGATCCACGACACCGCGCTGCTTCTTGGCTTTCATGCCGCTGGCACGCAGCCCATGCGTAGCGGCGACCGTGGTCAGCCGCTCGTCGAACAGCCGCACGGGCGTCGGCGCGAGCCGGACCGCGAGATCGGCGGCGAACTGGCGGGCCAGCCCCGCCGCCTGCCCCTCACGTCCGGACAGCGAGGTGGGCAACCCCACGATCACCTCGATCGCCTCGTGCTCCGCGACGATCGCGGCGATGCGGTCGAGGTCGCCCTTGCCTCGCCTGACGGTCTCGACCGGCGTGGCCAGAAACCCGGAAGGGTCACTGCGGGCCACGCCGATACGTACGGATCCGACGTCCACGCCGATCCGCGTGCCGAACCTCATATCAGCCGAGCTGATCCGCGACAGCCTGCTCGACCTGCTGCAGCGCGTCGCCGATCGCGTCCGGCCGTGTGCCGCCGCCCTGCGCGACGTCGTCCTTGCCGCCACCGCCACCCCCAAGAGCCTTGGCGGCGACGCCGACCAGCTTCCCGGCCTTGAGCCCGCGCTCGCGCCCCGCCTCGTTGACCGCAGCAACCACCACAGGTCGGTCGGAGGGGACGCCGGCGATCACGATGACCGCCGGCCGGTCCGCCGGGAACCTGCCACGCACATCCAGCGCGAGCTTACGCAGATCATCCGCACCGGTGCCATCAGGCGCGCGGTGTGTCACAACGGAGACTCCACGCAGGTCGCCCGCCTTGGCGGCGAGATCACCGGCCACCTGGAGCACCTGGGCGGAGCGGATCTTCTCCAGCTCCTTCTCCGCCGTGCGCAGCCGGGTGACGATGCCGTCGATGCGCTCGGGCAGCTCCTCGCGGCGCGCCTTGAGCTGCTCGGTGAGCTGCGCGACCAGCACGCTCTCGCGGGCCAGGAAGCGGAAGGCGTCGATGCCGACGAGCGCCTCGACGCGGCGAACGCCCGCGCCGACCGACTGCTCGCCCAGCACCTTGACCAGGCCGAGCTGGCCCGAGCTGTGGACGTGGGTGCCACCGCACAGCTCGCGCGAGTAGTCGCCGATCTCGACGACGCGGACCTCGTCACCGTACTTCTCGCCGAACATCGCCAGCGCGCCCATCGCCCTGGCCTCCGCCTGCGAGGTGTAGAAGGCGTTGACCTTGAGGTCGTTGATGAGCACGGCGTTGACCTCGTCCTCGACGTCGCGCAGCACGCTGGCCGGGACCGCGCCCGCCGCGGTGAAGTCGAAGCGGAAGCGGCCGGGCGAGTTCTCCGAGCCGGCCTGGGCCGCCGTCTCGCCGAGCGCGTTCTTGAAGCCGCGGTGGACGAGGTGGGTGGCGCTGTGGCTGCGCGAGATCGCGCGGCGGCGCTCGAGGTCGATCTCCGCCTGCGCGTCGTCGCCGACCTTGAGCTCACCACTGCGGATCTTGCCCCGGTGCACGACCAGGCCCGCGAGCGGCGTCTGCACGTCGACGATCTCGACCTCGGCGCCGCTGGTGCGGATCACGCCCTGGTCGGCGAGCTGGCCGCCGCCCTCGGCGTAGAACGGGGTGCGCCCGAGCACGACCTCCACGGTCGCGCCCGCACCGGCCGCCGGGACGGGCACGCCGTCGACGAGGATGCCGACCACGCTCGTGTCGGCCTCGGTCTGGTCGTAGCCGAGGAACTCGACCTTGCCCGCCTTCTCCAGCAGCTGCCCGAAGACGGAGATGTCGGCGTTGCCGGTCTTCTTCGCCGCGGCGTCGGCCTTGGCGAGCTGCCGCTGCTCCTTCATGAGCCGGCGGAAGCCCTCCTCGTCGACCTTGAGCCCGTGCTCGGACGCCATCTCCAGCGTCAGGTCGATCGGGAAGCCGTAGGTGTCGTGCAGCTTGAACGCCTGGTCGCCGGAGAGCGTGGTGCCGGACTTGCGCTTGGTCTCCTCGACGGCCACGTCGAAGATCGCGGTGCCGGTGCGCAGCGTGCCCAGGAACGACACCTCCTCGGCGTCGATGACCGCGTGGATCTGCGGCGCGTCGGCCTTGAGCTCGGCGTACTGCTCGCCCATGACGTTGATGGCGACGTCGGTCAGCTCGTGCATGTAGCGGTCGTCGCCGGAGCCGAGCAGGCGCAGGTTGCGGATGCTCCTGCGCAGGATGCGGCGCAGGACGTAGCCCCGGCCCTCGTTGCTGGGCAGCACGCCGTCGGCCACCAGCATGGTGCCGGTGCGGACGTGGTCGGCGATCACGCGCAGGCTCACGTCGGCCCGCGGGTCGCGCCCGTAGCGGGTCTTGGTGAGCTCGGCCGCCTTGTCGAGGATCTTGTACGTGGTGTCGATCTCGTAGATGTTGTCGACGCCCTGCAGGATCGCGGCCATGCGCTCGAGGCCCATGCCGGTGTCGATGTTCTTCGCCGGCAGCTCGCCCGCCACGTCGAAGTCGACCTTGGTGCGGACCTGGCTGAGCTGGTACTGCATGAAGACGAGGTTCCACACCTCGAGGTAGCGGTCCTCGTCGGCGACGGGGCCGCCCTCCTTGCCGTATTCGGCGCCGCGGTCGTAGTAGATCTCCGAGCAGGGGCCGCCGGGGCCGGGCACGCCCATGTGCCAGTAGTTGTCCTCCAGGCCACGCCGCTGGATGCGGTGCTCGGGCAGGCCGACGCGGTTGCGCCAGAGGTCGTAGGCCTCGTCGTCGTCCTGGTAGACGGTCGCCCACAGCTTGTCCTCCGGGAAGCCGAAGCCGCCGTCGGACTCGGAGCGGGTGAGCAGCTCCCACGCGAACGGGATCACTTCAGCCTTGAAGTAGTCACCGATGGAGAAGTTGCCCAGCATCTGGAAGAACGTGGCGTGCCGCGTGGTCTTGCCGACCTCGTCGATGTCGGGGGTGCGCACGCACTTCTGCGCGGTGGCCAGCCGGGACGCCGGAGGCTTGCGCTGCCCCAGGAAGTACGGCTTGAACGGCACCATACCGGCATTAACCAGGAGAAGCGTGGGGTCCTCAGCGATCAGGCTGGCCGAGGGCACTACCTTGTGCCCACGCTCCTCGAAGAAGCGCAGGAAGCGGCGGGCGATCTCTGCCGACTCCATGTTGGCCATCCTTTGCGTTAGTTGTTGTCTTCAGCGTTGCCGAGCCCGAAGCGTGCTCGCAACTCGGTTTCGCGCTCCGCGGCCTCGCCGAGCGCGTCGGAAGTAAAGTCTCTCACCTGCCGGAGCATCCCCGCGGCGCCGTTGGCCGTCCTGCGGGCGACGTGGTCGGGGTGGAGCGCCTGCAGCCTGCGCATCACCCAGAAGGTGAGGAACGCGCCCAGCGACAGGTAGAACAGCCGCCTGATCATCGCGCCTGCCCCTGACGCGTCCTCGGGACGGCCTTGCGGGGCCTGCGGGCCTCGATGGCTCGGCGGACGCCGTACGCGAGCGAGGACACCTTGATCAACGGTCCGGTGAAGATGGTCTGCGTCACCGCGCTGAGCTTGGCCGCGTGACCGCTGACCTGCTTGACGTCCTTGGTGATGGCCTCGACGGCGATCAGCTGCCGGTTGGTCTCGTTGACCGTGACGCTCATGTCGTCGAGCAGCGGCGCCAGGCGGTCGTTCAGGTCGGAGACCGCCTTGGTGGTTTCGGTGAGCAGCCTGGCCAGCTTGATGAGCACCATGGCGAGCACGCAGACCAGGACTATCCAGCCGGTGGCCGCGATCAGGCCGGCGACCTCTCCAGCGGTAAGCATGCGCTCATCTCCCTCGTACGCTGGGCCGGAACGGCAAGACCTTATCGCGTTCGAGTGACAACCTTGGTGAGGACGCCGGCCTTGATCGTGCTGCCGCGTCGGCGTCCGGCGCTTCCACGACCGCCCGCGTGCCGCCCCGATCCCGTGCGCCACCAGCCGTCCCCGGCCCGGGCCGTGTCCCAACGCCCGCGCACCCCAAACCTACGCCATCCCCCGCCCTGCCACACACGCCTCCCCCATCGGCCCCCACATTCCAGGACGTCCGGAACCACCCGGCCACCAGCCCCGACCCACGCACCGCACGAGCTTTCACCGCCCGCCACCGCACCGCACGTTGCGCCGATCGCCACCGCGCCCCCACCCCGCCGAGACGGGCGTCAGGAGCCGCGGAGGAAGTCGCGGATCTTGGCCCAGCGGTCCGCGACCGGGCCCTCGGCACCATGGCGGGTCGGCTCGTAGTAGCGGCGATCCCGCACCTGCTCGGGCGCGTACTCCTGCCGCACCAGCCCATGGTCGAAGTCGTGCGGATACTTGTAGCCGTCCCCGTGCCCCAGCTTGGCAGCCCCCGGGTAGTGGGCGTCGCGGAGGTGGCCGGGGACCTGGCCGATGAGGCCGCGGCGGACGTCGCCGATGGCGGCCCCGATGGCCTTGACCACGGCGTTGGACTTGGGGGCCATCGCGCAGTGGATGACCGCGTGCGCCAGGTTGATCTGCCCCTCCGGCAGCCCGATGAGCTGCACCGCCTGGGCCGCGGCCACGGCGGTCTGCAGGCAGGTGGGGTCGGCCATGCCGACGTCCTCGGAGGCGAAGATGACGATGCGGCGGGCGATGAAGCGGGGGTCCTCCCCGGCCTCGATCATGCGGGCCAGGTAGTGGAGGGCAGCGTCGGCGTCGGAGCCGCGCATCGACTTGATGAACGCGCTGATCACGTCGTAGTGCTGGTCGCCCTGCCGGTCATAGCGTACGGCCGCCTTGTCGACGGCCTTCTCCACCACCTCGACGGTGATGTCGTCGGCCAGCAGCGCGGCCGCCTCCAGGTACGTCAGCGACCTGCGCGCGTCGCCGCCCGCCAGGCGTACGAGATGCTCCAGGGCCTGGGGCGCGAGCGTGGCGCGCCCGCCGAGGCCGCGCGGGTCGGAGACGGCCCGCTCCAGCACGGCGCGGATGTCGTCCTCGGTCAGGGACTCCAGGGTGAGCAGCAGCGAGCGTGACAGCAGCGGTGAGATGACCGAGAAGAACGGGTTTTCGGTGGTCGCGCCGATGAAGGTGACCCAGCGGTTCTCGACGGCGGGCAGCAGCGCGTCCTGCTGGGCCTTGTTGAAGCGGTGCACCTCGTCCACGAACAGCACCGTCTGCCGTCCGCTCATGCCGAGCTCGCGCCGCGCGTTGTCGATGGCGGCGCGTACGTCCTTGACGCCCGCCGACACGGCGGAGACCTCGACGAAGCGGCGTTCGGTGACGTTGGAGACGACGTAGGCGAGCGTGGTCTTGCCGGTGCCGGGCGGCCCCCACAGGAACAGCGACATGGGAGCCTCGCTCTCGACCAGGCGCCGCAGCGGGGTGCCCGGGCCGAGCAGGTGCCGCTGACCGATCACCTCGTCGAGCGTGCGCGGTCGCATCCGCACCGCGAGGGGCTGCGGGGTGGCCTCTTCGGCCGCGGAATCGAACAGGCTATCCACATCATGAGATTACACGCGCGGACTAGGCTCCCCAGACCGCTCGCGCGCCCGAGTCCCCTGCCCGGAAGACGTAGTAGCCCGCCACCGCGGCCAGCACCAGCGTCAGCGCCGACAGGGTCAGCGTCGTGGCCCGGCCGAACCGGTCGCGGCCGACCGAGTCGCGCGCCGGGCTGGTGGCGTACACGAGCAGCAGTGCGGCCACGGCCAGCCCCAGCACCGACAGCAGCAGCGGGTTGGCGAAGCTCTGGTGCGTGGTGATGCGGGACCCCAGCGCGCCGTCCGCCGTGGCGAAGCGGGCCGCCTTGAGGCTCTCGCCGCTCTCCTTGGCCGCGAAGACCGCCACCGGGGAGGCCAGGGAGAGCAGCACCACCGCCCACGCCACGTACGTACGCCAGCGCGGGACGATCGCGTAGACGGCCGCCGCGACCACCAGCAGCGGGGTCAGCACGACGGCGAAGTGAATGATCAGTGGATGCGCCGGCAGGCCGAGGATCTGGTCGAACATGGGGTGCTCCTTAGTTCTCATTTCAACTACGAATCTCAGCACCATATGGTTCGCGACCTCACATGTCGTCCTCTGCCGCTTTCACCACTTACGTCCGGCACATATCGAAGGCCGGTAGCATGCGCGGAGTTGTTTGGTCATGCACGGGCAAAGTGAGAGGACATAGCGGTGAGCGGCGACGACCGCCAGAACGAGGAAGACCGCCAGAGCGAGCTGGCGCGGGAGCACAAGGAACGGCAGGCGAAGCGCGCCGCCGCCCAGACCACCAAGTCACGGCGGAACACCTTCATCGGCGCGGGCGTGGCCGTCGTCGTGGTCGCGGGCGGCATCTTCGCCGCGACCACACTGGTCAACAAGGAACCCGGCAAGGCCTCGGCGGAGAGCAGCCCTTCCGCCTCCGCTTCCGCTTCCGCCTCCACGGAGCCGTCGGCCACCCCATCGGCCAAGACCGGCCCGGTCACCTGCACCTACAAGCGGGAGACGGGGGTGCCGAACAAGTTCGTCGGGCTGCCGGGCAAGAAGCCCAACATGAAGCTGAAGAAGATGACGATCGTCACCAACCGCGGCACCGTCGTCATCGATCTCATGACCGACGTCGCGCCGTGCTCGATCAACTCGCTCAGCTTCCTGGCGAAGAAGAAGTTCTACGACAACATGAAGTGCCACCGCCTGGTCACGCCCGACGTGTCCGGCGTGCACCTGTTGCAGTGCGGCGACCCGCTGGCCAAGGCCGACGGCAAGAACCCGACCGACGGCCAGGGCACCGCGGGGTACGTCTTCGGTGACGAGAACACCGACATCTCCCTGTCGAAGGGCGTGGTGTTCATGACCCAGGCGGGTGACGCGATGGGCCAGAACAACAGCCAGTTCGCCATCTCGCTGTCGGACGAGAACAACCAGATCGGCTCGGGCTACAACGTGATCGGCGTGGTCAGCGAGGGCATGGACATGCTGCAGGGGCTGGCCACCAGCGGCAAGGACCTGCTCCTCAACGATGCCGACATCACCGGCGACGGCGGCACCACGGCGCCCAAGAACCCGGTGATCATCAAGAACATCACCTTCAAGTAGGGCGACAACCGAAAACGGCGGGCACCGGCTCCGGTGCCCGCCGTTCTCACATGCCTAGACCTCGGCCTTGGGCTTGGCGTCGACGCCCGCCTCCTTGCGCTGCTCGCCCGTGATCGGCGTGGGCGCGCCCGTGAGCGGGTCGAAGCCGGAGGCCGTCTTCGGGAACGCGATCACGTCACGGATCGAGTCGCCGCCGGACAGCAGCATGCAGATGCGGTCCCAGCCGTAGGCGATGCCGCCGTGCGGCGGGGGCCCGTACTTGAACGCCTCCAGCAGGAAGCCGAACTTGCTCTCCGCCTCCTCCTTGGAGATGCCCAGCACGTCGAAGACGCGCTGCTGCATCTCGGCCCGGTGGATACGGATCGAGCCGCCGCCGATCTCCATGCCGTTGCAGACCATGTCGTACGCGTACGCCAGCGCCTCGCCCGGGTGGTCCTGGAAGTTGTCGGCCCACTCCGGCTTCGGCCCGGTGAACGGGTGGTGCACCGCGGTCCAGCCGATCTCGCGGCCCACCTCGTCGTACACGGGCTCGAACATGGGGGCGTCGACGACCCACAGGAACGCCCACGCCGACTCGTCGATCAGGCCGCAGCGGCGGCCGATCTCCAGGCGGGCCGCCCCGAGCAGGTCGCGCGAGGAGTGCTTCGGGCCGGCCGCGAAGAAGATCGCGTCACCCGGCTCGGCGCCGACCTTGGCCGCGAGCCCGGAGAGCTCCTCCTCGGTGAGGTTCTTGGCGACCGGGCCGCCCAGCGTGCCGTCCTCCTGGACGAGCACGTAGGCCAGGCCCTTGGCGCCGCGGCTGCGCGCCCAGTCCTGCCAGCCGTCGAGCTCCTTGCGCGTCTGCGAGGCGCCGCCCGGCATGACCACGGCGCCGACGTACTCGGCCTGGAAGACGCGGAAGGGCGTGCCCGCGAAGTAGCCGGTCATCTCGACCAGCTCCTGGCCGAAGCGCAGGTCCGGCTTGTCGGAGCCGTAGCGGGCCATCGCGTCGGCGTACGTCATGCGCGGCAGCGGCGTCGGCAGCTCGTAGCCGGCGATCTCCTTCCACAGCCGGCCGATCAGCGTCTCGCCGACCTCGATGACGTCCTCCTGGTCCACGAAGGACATCTCGACGTCGATCTGCGTGAACTCCGGCTGCCGGTCGGCCCGCAGGTCCTCGTCGCGGTAGCACTTGGCGAGCTGGTAGTAGCGCTCGAGGCCGGCGACCTGGAGGAGCTGCTTGAACAGCTGGGGCGACTGGGGCAGGGCGTACCAGTTGCCGGGCTGCAGGCGCACCGGGACCAGGAAGTCGCGCGCGCCCTCGGGCGTGGAGCGGGTCAGGGTCGGCGTCTCGACGTAGACGAAGCCCAGCTCGTGCATCACCTCGTTGGCGAGGTAGGTGGCCTTGGAGCGAGTGCGCATGGCGTTGGCCACCTGCTGGCGGCGGATGTCGAGGTAGCGGTACTTGAGCCGGGCCTCCTCCGAGACCCCCACGTTGCCCTCGATCGGGAAGGGCAGCGGCGCGGACTCGCTCAGCACCTCGACCTGCTCGGCCACGACCTCGATCGCGCCGGTGGGCAGGTCGGGGTTCTCGTTGCCCTCGGGGCGGACCCTGACCTGGCCGACGACCTTCACGCAGTATTCGGCGCGCAGGTCGTGGGCGTGGTCCTCCTCGCGGAAGACCACCTGCGCCGAGCCGGAGGCGTCGCGCAGGTCGATGAAGACCACGCCGCCGTGGTCACGGCGGCGGGCCACCCATCCTGCGAGCGTCACCTGCTGCCCGGTGTGCTCCTCGCGGAGCGACCCGGCCTTGTGCGTGCGGATCACTGCAGTTTCCCTTTCAAAACGTCGACGACCTCGGCCAAGGGCACCTCGGTCTGCTCAGCGGTGGTCAGGTCCTTCACTTGCACGGCCTTGGCCGCCAGGTCACGCTCGCCCAGGATCAGGGCGAAACGGGCGCCGGAACGATCGGCCCCCTTCATCGCACCCTTGAGCCCCTTGCCGCCGAAGGACATGTCGGCGGCGACACCGGCCGCGCGCAGCTCGCTCACGAGCTTGAACATGGCCCGCGCCGCCTCGTCGCCCAGCGCCACACCGTACACCTCGCAGCGGGCCGGGGTGTCGAGCGCGACGCCCTCCCGCTCCAGGGCGATGACGGTGCGGTCGAGCCCCAGCCCGAAGCCGATGCCGGGCAGCGCCGGCCCGCCGATGGCCTCGGAGAGCCCGTCGTAGCGGCCGCCGCCGCCGATGCCGGACTGCGCGCCCAGCAGCGGGTGGTCGAACTCGAAGGTGGTGCGGGTGTAGTAGTCGAGCCCGCGCACCAGCCTGGGCGTGTCCTCCCACGGGATGTCCAGGTCGGCCAGGAGCTGCTTGACCCGGTCGTGGTAGGCCTCGCAGTCGGCGCAGAGGTGGTCGCCGATGAGCGGCGCGTCCTCGAGCTGGGCGCGCACCTCCGGACGCCGGTCGTCGAGCACGCGCAACGGATTGATCTCGATGCGGGCCCTGGTGGCCTCGTCGAGGTCGAGCGCGCGCAGGAACTCCTGCAGCCGGGCCCGGTAGATCGGGCGGCACTCCTTGCAGCCCAGCGAGTTGAGCAGCAGCCGCACCCGGGTGAGGCCGAGCGCGGTATACCACTGCCAGGCCAGCGCGATCGTCTCGGCGTCCACGGCCGGGTCCTCGCTGCCGATGGCCTCAAGGTCGAGCTGGTAGAACTGCCGGTAGCGGCCCTCCTGGGGCGCCTCCGCGCGGAACACCGGGCCGTCGGTCCAGACCTTGACCGGGAGCTGGCCGCGGTGCAGGCCGTACTCCAGGACCGCGCGCAGCACGCCGGCGGTGAACTCCGGGCGCAGCGTCAGCGACCGGCCGCCGCGGTCGGTGAAGGTGTACATCTCCTTGCTCACGACGTCGGTGGACTCGCCGACGCCACGGGCGAACAGCTGGGTGTCCTCGAAGACCGCGGTCTCCAGGTACGAGTATCCGGCCCGCCTGGCCGTCTCGGCGAAAGCTCCGCGAATCGCGTAAAACGTCGAGGCTTGCGGTGGGACGTACTCTTTGACACCTTTTGGTGCTTGGAAGCTCATTAGATCCCTCGTGTGGGACCGGACTGCGGCGCCGCTTCCTTCAAGTATGGGTTGGTAGCGCGCTCGCGGCCGATCGTCGTCTGTGGTCCGTGGCCCGGCAGGACGACCGTATCGTCAGGCAGCGTCAGGCACTTGGCAGCCAGGCTGCGCAAAATGGTCGCGTAGTCACCGCCGGGCAGGTCGGTGCGGCCGATGGAGCCGGCGAACAGCAGGTCGCCCGAGAACATGATCTCGTCGCCGGGCAGCCGGAAGCTCACCGACCCCCTGGTATGGCCGGGTGTGTGGTCGACCACGAGCTCGAGGCCCGCCAGCTCCAGCACGGCCCCGTCGGACAGCTCGCGCACGTCGTCGGGCTCGCTCAGCGTCAGCCCGCCGAACATCGAGGCGCTCGTGCCCGACCAGCCGGCGGCCGGGTCGCTCAGCAGGTGGCGGTCGTCGGGGTGGATCCACGCGGGGACGTCACGCGCGCCGCAGACCGGGGCCACCGACCAGACGTGGTCGAGGTGGCCGTGGGTGAGCAGGACCGCGACCGGCTTGAGCCGGTGCTCGCGCAGCAGCTCGTCGACGCCCTCGGTCGCGTCCTGACCTGGATCGACGATCACGCATTCCTCGCCGGCCGCGGGCGCGACAACGTAACAATTGGTCTGGAAGGCCCCTGCGGGGAAGCCGGCGATGAGCATCTGCCTCAGGTGATCTCGTCGAAAAGCCAATGGGAATGTAACCGAAGGGTACCGGTGCGGGTCGCCGGGCTGCGAATCATTACCCGTTGGCCGATACGATTCGCCCACCTCAGTTGATTGACTATGGGAGGCAAAGCGGTGGCCACGGGGAAGGACCGGCAGAGGCAGCTCGCTCGTGAGCACTACGAGCGGCAGATGCATCGCCGGGTCGAACGCGAGCAGAAGGCCAAGCGCACGGCGATCATCGGCTCCTCGGTGGGCGTCGTGATCGTGATCGGCGGCATCGTCGCCGCGGTCGCGCTGCTGGGCGGCAACGACGCGGGGACCGACGCGGCCTCCTCGCCCACGGCGTCGGCCGCCGACACCGCCGCGCCGTCGGCCTCGGCCTCGGCTTCGGCCGCGGCGGGGCCCAAGCCGTACGACGCGGCGACGGGCACGTGCGACTACGTCAAGGACGCCGGAGGCGGCCAGGTCAAGGACGTCGGCATGCCGCCGGCCAAGGTCAAGACCACGCCGGCGACCAAGACGATGACGCTCAAGACCAACCAGGGCGACATCGTCGTCGAGCTGAACAACGCCAAGGCGCCCTGCACGACCAACTCGCTGGAGTTCCTGGCGAAGAAGAAGTACTACGACGGCAGCAAGTGCCACCGGCTCGGCAGCGCCCAGTTCCCGATGCTGCAGTGCGGCGACCCGTCGGCCAAGGCCGACGGCAAGAGCCAGGACGGCACCGGCGGCCCCGGCTACGTCATGGCCGAGGAGAACCTCCAGGGCGCCCAGTACAAGCGCGGCGTGATGGCCATGGCCAAAACCCAGGCGCCGGGCAGCACGGGCAGCCAGTTCTTCCTCGTTTTCGGAGACATCGGACTCACGCCGGATTACACGCCGGTGGGTACGATCACGAAGGGGCTCGACATCCTGGACAAGGTGAACAAAGCAGGCGTCATCGGGGACGCCGGCGACGGGACGGGGGCGCCGAAGCAAACCGTCGAAATCAAAGACGTGACAATCGCCAGCAAGAGCTGACGTAATACAAACTAGGGACGAAGTAGTCCCGAAGGGTCTGATGGAAAGTGCGGGAGGACACGGTGAGCACCGACCCGTGGGGCCGGGTAGACGACGACGGCACCGTCTACGTGCGTACGGCTGAGGGAGAGCGGGCCGTCGGCTCCTGGCAGGCCGGTGAACCCGAAGAGGCACTGGCCTACTTCCATCGCAAGTACGACGAGCTGGCCGGTCAGGTGCAGCTGCTGGAACAGCGCGTCAAGGGCACCGACCTGGCTCCTGCCCAGGCCGAGGCGAACATCGCCAAGCTGCGTGAGGCCGTCGCCGACGCCCACGCCATCGGCGACCTCGACGCGCTGACGGCCCGGCTCGACGGCCTGACGGAGCTGGTCGCCCAGCGCCGCGAGGAGGTCAAGGCGGCCCGCGAGCACGCGCGCGCCGAGGCCAGGTCGGTCAAGGAGCGCATCGTCGCCGAGGCCGAGCGCATCGCGGACGAGACCACCCACTGGAAGTCGGGTGGCGAGCGGCTGCGCCAGCTCGTCGAGGAGTGGAAGGCCGCCGACCGCATCGACCGGGTCACCGAGGCCGCGCTGTGGAAGCGGCTCTCGGCGGCCCGTACGGCGTTCGCCAAGCGGCGCAAGACGTACTTCGCGGGGCTCGACGAGCAGCGCGAGGGCGTGCGGGCGGCCAAGGAGCGCATCGTCGCCGAGGCCGAGGCGCTGGCCGACTCGACCGACTGGGGCCAGACCGCGGCGATCTACCGCGAGCTGATGCAGCAGTGGAAGAGCGCCGGTCGGGCCTCGCGCGAGGCCGAGGACGAGCTGTGGGCCCGCTTCAAGGGCGCGCAGGACCAGTTCTTCCAGGCCCGTTCCGCCGTCTTCGCCGAGCGCGACGCCTCGCTGGCCGCCAACGCGGAGGTCAAGGAGGTGCTGCTGGCCGAGGCCGAGAAGATCCTCCCGGTCACGGACGTGCGCACGGCCCGCTCGGCGCTGCGGAACATCCTGGAGCGCTGGGAGGCCGCCGGCCCGGTGCCGCGCGAGCAGCGCGACCGGCTCGAGGGCGGGCTGCGCAAGGTGGACGAGGCCGTGCGCAAGGCCGAGGACGCCGAGTGGAAGCGCTCCAACCCGGAGGCCCGGGCCCGCGCGCAGAGCACCGTCGACCAGCTGCGCACCTCGATCGACCAGCTGGAGAAGCGGCTGTCCAAGGCGCAGACGGCCGGTCGCGCCAAGGACATCAAGGAGACCGAGGAGGCGCTGATCGCCCGGCGCTCGTGGCTGGAGGAGGCCGAGCGCACGCTCGCCGAGTTCAGCTGATCCCCGCGGAAATGCCCGTGGAGGCCTCTTCCGGCCTCCACCGGGCCCCGCCAACCGTGCGCCGACCGTGCGCGAGCGAGTGGCGGCGGTGCGTGAAATGGGGCGGCGGCGGAAGGGGCTGAGACCTAGGCTGGCGGGCATGGATCCCGTCAGCGCCGCACGTGCCCTCGTCGAGGAGATGTTCCCGGGGGCCCTGTACGCCTTCGTCGGCGGCAGCGCCCTCACCGAGCGCCGCACCAGCACCTCCGACCTCGACGTCGTCGTGGTGCTCGACGGCCTGCCCACCCCCTACCGCGAGTCGCTGCGGTGGCGCGAGTGGCCCGTGGAGCTGTTCGTGCACAGCGAGACCAGTCTGCGCGCCTACCTCGACAAGGACTTCGACCGGCGCCAGCCGAGCCTGGCCCGCATGTGCGCCGAGGGCGCGGTGCTGACCGACCGGACGAGCGGCCGGGCCAGCGACCTCCAGGCGGCGCTGAGCGAGCGCCTGACGGCCGGACCGGGCGGTCTGACCAGCTCACAGGCCGAACGGGCCAGATATGCCCTCTCCGACCTCCTGGACGACCTCTCGGGGGCCACGGACGCCGGCGAGCGGACGTTCATCCGGTGGCAGGTGGCGCAGGAGACCGCCAGGATGGCGCTCGGGCTGGGGCGCAGGTGGCAGGGGAGCGGCAAGTGGCTGCTGCGCGAGCTGCGCGCCCACGACCCGGTGCTGGCGGAGGCGCTGCTCGGCGCCGTCGACGACTCGGCACGGCTGGCCGCCGTCGCCTCGGACGTCCTGGAACGCGCTGGAGGGCGTCTCTGGGAGGGTTACAGGGCCGAGGGTGACCCGTTCCACCAGCCGCTGCGTCACGTGCCCTCAGGAGGGCTCTCGGACGAGACTGCGCAGAGTTCCGGCATGCGCAGGTTCGCGGCGATCAGCGGGGCCACGGCCGGGTCCGCCCGCCTCTGGATGGGCCAGACCCACGTCGCGCCCGCCACGCGCTCGTCCGACCACCACCACGGGGCCTCGGAGACGGCCATCTACGTGGTCAGCGGCACGCCGTCGTTCGTGTTCCTGGAGGACGGGCGGGAGGTGCGGCTGGACACCAAGCCCGGCGACTACATCTTCGTGCCGCCGTACGTGCCCCATCGCGAGGAGAATCCGGACCCGTCGCAGGAGGCCGTGGTCGTCATCGCCCGCAGCACCCAGGAGGCGATCGTCGTCAACCTCCCCGACCTCCGCCCCCGCTGACCCGCTCCCGGGGTCCCGGAAACGGTCAGTTGCCGGCGCCGCTGACGCGGTAGACGTCGAACACGCCCTGGATGCTGCGCACGGCCTTGAGCACGTGCCCCAGGTGCTTGGGATCGCCCATCTCGAACGTGAACTTGCTGATCGCCACCCGGTCCCGGGACGTCGTGACCGACGCGCTCAGGATGTTGACGTGCTGGTCGGAGAGCGTACGCGTGACGTCGGACAGCAGGCGCGGCCGGTCCAGCGCCTCCACCTGGATCGCGACCAGGAACACGCTGTCGTCGCTGGGCGACCAGCTGACCTCGACGAGCCGGTCGGGCTGCTCCTTGAGCTGCTGCACGTTGGTGCAGTCGCCGCGGTGCACCGACACCCCGTGCCCCCTCGTGACGAACCCGACGATCTCGTCACCGGGCACCGGGGTGCAGCACTTCGACAGGCGTACCCACACGTCGGCGTCGCCCGCCACGACCACGCCCGCGCCGCCACCGCGGGGGCGGCCGCGCAGCCGGGTGGGCAGCGAGGTCTCGGCGATGTCCTCCTCGGCGCTGTCGACGCCGCCGATCGAGGCCACCAGCTTCTGCACGACGGCCTGCGCCGCGATGTGCCCCTCCCCCACGGCCGCGTAGAGCGCGGAGACGTCGGGGTAGCGCAGGTCGCGGGCGAGCGCCAGCAGCGCCTCACCGGACATCAGCCGCTGCAGCGGCAGGCCCTGCTTGCGCATGGCCCGCCCGATGGCCTCCTTGCCCGCCTCGATCGCGGTCTCGCGGCGCTCCTTGGAGAACCACTGCCGGATCTTGTTGCGGGCCCGGCCCGACTTGACGAACTTGAGCCAGTCGCGCGACGGCCCGGCGTCCGGCGACTTGGAGGTGAAGATCTCGACCGTGTCGCCGTTGCCGAGCCGCGACTCCAGCGGCACCAGCCGCCCGTTGACCCGGGCGCCGATGCAGCGGTGGCCCACCTCGGTGTGCACGGCGTACGCGAAGTCGACCGGCGTGGCCCCCTCGGGCAGCGCGATGACCTGCCCCTTCGGGGTGAACACGTAGACCTCGGACACCGACAGGTCGAACCGCAGCGACTCCAGGAACTCGCCCGGGTCGGAGGTCTCCTTCTGCCAGTCGAGCAGCTGGCGCAGCCAGGCCATGTCGCTGCCCGGCTTGACCTTGCCGGTGGGGCCGGGGCTGCCGACCTCCTCCTTGTACTTCCAGTGCGCGGCCACGCCGTACTCGGCCCGGTGGTGCATCGCGTGGGTGCGGATCTGCAGCTCCACCGGCTTGCCCTCGGGACCGATCACCGTGGTGTGCAGCGACTGGTACATGTTGAACTTGGGCATCGCTATGTAGTCCTTGAACCGCCCCGGCACCGGGTTCCACCGGGCGTGGATGGTGCCGAGCGCCGCGTAGCAGTCGCGCACGCTGTCGACGAGGACGCGGATGCCCACCAGGTCGTAGATGTCGTCGAAGGCCACGTCGCGGGCGATCATCTTCTGGTAGACCGAGTAGTAGTGCTTCGGCCGGCCCTTGACGACGGCGCGGATCTTGGCCTCGCGCAGGTCGCCGGAGACCTTCTCGATGACCTCCTGCAGGAACAGGTCGCGGCGCGGCGCCCGCTCCGACACCATGCGCGCGATCTCGTCGTAGCGCTTGGGGTAGAGCATGGCGAAGGCCAGGTCCTCGAGCTCCCACTTGATCGTGTTCATGCCCAGGCGGTGGGCCAGCGGCGCGAAGATCTCCAGCGTCTCGCGCGACTTCTGGTGGCGCTTGTGCTCGGGGAGGTAGCGCATGGTGCGCATGTTGTGGAGCCGGTCGGCGAGCTTGATGATCAGCACGCGGATGTCGCGCGACATGGCGACGACCATCTTGCGCACGGTCTCGGCCTGCGCGGCGTCGCCGAACTTCACCTTGTCCAGCTTGGTCACGCCGTCGACCAGGGACCCGATGGTGTCGCCGAAGTCGCCGCGCAGCTCGTCGAGGCTGTAGGCGGTGTCCTCCACCGTGTCGTGGAGCAGCGCGGCGCACAGGGTCTCGTCGTCGGTGCCGAGCTCGGCCAGGATCGTGGCCACGGCCAGCGGATGGGTGATGTACGGGTCGCCGGACTTCCGCTTCTGGTCGCGGTGGTGGTAGGCGGCGACGTCGTAGGCACGCTCGATCACGCGCAGGTCGGCCTTGGGGTGGGTGGCGCGGACCGTGCGGAACAACGGCTCCAGCACCGGATTCATGGCCCCACCCCCAAATCGCCTTCGACGCACCGCAGGAACGCCGGACGCCTCGGCGTTGCCGGAGTCGGTTACGTCGGGCGCGACCACATCACGGGGCACACAGACTCCTCACGCAATGGCTCCTCACGTTCGAGTCCAGATCCCCCAGTGTATCCAGGCGGCGAACCTGGGCCGTCGCGGGTCGGGCTCAGACGATCACGAGGGAGTGCAGGTCCACTCCCGTCACCCGCTCACGTCCCTTGAGAAAGGCCAGTTCCATGAGCACGGCGATGCCGACGACCTCGGCGCCGGCCCTCTTCACCAACTCCACGGCCGCCCTCGCCGTGCCGCCCGTGGCCAGCACGTCGTCGACCACGAGAACCCGGTCGCCGGGCGTGAAGGCGTCACGGTGGACCTCGATGGTCGCGGAGCCGTACTCCAGATCGTAGGACTCTTCGAGGGTTTCGGCGGGCAGTTTCCCCTTCTTCCGTACCGGTACGAAACCCGCCCCCGCCCGGTACGCCACCGGAGCCGCGAGGATGAACCCGCGCGCCTCGATGCCCACGATCTTGTCCACCTGGTGGAGCCCGGCCAGTTCGTCCACCACGGCCGCCATGGCGACCGGGTCGCCCAGCAGCGGGGTGATGTCCTTGAACATCACGCCCGGCTTGGGGTAGTCGGGCACGTCCCTGATCCTGTCCAGGATCATCGTGCTCAGCTCGGTCATGGCGTCTCCTCGCAATCGTGCACCGGCGGTGTGCCGGGCTCCATGATGGCGCATCCCGCGCGCACGCAACGACGCCCCCGACCCCGTGAAGGGCGAGGGCGTCGTGGCGTACGCGTGCTTGCTATCCCTTGGCTACGGCCGCGCTTTTGGAACCCTTCGGCCCCTTGCCGCTTCCCGTCGAGGCCAGCCTCCTGGCGATGGCCTGGTACTTCGGCTCCCGCTCCTTCAACGTCACCAGCAGCGGCGTGGCGACGCACAGCGAGGAGTACGTACCGACGATCATGCCGACGAACAGCGCCAGCGACAGGTCCTTCAGCGTGCCCGCGCCGAGCAGCGTGGTGCCGATGAACAGGATCGCCGCCACCGGCAGGATCGCGACCAGCGAGGTGTTCAGCGACCGGATCAGCGTGTGGTTGAGCGCGTTGTTGGCCGCCATCGAGTACGTCATCTTCGACGTGTGCCCCAGCTTGGCCGTGACCTCCTTGATCATGTCGAACACCACGACCGCGTCGTAGAGCGAATAACCGAGGATGGTCAGGAAGCCCAGCAGCGTGGCCGGCGTGACCTCGAAGCCCGACCAGGCGTAGATGCCGGCCGTGATGACGAGGTCGTGGATGAGCGCGACGATCGCCGACATGGCCATCTTCGGCTCGAACGCCATCGACAGGTACAGGATGATCGCCAGCATGAACACGCCCAGGCCGATCCAGGCCTTCTGCGAGACCTCACCGCCCCAGGACGGGCCGATGGCCTGCACGCTGACCTGCCCGACCGGAGTGTTGAAGTCCTTGGCGATCTGGGACTGCACCTGCTCCCTGGTGTTCTCCGGGAGGCTCTCGGTGGTCACCCGCCAGCCGCCGGTGCCGGCCGACTGGACGATCGCCTGGTGCGCGCCCTGATCGAGGACGGCCTCGCGGACCTCCTGGACGGTGGCCTGCTCGGACTTGAACGAGAAGACCGTGCCGCCCCTGAACTCCACGCCCAGGTTGAGCCCGTTGATCAGCAGACCCGCGATCGAGATGAGCAGCAGAATGCCCGACAGGCTGTACCAGAGCCTCCATTGGCCGACGAAGTCGACATTGATCTCGCCGCGGTAGAGGCGACGCGCCAGTCCCATCTCAGGCCTCCTGCGGAGTGGTCGGGCGGCCGGACGAGCCGACCTCGCTCATGCGCTCGGCGTCGAGGCCGGACAGCGGGTGCCCCTTGGCGAAGAACTTCAGCCTCGCCAGCAGGGCGATGAACGGCTTCGTGAACAGGAACACCACCACGATGTCGATCAGCGTGGTCAGGCCCATCGCGAAGGCGAACCCGGCCACGCCGCCCACCGCCAGGAAGTAAAGCACGATCGCGGCGATGAACATGACGGCGTCGGCGATCAGGATCGTGCGCCGGGCACGGACCCAGGCCACCTCGACGGCCGCGCGGAGCGTCCGGTGGCCCTCCTTCATCTCGTCACGTATGCGTTCGAAGTAGACGATGAAGGAGTCTGCGGTGATGCCGATCGAGACCACGAGGCCGATGATGTGCGGCAACGAGAGCCGGAAGTTGGCGTTGTGGCCGAGCACGACCACCGCCGTGTACGTCAGGATCGTGGCGACCACGAGGCTCAGCACCGCCACGATGCCGAGGCCGCGGTAGTAGAGCATCGAGTAGACCACGACGAGCACGAGGCCGATGAGGCCCGCGATCAGGCCGCCCTGCAGCTGGTCCTGGCCCAGCGTCGAGGAGACCGTGTCGACCGAGCTGCGGTTGAACTTCAGCGGCAGCGCGCCGTACTTGAGCTGGTCGGCCAGCGCGGTGGCGCTGAGCTGGTCGAAACCGCCGGTGATCTCGGCCCGGCCGCCGGGGATCGGGCTGATGATGTTGGGGGCGGTGATGACGACGCCGTCGAGCACGACCGCGACCTTGTTGCGCGGCTCCTGGGAGTTGTAGGCGGTCGTGGTGAGCTTGCTCCACTCGGCCGCGCCCTTGCTCTTGAAGTCGAGCTGGACGACCCACTCGACGGTGCCCTGCCGGACGCCCGCCGAGGCCGTGTCGATGTCGGTGCCGACGACCTTGGCGACGTCGAGGACGTACTTGTAGCTGCCGTCGGTCTCGCAGCCGGCGAACTGCTTCTTCGGGTCGTCCTGGACGCCCTGGCCGCGGTTGGCCGGGTTGGCGCAGTCGAGCTTGTTGAACTGGGCCAGCACCGCCGGGTCGATGCCCTGGGTGTTGACGCCGGCGTTGGGGTTCTGCGCGGGCGGCGTGCTGGGCTGGCCGGACGGGGCCGCCGTCGGGCTGGCCTTGGCGTCCTGACCCTTCTTCGGCTGCTTCTGAGGGTTGTCCGTGGCGGCCGGCTGCTGGGGGTTGTCCGTGGCGGCCGGCTGCCCCGACGCGGCGGGCGTCGGGGCGGTCAGTGCGGACGACAACGCCTTGCCCGTCGGGGACGCGCTGGGCTCGGGCGTGGAGACCGCGGGCGAGCCGGACTTGTCCGACCTGGGGGTGGTGGACTTGTCAGACTTGGGGGTGGCGGACTGGCTCGCCGAAGCCGACGGGTTCGGCGTCGGCGCGTTGGTGGCCAGGTTCTGCGGAACCTGCGTGGCCTCCATGGCCAGCACCTGGCGGAAGCGCAGCTCCGCGGTGGTGGCGACCAGCTTGATGGCCTCGCTCTGTCCGACGCCCGGGATCGAGATGATGATGTTGCTGCCGGACCTGGCGACCTCCGCGTCGGAGATGCCGTTGCCGTTGACTCGATCGCGGATGATGTTGACTGCGCGATCGAGAATCTCATCCGGCGGTGCCGTGTTGTTCTGGGTCACCGGGGACAGAGTCACCGTCGTGCCGCCGGCGAGGTCGAGACCCAGCTTGGGCGTGAACGCCTTCTGCAGGAACATCGTCCCGCCCAGGGCGAGGATGAGCGCCAGCAGCACCAGGAGCGTTCGCCCCGGTCGGCTGTGGCGGCTGGTCGGTCGGGCCACTGGTCGTCAGTTCTTTCAGATAGAGGTTTGTCGCAGAGCTTAGTCAGGACTGCTTGGTGCTGGAGTCCTGGTCATCGTTGCGATCCACGGTGGCCTCGGACTCCTTCTTGCCCTCCTCACCCGGTGCGGCGTCGTCGTCGGAGGACTCGTCCGCCGCGGGAGCGTCCCCTGGCGTGACCACACGGCCGATCGCGGCCTTCACCCAGCGGGTCTCGATCCCCGGCGCGATCTCGAGGACCACGTCCTCATTGTCCACCGCCACCACGGTGCCGAACAGCCCGGTCGTGGTCATGACCCGGGCGCCCGGAGCCAGGGAGTTCTGCATTTGGATCGCCTCTTGCTGACGCTTGCGCTGAGGGCGGATCAGCAGGAAGTAGAACACCACCACCAGCAGAATCAGCGGCAGGATGCTACCGAGTTGTCCCATGTCCATAAGGGGCGACCTTCCATTGTCGTACAAGAAGTTGACACCGGCCTCGCGCCGGAAATTCCGTGCGTTGCGTCGGGGCCGCGCCGCTCAGCCCGTCAGCCTACACAGCCAGCCAAGCCACGGAGTGTAGGCCGTTGTTGCGAAACGCGGCAACGAGGCAGCGTTTCGGCGCGCGGGGAAGTTCCCATTTTGAAACGGTTGCAACCGTTCTGTGATCAGCCGTCTGAGTCGAATACCGCTGCTCCGAACGCGTCGGGGGGCGGGGTCATGCCGAGATGACTCCAGGCGGCCGCCGTCGCGACCCGGCCGCGCGGGGTCCTGGCCAGCAGGCCCTGGCGTACGAGGAACGGCTCGGCCACCACTTCGACGGTCTCCGGCTCCTCCCCCACGGCCACGGCCAGCGTCGACAGGCCGACCGGGCCGCCGCCGAACTTCTTCAGCAGCACGTCCAGAACCGCCCTGTCGAGCCGGTCGAGTCCTTCGGCATCAACTTCGTACAGGTTGAGGGCCGCCGCTGCTATTTCCCGGTTTATCACCCCGTCGGCCCTTACGTCCGCGAAATCCCGCACTCGCCTGAGCAGCCGGTTCGCGATACGGGGCGTCCCCCGGGACCGCCTGGCGATCTCGTGCGCTCCGTCCTCGGGCAGGACCACGCCGAGCAGCCTGGCCGATCGGTAGAGCACCTGCTCGAGCTCGCCGACCTCGTAGAAGTCCATGTGCGCGGTGAACCCGAACCGGTCGCGCAGCGGCGCGGGCAGCAGCCCGGCGCGGGTGGTGGCGCCGACGAGCGTGAACGGCGCGATGTCGAGCGGGATGGCCGTGGCCCCCGGGCCCTTGCCGACGACGATGTCGACCCTGAAGTCCTCCATGGCGAGATAGAGCATCTCTTCGGCGGGCCTGGCCATCCGGTGGATCTCGTCGATGAACAGCACCTCGCCCTCGGCGAGCGTGGACAGGATGGCGGCCAGGTCGCCGGCCCGCTCCAGCGCGGGGCCGGAGGTGATCCTCAGCGGCGCGTTGAGCTCAGCGGCGATGATCATGGACAGCGTCGTCTTGCCGAGCCCGGGCGACCCGCTCATCAGCACGTGGTCGGGCGGCCGCTGCCTGCGCAGGGCGCTCTCGAGCACGAGGGAGAGCTGCTCGCGCACCCGGCCCTGGCCGATGAACTCGCCGAGCCGCTTGGGCCGCAGCGCCGCCTCGATCTGCAGCTCGTCGCCACCGGCCTCGGACGACACCAACTCCCGCTCAAACCCCATACTCACACCCCCTCACACCGGCCGCACTGTCAACGTTGCACCACACCTTCACACCGGCACCCACCCACCGCGACGGCACCGCGACGGGCGCTCCCGGCGCGCGGCCGGAGCCCATCGCGCCGCGGCGGCGGGAGGTGGTGCGGTGGAGACCGGCGCAATGCGGTCGGCGCCCGGCCGGGCCACGGTGCCGGGCCTGCGACTCGCTCGTCACGGCGAGCAGCCCGTGAGCCTTCACGACCGGCCATGACAGACGGAAACCGGCGTCGGCGCGTGCGGTTACCTTGGCCCCGCCGTAAAAACCGGGCTTGAGCGCGGGGCGCGGACGGGCGGGGTGGCGGGTCATCGGACGCTCAGGGATTGCAGGGCGGCCTTCAAAAGCGCGGCGACCTGGGGACGGCGTCCGGCGGCGAGGTCGGCGTCGGCGACCGGCTCCACGACGGCGACGGCCTCGTCGGCGTCCTTGCTGGAGTAGCCCAGCCCCACCAGCCCCGAGTGGACCTGATCGCGCCACGCCGCCACGCGCCGCTCCCCGTTGAGCGCGGCGTTGACCGCCTCCTCCGGCGTGCCGAGCCGGTCCTTCAGCTCCAGCACGATCCGCTGCGCCCCCTTCTGCCCGATCCCCGGGACCTGCGTGAGCGCCTTGAGGTCCGCGCTGGCCACGGCGACGCGCAGCGCGTTGGGCGTGTGGACGGCGAGCATCGCCAGCGCCAGCTTGGGCCCGACCCCGCTGGCCGTCTGCAGCAGCTCGAACACGGCTCGCTCGTCGTCCGTGGCGAACCCGTAGAGCGTGAGCGACTCCTCCCGCACCACCAGCGACGTGGCCAGGCGCGCTTCCTCCCCGATCCGCAGCGTGGCGAGCGTGCCCGGGGTGCAGTGGGTGAGGATGCCGACGCCACCGACCTCGATCACGGCTCCGTCGGGAGCGATCGCGGCCACCTTGCCCGACACCGACGCGATCACAGCCCACCATCCTTCCACGCCGCCGGGGCCCGCACGCCACCGGCGAGGGTCACAGCCCGACATCTTCCCGCATGATCACGGACGACACGCCGCGGGCGCGCGGACCGGCCACGCGGCGCGCCGTCCCCAAAGCCGCCAGAGCCCCCAAAGTCCTCAGAGCCGCCAGAGCCCCCGAAGCGGATGATCACGGCCTGGTGTCCTTCCGGGTGGCCTTGGCGAGGGCGGCGGCGAGGCGGTGCTGGGCGCCGCCGCGCCACACGTGGCAGATCGCCAGGGCCAGCGCGTCGGCCGCGTCGGCGGGCTTGGGCATCTCGCTCAGGCGCAGCAGCCGGGTGACCATGGCGCCGATCTGCTTCTTGTCGGCGGTGCCGCTGCCGGTGATGGCCGCCTTGACCTCGGACGGCGTGTGCAGCGCCACGGGAAGCCCGCGCCTGGCCGCGCACAGCACGGCGATCCCGGCCGCCTGCGCGGTGCCCATGACGGTGCGTACGTTGTGCTGGCTGAAGACGCGCTCGACCGCCACCGCGTCGGGCCGTACGTCGTCGAGCCACTGCTCGATGCCGGCCTCGATGCCGACGAGCCGCGCGCCGAGCTCCTCGTCGGCCCCGGTGCGCACCACCCCGACGGCCACGAGCGTCAGCGGCGCGCCCGGCCGCCCCTCGACAGCGCCCAGGCCGCACCGGGTCAGCCCCGGATCGACGCCCATCACCCGCACCGGCCCGCCCTCCCGTCGCCGAACACCTGTTCGGCACGAGACTTTACCCCGGCCGGGGCGCCCACGCACCGGTAAACGCCCGCACGCCGGGGAAGGAGCCGCCGGCGCGCCTCCGATCAGAAGTAGTCCAGCATGTACGGCCTGGCGGCGAACGCCGCGTCGAGCGCCTCGTCGTAGCGGTCGTCACCGGACATCAGCCCGCTCAACCGCAGCGTCGCCGTCGGCACCCCCGCGTACAACGCCGAGAACCCGTTCACCGAGAGCGTGACTCCGGACTCCTCGACAGGCGTCACCGCACCGGACCCGCCCGCGACCTCCAGCCGCCACGACCCCCCGCCACACAGCGGATCGTCCACGGTCACCACGGCCTCACAGCTCACGTACGCCGGATAGCCCCGCCGCTCGACCGCCGCGGCCACGTCCAGCACCCTGAACATCCACCGCGCCTGCCGCACCTCCTCGTTGGACCGCTCCCGCAGCATCCACAGCACCGGGTCGTCCGGAGCCACGGCGGCGACGACATGGCGGGCGATCGACGACGCGCTGCCGACCAGCGACCACAGTGCCCGGGCGGTCTCCGCCGACCCGGCGACCAGGTTCTCCACCTGCATGTCGTCGCCCCGCCACCGGTAGACGACGAAGCCGTCCTCGGCCAGGTAGAGGAAGTCGTCCTTGTTCTCCAGCCACAGGGCCCAGGTGCCCTCGTCCCAGGAGATGGGGCCGCTGGCGCGGGTGGCCGAGTGGACGCGGTGCAGCAGGGAGACGACCTCGCCCGCGTCGTCCGGGCCCATCCTGCGCAGCTTGACCTGCCCGGACGGCCGGATCTGGCGCAACGCCTCGGCCGGGAGCCGCATCTTGTACTGGCCTCCGGCGTGCTCGTAGCCGATCGAGCGGTAGATCGGCGTGGTGGCCGGAAAAAGCGCGGAGACCGCGTCGCCGAGGGAGGCGGCCCGTTCCACGACGGCCCGCATGAGCAGGCTGCCGACACCACGGCCACGGTCCTCGGGATTGACGGTGACGCCCGCGACGCCCGCCATCGGCTGCGGCCTGCCGTGCCACCACTGCGTGAACCGGCGCAGCCGCGCGGCCCCGGCGAGCCTGGAGCCGTCGAACGCGCCCAGATAGCGGCCCTCACCGAGCGCCGGGAGCACCGCCCGGCGCCACTTCTCGTTGTCGCCGGGGGGCAGCGGCCCGAAAGAACGCCTGCGCAGGTCAAGAACGTCGTCGAGGTCTTCAGCGATCAGGTTGCGAATCTCCACGAGGACCCAACCTATGGCGGGCCGCGCCGCCGGTCCACTTTGAGCGGCGGGGTGCCGCGCCTACGCGGCGGCGGTGCGCGCCCGCGAGCCGTTCGTGGTGATGGCGAGCCTGTCGAGGTAGAGCAGCTGGGCGGCCACGACGGCGACCAGCGCGACGGCGACGACGAGCAGCGGCGTGGCGGCGCCGACGTCGGGCTTCGCCGCGGCGAAGGAGCCGAGCTGGGCCATCTGCGCCACCGGCGCGGTGTACAACGTCGGCTTCTGGGCGACCAGCAGCGGCCAGAGCAGGTCCTGGGCGTTCACCAGGGCGACGGCCCCGGCGAGGACGCCCGCCATGGGGAGCGACGGGAGGAACACGCCGCCGAAGAAGTCCTTGTCGGTGCGCTCGGCCAGTCCCTTGCACAGGAGCGTGAGCACGAGCAGGGCCGGGACGCTGACGAGGAGGGGCGGGACGAGGGCCAGGAAGGAGTCGATGAGGCCCATGTTGCGCATGTTCTGCCAGTTGGCGACGCCGAGGGGCCCGGTGCCGACGAACAGCCACGGCGCGAACACCAGCAGCAGCCACTCGCTCCCGCGCCCCAGCGGTCGCAGGCCGCCGATCCCGAGCGCGGCCAGATAGGCGACGCCCACCGAGACGACCGCTCCGCCGATCGCCGGGACCCACGTGTTCACCTGGGAACGCAGGGAGCCCGCCTCCGAGGTGGGCGAGGCGAGGACGCCGTCGATCCACGGCCAGGCGCACACGAGCGCGACGGCGAGGAAGACCACCAGCGCCACGATCCCGACGGCCGTGCCGACGGATCCGGCACCACGTCCAGCGACCGCGCCCGGCGCCACCGCAGGAGCCGCCGCATGAGCCGCCCCCGGCGCGACCGGCCCCGCCCCGGGCGCGATCGGCCCCGCCGCAGGGGCGGTCGGCACTCCCGCAGGGGCCGCGGGTGAGGTCGGCACGGCCGCCGCCGGCTCAGGCGCGGTACGCGGGGTCAGCGTGACGCTCAGCCGGGAGGCCGCCACGACGACCGTCGCGACGATGCCCAGCACGCCGAGGATCACCCCCGCGAGGGTCGCAACGGACGCGCCAGGGCCGAACTCGGCCATCCGGAAGGCGGAGTCGTACTCCAGCCCTGCGAGCGTCTCTGTGGAGCGCTCAGGGCCGCCCCGGGTGAGCACGAGGCCGAAGGAGAACGTCTGGAGCCCGACCGCGACCGTGGCGATCGCGACGAGCACCCCCACCACGAGCATCGCGGGCCCCACACCACCGCGAGACCCGCCGGAAAAGCCCTGCACCCCAGAGAAGCCCTGCGGGACGGAGCCGGCGCGCAGCGCGGGCAGGAACGCCATGACCGCCAGCGCGCACACCACCCCGAACGTGCCGGCCGCGACGATCAGCCGGAGCGTTCCAGGCGCGGTCGCGGGATCGCGCAACCCTTCGGCCAGCCCCGCCAGACCCGGCGCGTCCGGCGCCAGCCCGCGCATCCAGGCCGCCGCCACCCCCACCGGCGAGAACGTGACGATCGCCAGCGACAGCGCGATCCGCCCGGCCCTCCGCGGCCACGTGCCCGCCCGGTCGAGCGCCACCGCCAGCAGCGGCGCCACCACCACGGCCACCAGCAACGGCATCGCGACCAGCGACAGCGTGAACCACGCCGCCCGCCAGAACTCGCCGTCGCCCAGCAGCCTGCCGTAGTTGGCGAACCCCACGTACGTGCTCTCGCGCAGGACGCCGCCCCTCTGCAGGCTGAGCCAGATCGTCTGGGCCGTGGGCAGCACGAGCGAGATCAGCGTGCCGAGCAGCGCGGGCACGGCCAGCAGCCAGCCGAGCGCCGGAGAGGGAGCCTGTGGAGGGGTGGGGGAAGTCACGTCGCCCGACCCTACGCTGCCCCGCCTTTTCTCGCACCCGAAGAAAGCCCCGGAACCCACCCGCGCCGAAGAAAGCCCCGGAGCTCTTCCCAACGCCAGAAGAACGCCCGAAGGAGGCCCCGGAAACGCCGGACGAGGGCGGGCACGCATGAGTGAGGGCCCGGCGTGGCCGAGCCCTCACGTCGTGCGACTGCTAGTCCAGCGCCGCCAGAACGTCGTCCGGCACGTCGAAGTTGGCGAAGACGTTCTGGACGTCGTCGCTGTCCTCCAGCGCGTCGATGAGGCGGAACACCTTCTTGGCGCCCTCCTCGTCGAGCGGCACGCTCATCGTCGGCAGGAAGCTCGACTCGGCCGAGTCGTAGTCGAGCCCGGCCTCCTGCAGCGCCTTGCGGACCGGCACCAGGTCACCGGCCTCGGAGACGACCTCGAACGACTCGCCCAGGTCGTTGACCTCCTCGGCGCCCGCGTCGAGGACGGCCATGAGCACGGTGTCCTCGTCGAGCCCGTCCTGCTTGGGCACGATCACGACGCCCTTGCGGTTGAACATGTAGGAGACGGACCCGGGGTCGGCCAGCGAGCCGCCGTTGCGGGTCAGCGCGACGCGGACCTCGGAGGCGGCGCGGTTGCGGTTGTCGGTGAGGCACTCGATGAGCACCGCGACGCCGCCGGGCGCGTAACCCTCGTACATGATGGTCTGCCAGTCGGCGCCACCGGCTTCGAGGCCGCCGCCGCGCTTGCGGGCGCGCTCGATGTTGTCGTTGGGCACGGAGTTCTTCTTCGCCTTGAAGATGGCGTCGAAGAGAGTGGGGTTGGCGTCCGGGTCGGGGCCACCGGTCCGTGCCGCCACCTCGATGTTCTTGATGAGCTTCGCGAACAGCTTGCCGCGCTTGGCGTCGAGCGCGGCCTTCTTGTGCTTCGTCGTCGCCCATTTGGAGTGGCCGGACATTACCTAGAGCTCCCTCACCATGTCTACGAAGTAACGGTGCACGCGCGCGTCCCCGGTCAGCTCGGGGTGGAACGACGTCGCGAGCAACGGCCCTTGACGGACCGCGACGATCCTATCCCCAGGCTCGCACCTGCCCAGCACTTCGACGTCGCCGCCGATGGATTCGACCCAGGGAGCGCGGATGAACACCGCGTGCACCCGCTCCCCCGCGAAGTCCAGGTCGGACTCGAAGGAGTCGACCTGGCGGCCGAACGCGTTGCGCCTGACCACCATGTCGATGCCGCCGATCGTCTGCTGTCCGGCGGCGCCGTCCTCGATCCTGTCGGCCAGCATGATCATGCCGGCGCAGGACCCGTAGGCGGGCATGCCTTCCTTGATCCGCATCCGCAGCGGCTCCAGCATGTCGAAGGTCTCGGCGAGCTTCCACATGGTGGTCGACTCCCCACCGGGGATGACCAGGCCGTCGACCGCGTCCAGCTCGGCCGGTCGGCGCACGGCGGTGGCCGACGCTCCTGCCTCCTGAAGCATGCGCGCATGCTCGCGCACGTCTCCCTGGAGAGCGAGTACACCGATCGTGGGCACAGTCGATCCTTCCGTCTGGGTGCGGGTTCCGACAATTCAACACCAGGATGGCCTGGGATCTTCCTAAGGGGCCACTTTGACGTGGACGGGCTTGTGGTCGGACAGCGTCACATCCCGCCCGACGCGGCAGCTCCGCACCGTGCCTTCGGGCGCGAACAGGTAATCGAGCTTTTTACCCTCCCTGGTCCACCTGCCGGTGCGCCGCGTGCCGCGCTGGTCGCATTCCTCGTACGCGCGGTAGAGCGGAGCGACGGCCCGGCGGCCGGCGGCGCTGCCGTATCCGCTGTCCGGGGGCGCCACGTTGAGGTCTCCGCCGAGGATCGTGCGGGGTCCCGGCTCGGCCGCGATCTCGAGCAGCCGCCTGATCTGCCTGGTCCGGTAGGGGGCGCCCGGTTGGCTGTCGTCGTCGGCCCGGCCCGAGGACAGGTGGGTGCCGCAGGCGCGCACCTTCCTGGCGGGGACGGTGGCGCAGAGGACGGCGCGCGTGACGTACCAGGGCGGGGCGGGCAGCGGGTGGGCCTCGAAGGTGGCCCCATCCTTGGCTGGGTCGCCCGCCACGGCGACCGCGATGCTCTGCGCGCCGCGCGGGCGGCCGAGGCGGTCGGGGTGGCAGGCGTACGGGGTGCCGTCGTGGGAGGTCAGCCCCCATGAGCCGATGGTCCAGTGTCGTCCGGTGCGCTGCTCCAGCCAGAGTTCGAGCGTGCCGGCCGCGCCCGTGCAGAACTCCTGCAGGAAGATCACGTCAGGAGGGCCGTTCTTGATCGCGTACCCGCCGATGCTCTGCGCCAGTTCGAGCGCGCCCGCGCGGTAGAGGGGGCACGCCGAGTTGGTGCCCGCGCAGACGTTCCAGGTCATCACGGACAGCTCGGCTCTCGGGGGTGCCGTGAGCAATCCGGCCACGAGTAACAGGACAGGTCCCATCATGTGGGGAAATTATCAACCAGCGGGAGCCACGGCGTCCTGGAGCGTGTGGTCGGCGTCCACCCGGCTCAGGACGCGCAGGTGGTGGCGCCGGAGGTAGAGGATGGCCATGCCGACGAGGCAGCAGGCGGCGCCCAGCGCGTACGGGACGGCGACGCCGATCTCCTCCCCCAGCTTGGTCGCGATGAACGGGGCCAGCGCGCCGCCCATCCAGCGCACGAAGTTGTAGCCCGCGGAGGCGACGGGCCTGGGCGCGTCGGAGACCTCCATGGCCGACTCGGTGAAGACGGTGTTGTTGAGGCCGATGGGGATGCCGGACAGCACGGTGAACAGGATGATCCCGACGTGCCCGGACAGCGCGATGCCGATCTGGAACACGGCCAGCAGCGCCAGCGCCAGGTGCAGCACGTTCACCGAGCCGAGCTTGCGCTGCAGCGGCGGCGCGCCGAACACCGAGGCCAGCGCCACGCAGACGCCCCACCCGAAGAAGACGGCGCCGATGCCGTAGGGCGACATGTGCAGGATGAACGGGGTGAAGGCCAGCACGGTGAAGAACGCGAAGTTGTAGAAGAGCGCGGTGAAGGCCGTGGTGGACAGGCCGCCGTGGGCGAGCGCCTTGATCGGGGCGGCGAGGCTGGTCCTGGCCGCGGGCTTGGGGGTGGCCTTGAGCAGGGTGACGATCAGGACGAAGCCGACGGCCATGAGGGTGGCGGTGCCGAAGAACGGGGCCCGCCAGTTCCAGTCGCCGAGCAGGGCGCCCACCAGCGGGCCGGCGGAGATGCCCAGGCCGAGCGCGGCCTCGTACAGGATGATCGCGGCCTCCGCGCCGCCGCTGGCCGCACCCACGATGACGGCCAGCGCGGTGGCCACGAACAGCGCGTTGCCCAAGCCCCAGCCCGCGCGGAAGCCGACGAGCTCGCCGACGCTGGTGGAGGTGCCGGCGAGCGCGGCGAAGACGATGACGAGCGCGAGCCCGGCCAGCAGCGTCCGCTTGCCGCCGATGCGGCTGGAGACCCAGCCGGTGATCAGCATCGCCACCGCCGTCACCAGGAAGTAGCTGGTGAACAGCAGCGACACCTGGCTGGGGGTGGCCTTCAGACCTTGGGCGATGGAGGGGAGGATGGGGTCGACGAGGCCGATGCCCATGAAGGCCACGACCGCGGCGAACGCGGTGGCCCAGACGGACGTGGGCTGGCGCAGAATTCCGCCGCCGGATTGCATGGGGCTCCTTTACCGGGCTTTATCGGGGGTTGCGGCCGAGCTTGGCCAGGACGGGCAGCGCGGCCGCCAGCGTGGCGCGCTCGTCGTCGGTGAGCGCGGCCAGCTCCTGGCTGAGGTGGGCGATCCTGGCCCGCCGCACGGCGAGCAGCCGGTCGCGGCCCTCACCGGTCAGCTCGACCGTCCTGACGCGGGCGTCGGCCGGGTCGGAGCCGCGCGCCACCAGGCCGGCGTCCTCCAGGCGGTTGATCTGCACGGTCATGGTGGGCAGCTGGACGGCGTGCTCCTCGGCCAGCTCGGTCATGCGGCGGGGGCCGGGTTCGAGCGAGCCGAGCACGGCGTACTGCTGGCTGGTGACGGGTTGGCCGGCGACGGTGCGCCTGAGCAGGAGGACCAGGTGGCGCAGCACCGTGGAGACCTGCTCGGCCAGGCGGGTGGGGTCGTCCCTCATGCTTAGCCCAACTAACTTAGTCTGGCTAATATTCCGGCAAGAGAAAAGCGGCACCCCGGGCCGGGGTGCCGCTCTCCGGAGCGATCGTCAGGGACGCTCGGTCTCCAGGCGGACCGTCTCCTCCACGGTCAGCTGCTGCTGGGCGCGCAGCGTCGGGTCGAGCGGCCGCAGGTACGTCTGCTGCACCCCCGGCACCCGGTCCTCCACGACGAACGTGGCCCGCGTGTAGACCTCGGCCCCCGGGGTCTGCACCTTCGGCACCACCCTGAAGTCCGCGGTCATCTGGTCCCGCTCGATCTTCGTCAGCACGTAACCGCGCTGGTTGTTGTAGAACTTCAGGTGCGGGTTGATCGCCAGGAACGGGTGCGTGGACGGGTCGGAGTCCGCCCCGTTGCCGCCCGTCGAGATCGAGGTGGCCACCAGCTCGGAGCCCACCGACGGCCCGGTCGGGTCGTCGTAGTTCAGCTTGAGGTCGCTGGCCCAGTGCGCGTGCACGTCACCGGTCAGCACGACGGCGTTGCGCACCTTGGCGTCCACCCAGCCCTGGGTGATGCGCTGCCGGGAGGCGACGTAGCCGTCCCAGGCGTCCTGGCTGGTGATCTTGGCAGGGCCGGCGTTGTTGTCGCGCTGGGCGAAGAAGACCTGCTGGCCGATGATGTCCCACTGCGCGCGGGAGTGGTGGAAGCCGTCCAGCAGCCAGGACTCCTGCTCGTTGCCCGTGATCGAGCGCGCCGGGTCCACGGCGGCCGGGCAGTCGCGGTAGCCGTCGCCGCAGCCCTGGTCGTCGCGGTACTGGCGGGTGTCGAGCATGTGGAACATGGCCATCCGCCCCCACCGGATCCGCCGGTAGAGCTGCATGTCGATGCCGCGCGGGATGGAGGTGCGGCGCAGCGGCATGTTCTCGTAGTAGGCGCGGAAGGCGGCCTCGCGCCTGGCCAGGAAGTTCGGCTGGGGGACCTCGGGCTTCTCGGGGATCTCGTCGGCCCAGTTGTTGTCGACCTCGTGGTCGTCCCACACCACCAGCCACGGCGCGGCGGCGTGCGCGGCCTGCAGGTCGGGGTCGGCCTTGTACTGGGCGTGGCGCTGGCGGTAGTTGGCCAGGGTCTCGGTCTCGGGGCCCTCGTGGTCGCGGACGTTGCCGCCGGGGATGGTGTAGGTGTCCTTGGTGTACTCGTACTGGTAGTCGCCCAGGTGCAGGACGAGGTCCGGGTTGTCCTCGGCCAGCCTGCGGTACGAGGTGAAGTAGCCGTGCTCGTACTGGGCGCACGAGACGAACGCCATGGCCAGCGAGCTCCCGTACGAGAGCGGGTGCGGCGCGGTGCGGGCACGCCCGACCGGCGAGACGTACTTGCCGACGCGGAAGCGGTACCAGTACTCGCGGTCGGAGCCCAGCCGGTCGACCTCGACGTGCACGCTGTGGCCCCACTCGGGCGTGGCCACGCTCACGCCGGAGCGGACGACGCGGCGGCAGTTCTCGTCGGCGTACACCTGCCACTGCACCGGGAACGGCCGCTGCGGCATGCCGCCGAACCCGTCCTCGGCCAGCGGCTCCTGGGCGAGCCTGGTCCACAGGACGAAGCCCTCGTGGTCCGGGTCGCCGGAGGCGACGCCGAGCGTGAAGGGGTCGGTACGCAGCTCGCGCGAAGCCGCCGCGACGTCGGGATCGGTGCCGGGATCGGCGAAGGCGGTGGTCGCGGGAATGGTCACGGCGGCGCCCGCCGCTAACCCTGTGACCAGAAAGTGCCGGCGGTTCAGCTTGGACACGAGACGCTCCTGTGACGATCAAGGGTGAGGGGGACGCCAGGTAGCTTTACTGAAGATCATGACTACTTGGTGAACGCCACACAACACCAAAAAGGCGACATCCTTCGCGGATGCCGCCTCATCTGGCGATTTTCATCGTCACGCTGTGGTGCGCCCCCGCCTGCCGTACGTGATCATGTCACACGGTCAGGCCGGGCGACCTGCAACGACGCGCCGCCTACCAGCCGCGCTCGGCCAGGCGGTGCGGCTGCGGGATCTCGTCGACGTTGATGCCGACCATGGCCTCGCCCAGGCCGCGCGAGACCTTGGCGATGACGTCGGGGTCGTCGTAGAAGGTGGTGGCCTTGACGATGGCCGCGGCGCGCTTGGCCGGGTCGCCCGACTTGAAGATGCCCGAGCCCACGAACACGCCCTCGGCGCCGAGCTGCATCATCATCGCGGCGTCGGCCGGGGTGGCGATGCCGCCCGCGGTGAACAGCACGACCGGCAGCTTGCCGGTCTTGGCGACCTCGACGACCAGCTCGTACGGGGCCTGCAGCTCCTTGGCCGCGACGTAGAGCTCGTCCTCGGGCAGCGAGGTGAGACGCTTGATCTCGGCGCGGATCGTGCGCATGTGGGTGACGGCGTTGGAGACGTCGCCGGTGCCGGCCTCGCCCTTGGAGCGGATCATGGCCGCGCCCTCGGTGATGCGGCGCATGGCCTCGCCCAGGTTGGTGGCCCCGCACACGAACGGCACGGTGAACTGCCACTTGTCGATGTGGTTGGCGTAGTCGGCCGGGGTCAGCACCTCCGACTCGTCCACGTAGTCGACGCCGAGCGCCTGCAGGACCCTGGCCTCGACGAAGTGGCCGATGCGGGCCTTGGCCATCACGGGGATCGACACGGCCGCGATGATGCCGTCGATCATGTCGGGGTCGCTCATCCTGGACACCCCGCCCTGGGCGCGGATGTCGGCGGGCACGCGCTCAAGGGCCATGACGGCCACCGCGCCGGCGTCTTCGGCGATCTTGGCCTGCTCGGGGGTGACGACGTCCATGATGACGCCGCCCTTGAGCATCTCGGCCATGCCACGCTTGACACGGGCGGTTCCGGTGACGGGGGTGCTTTCAGGCGTGCTGGTCGACACGGTCATCCTCACGGCTCTCACGGCTTCGGTAAGTTATCAACCCCATGGTAGGTCCTGAAGGACCCCTCCCCCGACATGCCAAGATGTCAGGATTTATCGCCATACTTGGACAGATAGGCGCTAGGGGATGACGGGTTTGCGGCTGGCGAGCGCCACCCAGACCTGGCCGGGCGCGAAGTTCATCGGGTCGCCGCTCTCCGTGGTGAACGTCGTACCGGTGTCCTCGGATTCCCGCTCCCAGTTCGCCTTGTACGCCTTGCCGTCGCGCAGCACGATCGCCTTGCCCTTGCCCGTGGTGTGCACGAGCGGCGTGTAGCTCTGGTTCTTGTCGTGGAACTCCGAGCGCTCGGTCTTGGTGTACTGGATGACGACCGTGGGCGCGCCGAGCTGGCCGCCCTCCGCCGCCATGTCCTTCTTGCCGTCCTGCCAGATCAGCCACTGCTTCTTCTCCTCCGACCAGGCGAAGGTGAAGCGCGCCGCGGGCCACTTGACGCTGTACGACTTCTTGTCCACGCCGCCCTCGGCCGGGGCGTCGCCGAAGGTGAAGCCGATGTCCTTGGCCTTGCTCGCCTTGGGGGCCTTGCCGAGGAGGTCCTTGGTGTTGGCGAAGAGGTTGTAGGGGGCGAAGCGGCCCGGCTGGCGGAAGTAGGCGCCGGGGTTGCGCGTGTCGCCGACGTCGAACAGCGACGCCTTGGCCACGAACGGCAGCATCTTGGTCTGCACGCCCGAGTAGGCGAAGGCCGGCTTGCCGAACTGCGGCGTGATGTGCAGGTCGGAGATGCGGGCGCTGCGGACGGGGCCCACCTTCGCCGGCACCTTGGAGGAGAAGATCGCCATGAGCCGGGTCAGGCCCGCCTCGACCTGCTCGATGTAGACGATGTCCGCGCTCTTGAGGCCGAGCTGCGGCTTGCCCGCCGCGGTGTTCTCGATCTTCACCGCGAGCACCGGCTTCAGGCCGTCGTACGGCTTGCCGGTGAACGGGTGGCCCTCGGGCGCCTCGGTGGGCTCCTCGCTGGGCGCGGCCGTGGCGGCCTGGGGCGCCTTACCCGGGGCGGGCGCCTCCGAGGAGGAGCAGGCCGCGACAGGCAGCAGCACCGCCGCTCCGGCCAGTGTGACCGTGATCATCCGGGGTAGCCGCACGTGAACACTCCTCGCTTCAGCCCGAAAACGGGATGAAGCTTACTGGCTTCCCCAAATGAGGTCATTCAGTTGCCATAGCCGCCGGCGGATTGTCATCGATTTCGAAGAATTGCGGATATTCGGTATGGCCCGCCAGGCGGAGGGTTCTGGCCAGCCAGCGCCGCTGCGCCGCCCGCGTGACCGCAACCGCATTGTTGTAGAAGCGGCGCGAGTAGACGACCTTGGCCACCGCCGAGTCGAGCTCGTCCAGTAGGTCGCCACCGCCGGGCGGCTCCGCCAGCTTCTCCCTGAACCGCTCCTGGTCCACGACCGCGCGCAGGGTGCGCGACAGGTCGCTCTCGGCGTGCTCGCGCTCCTCCGGGCCCGCGCTCCTGGCCTCGTGCGCCGCGGCGGCCAGCACCAGGGAGGTCGCGGGGTCGAGCAGGCGCGAGCCGGCCAGCTCCAGCACCACCGCCCTGCGCCGCATCAGCGCGGCGTCCAGCGACTCCTGGGCCAGCTCCAGCCGGATGTGCAGGCGGTCGAGCCGGCCCGCGCGCCAGGAGATGTAGACGGCCGTGAGCACCACGACGAGGCCCACGACCAGCACGATGATGGTGGATGTCACAGATCTTCCTCCACGCGCCCCGCGCCGCTCGTGGCGACCGTCTCGTAGACGCGTACGACGTCCCGCGCCACCGTCGACCAGTCGTACTTCCGCACCGCCACCAGCGCCTCGGCGGCCAGCTTGGCCCGCCGCTCGGGCGCGTCGAGCAGCGCGCCGGCCTGGCGCGCCAGCGAGCCGGCGTCGCCGTTGGCGAACAGCGCGCCCGCCTGCCCCTCGCCCAGCACCCTGCGGAAGGCCGGGATGTCGCTGCCCAGCACCGTCGCCCCGGACGCCATGGCCTCGGCCAGCACGATGCCGAAGCTCTCCCCGCGCGTGTTGGGCGCGCAGAACACGTCGACCGAGTGGTAGGCGCGGATCTTGTCGGCCTCGCTCACCATGCCCAGCACGGTCACCCGGTCGTGGAACTCCTTCGGCACCCGCTCGTAGACGTCCTTGGCGTCGCCGGGCCCGGCCAGGAGCAGCTTCAGGCCCGGCCGCTCGGCCGCGAGGGTCCTGAACGCGTCGAGCAGGATCGGCAGGCCCTTGCGCTCCTCGTCCATCCGGCCGAGGAAGCCGATCGTGGCGCCGTCGGGCCCCCAGCCGTCGAGCGGCTCGGCGTCGGTGTAGCGGGAGACGGTGACGCCGTTGGGGATCAGCACGGCGTCGCCGCCGAACTGCTCGACCAGGCTCTTGCGGGCCGCGTCGGAGACCGCGATGCGGCCCATCAGCTTCTCCAGCGCGCTGCGCAGCAACGGCTCGGCCACCGCGATGGCCCGCGAGCGCGTGAACGACGCGTGGAACGTGGCCACGATCGGCCCCCTGGCCGCCCAGCAGGCCAGCACGCCCAGGCTCGGGATCAGCGGCTCGTGGATGTGCAGCACGTCGAACCCGCCCGTACGCACCCACCGCCGCACCCGCGCGGCCGACAGGAAGCCGAACGACATCCTGGCCACCGACCCGTTGTACGGCACCGGCACCGCCCGGCCCGCGCCCGTCACGTACGGGGGCAGCTCGTCGTCGTCGGCCGCCGGCGCGATCACCGACACCTCGTGCCCCTGCGCGATCAGCGCCTGGGCCAGGTCGTCGATGTGCTGCTTGACCCCGCCCGGCATGTCCCACGAGTAGGGGCAGACGATGCCGATCCTCATCGCGCGAGGTCTTCCAGCCAGAGCCGCTGCAACATGTGCCAGTCCTCCGGGTGCTCGGAGATGCCCTTCTCGAACACGTCGGTCAGCCCCTGCGCCACCGCCGCGACCTTCTCCTGCCGGGTGCCCTCGGCCGGGACCGGGACCTCCTCGTGGATGTGGATGCCCCAGTCGTCGCCGACGTTGTAGAGGATGGCCGGGAGCAGCGCGGCCCCCGTCTGCACGGCCAGCAGCGGCGGCCCGGCGGGGACCTTGGTGGTCGCGCCGAAGAAGCGCACCTCGACGCCGCCCTTGGTCAGGTCGCGCTCGGCGGGCAGGCACACGACGCCGCCCTTGCGCACGCGGGTGGCCAGCGTGCCGAAGTTGTGCCCGTCGCCGCCGGTCAGCGGCAGCACCTCCATGCCGAGGCCCTCGCGGAAGGCCACGTACCGGCGGAACAGCGACTCCGGCTTGAGCCGCTCGGCCACGGTCGTGAAGGGGTGGCCCACACCCACCAGCCACGCACCCGCCTGGTCCCAGTTGCCCATGTGGGGCAGCGCCAGCACCACGCCCCGCCCGGCCGCCACGTTGGCGTGGACGTGCTCGGCCCCGATGGTGTGGCTGCGCCGCACGATCTCCTCGACGCCCATCGACGGCAGCCGGAAGATCTCGTGGAAGTAGCGGAAGTACGAGCGCATGCCGGCCCTGCTGAGCTCACGCATCTCGCGGCTGCCCGCGTCGAGCCCGGTCACCCTGGCCAGGTTGGACTCCAGGCGGAGCACGGACTTGCCCCGCCTGCTCCAGATCCGGTCGGCCAGGAAGCGGAAGACCGCGGCCGTCGGGCGCTCGGGCAGCAGCGGCACGAGCTTCCAGCCCGCCGCGAACCCCGCGGCAACGACACGATCACCGAAGGACGTCTTGTCGCTCATCTCTCCCTCGTCTGCCGGTGGACGGCCACCACGCGCTGCCCCACGGTGAACACGCTGGCCGCGGCGAGCAGCCACATGCCCACGGGAAGAATGTACGGAACGCCGAGCCCCGCGAAACAGGCCGCGACGAGCGCGACGACCAGCCGCTCGGGCCGCTCGGCCAGCCCCACGTCGGCCGTGAGCCCGAGCCCCTCCGCCCTGGCCTTGGCGTACGACACCAGGGAGCCCGCGATCAGGCACACCAGCGTCACGGCCGCCATGAGCGTGTCGTGCTTGGAGATGAAGTAGAGGATCAGCCCGGCGAAGATGGCCGCGTCGGCCACCCGGTCGAACGTCGAGTCGAGGAACGCGCCCCACGTGGAGCCGCCCTTCCCGCCGAGCCTCGCCACCACGCCGTCGAGCAGGTCGAACAGCACGAAGACGGTGATCACGAGAGCGCCCCAGGTCAGCTGGCCCAGGGGGAAGAAGAGCAGGGCGGACACGACCGTGCCGAGGGTGCCGATCGCCGTGACGGCGTTCGGGCCGATCCCGCGGCCGACGAGGGCCCTGCCCAGCGGGGTGAGTATCCGGGTCATGGCCGGGCGCAGGAGTTTGAGCATCGCGGTCCGATCGTAGGCCATGGAACGCCTGACAACTTTCTTTGCCCCACCCCCCTTGTGATATCCGCCACAGGGGTATTTGGTGAACACACCGCGTCCATGCGGTTTCCAGACACCCTCCGCTTGGGCGCGGTCGTTGGAACATCCGGCGACGTGGGAGGCTGTTGTGGCAGAGAAGAACACCGGTGGCACTGCAGGAGCCGCGGGCAGGGCACCCACGGCCGACAGTGCGGATGCGATACGCAATGTCGTGCTGGTCGGCCACTCAGGAGCGGGTAAGACGACCCTCGCCGAGCAGCTGCTGGCCGCGACCGGCACCGTCCAGCGCGCCGGCCGGGTGGAGGACGGCAACACGGTCAGCGACTTCGACGAGGTGGAGGTCCGTCAGCAGCGGTCGGTCAACCTCGCCGTGGCGCCGCTGGTGCACAACGGCATCAAGATCAACCTTCTCGACACCCCCGGTTACGCCGATTTCGTGGGCGACCTGCGCGCGGGACTGCGCGCGGCGGACGCCGCGCTGTTCGTGGTGTCGGCCTCCGAGGGGATCGACGGCCTCACGCAGATGCTGTGGGAGGAGTGCGCCCAGGTCGGCATGCCGCGGGCGGTGGTGATCACCAAGATCGACCACCAGCGGGCCGACTTCGACGAGGTCCTCGTGACGTGCCAGGACGTCTTCGGCGACGGCGTCGCGCCCCTTTACCTGCCCGTCATCACCAACGGCCACGTGAACGGCCTGATCGGGCTGCTGTCGCAGAAGTTCTACAACTACGCCACGGGCACCCGTACGGAGAAGGAGCCCGGGCCGGACTACGCGGCGCAGATCGAGGAGCGCCGTGGCGAGCTGATCGAGGGGATCATCCAGGAGAGCGAAGACGAATCGCTCATGGAGCGCTATCTCGAAGGCGAGCCCATCGACACCAAGGTCCTGGTGGAGGACCTGGAGAAGGCCGTCGCGCGCGGCAGCTTCTACCCGGTGCTGTGCAGCGGGCTCGGCGTCGGCGCGCCGGAGATCCTCGAGATCATGACCCAGGGCTTCCCCTCGCCCCTCGAACACCCGCTGCCCGAGATCACCGACCTGTCGGGCAAGCCGGTCAAGAACATCGCCTGCGACCCCGACGGCCCGCTCGTAGCCGAGGTCGTCAAGACCACCAGCGACCCGTACGTGGGCCGCATCAGCCTCGTACGCGTCTTCTCGGGCACGTTGCGCCCCGACATGACCGTGCACGTGTCCGGGCACGGCCTGGCCGACCGCGGGCACGAGGACCACGACGTGGACGAGCGCATCGGCACCCTGACCTGCCCGCTGGGCAAGCAGCAGCGTCCCGCCGCCAAGGGCGTCGCGGGCGACATCATCGCGGTCGCCAAGCTGTCGCGGGCCGAGACCGGCGACACCCTGTCCGAGGTCGAGCAGCCGCTCCTGATGACCGCCTGGGCCATGCCCGACCCGCTCCTGCCGGTGGCGATCAGGGCCAAGTCGAAGGCCGACGAGGACAAGCTGTCACAGGCCCTGGCCCGGCTGGTGGCCGAGGACCCGACCCTGCGGCTGGAGAACAACGCCGAGACCAGGCAGCTCGTCCTGTGGTGCATGGGCGAGGCGCACACCGACGTGCTGCTCGACCGCCTGGCCAAGCGCCACGGCGTCGAGGTCGAGCGGGTCGACCTGCGGGTGCCGTTGCGCGAGACGTTCGGCGGCAAGTGCCAGGCGATGGGCCGCAACGTCAAGCAGACCGGCGGCCACGGCCAGTACGCGATCTGCCACCTCGAGGTCGAGCCGCTGCCGTCGGGCGGCGGGTTCGAGTTCGTGGACAAGATCGTGGGCGGCGTCGTGCCGCGGCAGTTCATCCCGTCGGTGGAGAAGGGCGTGCGGGCCCAGATGGAGCGGGGCGTCGTGGCCGGCTACCCGATGGTGGACGTCCGCGTCACCCTGTACGACGGCAAGGCGCACTCGGTCGACTCCTCCGACATGGCCTTCCAGATCGCCGGCCAGCTCGCGCTGAAGGAGGCGGCCGCGAAGGTGCCGACGCTGCTGCTGGAGCCGGTGGACGAGCTGTCGGTGCTCGTCGCCGACGACTACGTGGGGTCGGTGATGTCCGACCTGTCGTCGCGGCGCGGGCGGGTGCTCGGCACGGAGCCCGTCGGCACGGGACGTACGCTGGTCAAGGCCGAGGTGCCCGAGCTGGAGATCACCCGGTACGCCATCGACCTGAGATCCATGTCGCACGGCACCGGGACGTTCCAGCGGGCCTTCCTGCGCTACGAGCCCCTTCCGCCGAACCTCGCGAGCAAGGTGGCCGTCACCGCGGAATGAGGCCTGGACGAGCCGGGAGGGCTTTGCTCCCTCCCGGCCCAGCCGTTTACTTTTGTCACAGAAGCATCACGAGTCGATTTCTTTTTTTCGTACCGAGCATGCCGGAGCAACTGCCACACTGGGTGGCATTATGCGAACTGGACGCCCACTCCTAGCCGCTGCTGCTCTCGCGGTCGTCACCACCTCCGCCGCCTACGTCTTCGGCCCCGGGGCCGGGGAGAGCCCAGCAGCGACCAAGAAGAAGACGGCCGTCGCCGCCGCACCCGACGCATCCGCCGCGGCCTGCAAGGCCGACGCGAGCTATCCCAAGCGCGAGCTGCGCGGGGTGTGGATCGCCACCACCCAGAACATCGACTGGCCCTCCAAGACCGGGCTCTCGCCCGACCGGCAGCGCGCCGAGTACGTCAAGATCCTCGACGGCGCCGCCAAGCGCAACCTCAACGCGGTCTTCGTCCAGGTCCGGCCCGCCTCCGACGCGCTGTACAAGTCGTCGCTGGAGCCCTGGACCCAATATCTGACGGGCACGGCCGGCAAGGACCCCGGCTGGGATCCGCTGCCGTTCCTCATCGACGAGGCGCACAAGCGCGGCATGGAGTTCCACGCCTGGTTCAACCCGTACCGCGCCTCCTACGGCGACAGCGCCGCCAAGCTGCCCGCCGGCCATCCGGCGCGCAAACACCCCGACTGGACGATCAAGTACGGCGGCCGCCTCTACTACAACCCGGGCCTGCCCGCCGTCCGCGACCACGTGACCAAGGTCATCACGGACGTGGTGTCCCGGTACGACATCGACGGGGTGCACTTCGACGACTACTTCTACCCGTATCCGGCGGCGGGGCAGAAGTTCGACGACGCGGCGGCGTTCGCGAAGTACGGCGACGGCAAGAAGCTCGCCGCCTGGCGGCGCGACAACGTCAACACGCTCGTCGCCCAGGTGGACAAGGCCGTCCACGACGCCAAGGGGTACGTCAAGTTCGGGATCAGCCCCTTCGGCATCTGGCGCAACAAGTCGAACGACCCGACCGGCTCGAACACTTCGGGCATGTCCGCGTATGACTCGATTTATGCGGACGCGCGCGCCTGGATCAAGTCGGGCACCGTCGACTACGTGCTCCCGCAGCTCTACTGGCCGCGCGGCCACAAGCTGGCCGACTACGACACGCTGGCGGCCTGGTGGTCCGACGAGGTCAAGGGCACGGACGTGCAGCTGTACATCGGCCAGGGGCTCTACCGGGTGGGCGCCAAGGACGACCGGGCCTGGACGAAGCCCGGCGAGCTGGCCGCCGAGGTGGGCGTCAACCGTGATCACAAGCAGGTCAAGGGCGAGGTCTACTTCAGCGCCAAGAACTTCCTGGACAACCCTCTCGGGTCCGTGGACCGCGTCGCCAAGAACCACTACTCCCGCCCCGCCCTGCTGCCCTTGATCAAGGAACGCGGCGGCTCCGCCCCTCCCGCCCCCGCCGGCCTCAAGGCCAACGGCACCCAGCTGTCCTGGAAGCCGTCCCAGGGGGCGCGGGCGTACGCGGTGTACCAGGTGCCCAAGTCCGGCAAGGACTGCCACGGCACGGACGCCCGCAACCTGGTCGCCGTCGTGACGAGCCCGTCGTTCACGGCCGCGCCGGACGGGACCTACGCGGTCACGGCCGTGGACCGGCTCGGCCACGAAAGCAAGACCACCAAGGTCAAGACCCCGGCCCCCTGACGCCTCCATCCACGCGGAGAGCGCGCCCACACCGGCCCTGCACCCCGCTGGACCCGCACACCGTCGAGTGCGCGCCGCACCAGGGACGTGCCACACCGAATGCGCGTCACGCCGGGGACGCCCTCAACACCGCGTCCCCGGCACCCGCCCAAACCGCGCCGCGACGGCGAGACGTCGTACGGCGGAGCCCGGCGCAACACGCACGGCGCCCACCACAACCACCCAGAGCGGGAAAAGCTCACCCGAATGAAACGGCGCACGTGATACATGCACCGCATGAGAGGGTAGTCGGGTCCGGTGGCGCCGGAACATGACCTTGCTCTACCGTGCCACGGAATCATTCGATCACGGAAGGTCATCGGGATGAGGCGCACGCTGGCCGTGCTGGCCGTGTTGGTCGGGCTGGTCGGGCAGGTCCTGCTCGGCCAGGGACTGTTCACCGGCCCGGCCCAGGCCACGAAGGACGCGAGCGCGGGCCGGGTCGCGCTCATCGGCGTGTCCGGCCTGCACTGGAACGACATCACCCAGGCGGACTCCCCCAACCTGTGGGAGCTGGCCAGATCCAGCGCGATCGGCTCGCTGTCCATTCGTACCGTCGGCGGCGTGACCTGCCCCTACGACGGCTGGCTGACCGTGTCGGCCGGCACCAGGTCGGCGGCCGGATACAGCTGCGGCGCGCCCCCCATGCCCGAGCAGCAGGGCGCGGGCGCGGTCATCCCCGACTACCGCTACCTCCTCGACGTGGCCGGACAGCGCAACGCGGGCACGCTGGGCGAGTCGCTCAAGGCCGCCGGGCAGTGCTCGATCGCCATCGGCCCCGGCGCCGCGCTGGGCCTGGCCGACCGGCAGGGCGCGGTCCAGGAGTACCACTCCTCCCCGCTCCAGGTCCGCACGCCCGATCTCGAACGGTGCCGGATGATCGCCATGGACGTGGACGACCTCGTCCGCCCCTACCTGGCCGGCGGCAAGCTGGCCAAGGTGCCCGACCAGCTCAGCGCCACCGAGCGGCGTGACGCGCTGCGGATGGCCGACGCCAAGGCGGGCGCGCTGCTGTCAGTCCTGCCCGCCGACACGACGGTGCTGCTCGCGGGCCTGTCCGACCATGGCTCTGTACCCCACCTGCGGGTGGCCGCGCTGCGCGAGCCCGGCGCGCAGGGCCACCTGCTCGGCGCGGCCTCCACCCGCCGCGAGGACATCTCGATCCTGCCCGACCTGACCTCCACCATCCTGACCAAGCTCGGGGTGCCGGTCCCGAGCACCGTGATAGGCGTCCCGCTGCAGGTCGGCGGGCCGGGCGCGACGTTCGAACGGCTCCAGCGGGCCGACGCGACCGCGCAGGCCATCCGCTCGATCAAGGGCATCTACTTCACGGTCGTGGCCGTGCTGCAGGTGCTGTTCTACGTGGTAGCTTTCCTGCTGCTGCGCCGCCGCAAGGGCCTGGCACCGGTACGTTTCGCGGCCGTCGCCCTCGCCTCCCTGCCCGTCTCCAGCTACCTGGTCAACCTGCTGCCCTGGTCGAGCCTGCCGCAGCTGGTGGCCGGGGTGCTCGGGTGGGCGGCGGTCGTCACGGCGGTGGCGTTCGCGGGGCCGTGGCGGCGACAGCCGCTGGGGCCGCTGGCGGTGGTGGCCGGGATCACCGCGCTCACGCTGGCGGGCGACCTGCTGACCGGTACGACGTTGCAGCTCAACAGCATCATGGGCTACAGCGCGGACGTCGGGGCCCGCTACTACGGCCTGGGGAACATCCCGTTCGCGCTCCTGGCCACCGGCACCCTGCTGGCCACCACGGTGATCGCGCACCGGTGGCCGGGCAAGGTGGGGCTGGCCGCGATCGTGCTGCTGGGGACGTTCGCGATGGTGCTCGGCGGCTCCGGGATGGGCAGCGACTTCGGCGGTGTGATCGCGTTCGTGCCGGGCATCGCGGTGACCGCGCTGCTGCTGGCGGGCAAGCGGGTCTCGCTGGTGAAGCTGGGCGCGTTCCTGGTGGCCGGCGGGTTGATCGTGATGACGTTCGCCTGGCTCAACTACCTGAAGCCGGCGGACGAGCAGACCCACCTGGGCAGGTTCGTGGGGCAGGTGCTGAGCGGTGAGGCGTTCGACGTCATCCTGCGCAAGCTGCAGGCCATGCTGGCCACCCTGCTCAGCCCCAACCTCATGCCGATCGTGATCGCGGCCGCCGCGTTCCTCATCTACGCGATCCTGCGGCCCGAACAGGCATCGGCCGGGGTGGTGCCCGCCGCGTTCGAGCACTCCCCCGCGCTGCGCGCCGGGCTGATCGGCACGCTCGTGAGCGGCGTGGTCGGGATGCTCGTCAACGACTCGGGCGCGGCCGTGCTGTCCATGGCCCTGGCGCTGGCCGTACCTCTGCTGCTGGCCACCGGCATCGGCGCGCTCCGACGCGACCGCGAGTCGGTCACCGGCCCCGTGTCGTCGGACTTAGCGACCGCGACGAAGTAACACGACACCGCACGGAGTAGCGCCGCCTCCCGGAAGCGGCCCCGAACGGCCGGACAGCGGGCGCTACCCCAGAGCGGGTCAGTCCCAGGCGTCGGCGAGCAGTTGGCGGGTGTCGCGGAGCAGCTGCGGCAGGACCTTGGTCTGGCCCACGACCGGCATGAAGTTCGTGTCGCCGCCCCACCTGGGCACCACGTGCTGGTGCAGGTGGGCGGCGATGCCGGCGCCGGCGACGTGGCCCAGGTTCATGCCGACGTTGAAGCCCTGCGCGCCGCTGGCCTTGCGCAGCGCGCGCAGCGACTTCTGCGTGAACTCCCCCAGCTCGACCAGCTCGGCCGGCACCAGCTCGTCGTAGTCGGACACGTGCCGGTAGGGGACCACCATCAGGTGGCCGGAGTTGTACGGGTACAGGTTGAGCACGGCGTAGACCGTCTCGCCCCGGGCGACGATCAGGCCGTCCTCGTCGCTCATCTTGGGGATCGCGTCGAACGGGCACCCGTCATCGGGGCCGCTGCCCGTCGGTTTGTTCTCGCCCTTGATGTAGGCCATGCGATGCGGGGTCCACAGACGCTCGAAGTTGTCGGGGGACCCTGCCCCTGCCTGATCGTGCATACCTAGCAGCATAGGACCACGGACAAACGGCCCGCTCTTCCGGCACAATCCCAAGCATCGCCTACAGGAGGCCGCTATGAGTGACGCTTTAGCCGAGCACGACTTAGCCGAGCACGACTCCCTGCCGACCGTCCACTCCACCCCGTCCGCCGACGCCCCCGACCCGGCCACGGCCCCCGCTCCTGACCCGGTCGAAGACGTGAGCTCCGCACCCACCGGCGTACCACCCTCGGAGGAGCCCTCCTTCGGCGCCGTCGTCAAGGGCCGGATCAAGGTCGCCGACGAGGTGGTCGAGAAGGTCGCCGCTCTGGCGGCTCTCGAGGTGACCGGGGTTGCCGACCTGGGCGGCGACCTGGCGCGGGCCTTCGAGTCCGTACGCGACCGCATCGGCATCGGCTCCCGGCGGGCCAACCAGGGGGTCAGCGCGCAGATCCAGGACCGTACGGTGGCCGTGAGCGTGACCATCGTGGTGGAGTACGGGCACGTCGTGATGGAGGTGGCCTCCGAGGTCAAGACGAACGTGGCCAGGAGCGTCAGCCACATGCTCGGGATGCGGGTCGCGGAGGTCAACGTGACGGTCGACGACGTCCGCCTCCCGGGCGAGCCCCGCCACCCCCTCCGCGACACCTCCGACGACGACACCCACCCCTCCCCCCTCTGACGCCCCTCCGCCCCCGTCTCCCTCCACCACCCCTTGAGCCCATCAGCCGCGCCCTCGGGGTGGTCGGGCGTTCCTGAGCAGCGGCCCTCGCACCGATCGGACGCACCCCGCCGACACCCTTCCGGACGGCCAGGCAACCCCTCTTGAGACGATCGGACGCTCCCGGTGACAGGCGCTGAGGCGGGCGTGCGCGCCCAGGCTACGGCCCTCAGAGCCCGATCCCTGCGGCGACTCGGAGCGCCCGGCCCCTGGAGCGGCCCAGCCCCTGGAGCGACCCGGCGCCTACGGCAGCCCGGTCCCAAGGACGCCCCGATGCCGGAGGCGGCCCAAGGCCGGAGGCGCGTTCAACTGCGCCTCAGGCGGCGGTGTCCTCGTTCTGGGGCGGATGCCAGCCGGGCGGCCATCCATGAGGTGCTCAGGCGTCCCAAGGCGACGATCCCTGGGCTTCGAGGGACGGCCGGAAGCCTCCGCCCGCGCAGGCGCGCCTTTAGGGTGTGGGCCATGACCGAGCAACTGGAGCCCATGCCCGACGACTGGCAGCGCGCCCTCGCCATCGTGGCCCACCCCGACGACCTCGAGTACGGCTGTGCCGCCGCCATCGCCACCTGGACCGACCAGGGCCGCGAGGTCGCGTACTTGATCGTCTCCAGGGGTGAGGCGGGCATCGACACGCTCGTCCCGGCCGAGGCAGGGCCGGTGCGGGAGCGGGAGGAGCGGGCCAGCGCGGCCGTCGTCGGGGTGACGAGCGTGGAGTTCCTCGACCACGCCGACGGGGTGATCGAGTACGGCACCGCGCTCAGGAAGGACATCGCCGCCGCCATCCGCAGGCACCGCCCCGAGCTGGTGATCACCCTGAACCCGGACGACACCTGGGGCGGAACGTACTGGAACACTCCCGACCACCGGGCCGTGGGCCGCGCCGTCCTCGACGCCGCCGGGGATGCGGGAAATAGGTGGATATTTCCGGATACGGTGGCAGAGCCCTGGAACGGCGTCCGCTGGGTCGCCGTCGCGGGCACCGACTCCCCCACCCACGCCGTGGACGTCACCGACGGCCTGGAGCGCGGCGTGCGCTCGCTCGTCGAGCACCGCGCCTACATCGAGGCGCTCACCGACCAGGACCCCGAATCGTACGCCCGCGACCTCATCGAAGGCTTCGCCCACCAGGCGGCCGAGCGCTTCGGCAGCCGCCCCGCCATCACCTTCCGCCTGTTCACCCGATGATCCCCGAACTGGAGGCCGGACGACGAAAAACGGCGGAGCCGTGAGACTCCGCCGTTCTCGTCATCGGGTCAGACCTGGACGCGCCGCTCCACGGCGTTGACGATCTCCGCCACGGCCTCCTCGATCGGTACGCCGTTCTTCTGCTCGCCGTTCCGGTAGCGGAACGACACCGCGCCGTTGGCGATGTCGTCGTCACCGGCCAGCAGCATGAAGGGCACCTTGGCCTTCTGCGCGTTGCGGATCTTCTTCTGCATCCGGTCGTCGGAGGCGTCGACCTCGATCCGGATGCCGCGCTCGCGCAGCTTCTTGGCGACGTCCTGCAGGTAGGACACGTGCGCGTCGGCGATCGGGATGCCCGTCACCTGCACCGGCGAGAGCCAGGGGGGGAAGGCGCCCGCGTAGTGCTCGGTGAGCACGCCGAGGAAGCGCTCGACGGAGCCGAACAGCGCCCGGTGGATCATGACCGGAGTCTGCCGGCTGCCGTCGGCCGCCTGGTATTCGAGGCCGAAGCGCTTGGGCTGGTTGAGGTCGAGCTGGATGGTGGACAGCTGCCAGGTGCGCCCGATCGCGTCCTTGGCCTGCACGGAGATCTTCGGGCCGTAGAAGGCCGCGCCGCCCGGGTCGTCGACCAGGTCCAGCCCCGACTCGGTGGCCACCTGGCGCAGCGCCTCGGTCGCCTCGTCCCACTCGGCGGGCTCGCCGATGAACTTGTCGGACTCGTCGCGGGTCGACAGCTCCAGGTAGAACTCCGGCAGGCCGAAGTCGCGCAGCACGCTGAGCACGAACCTCAGCAGCGACTTGATCTCATCGGCCATCTGCTCCCGGGTGGTGTAGATGTGCGCGTCGTCCTGCGTCATGCCGCGCACCCGGGTCAGGCCGTGGACCACGCCCGACTTCTCGTAGCGGTAGACCGAGCCGAACTCGCACAGCCGCAGCGGCAGCTCGCGGTAGGACCGCCCGCGCGCCCGGAAGATCAGGTTGTGCATCGGGCAGTTCATCGGCTTGACCCGGTATTCGATGCCCTCCAGCTCGAACGCCGGGAACATGTCGTCGGCATACCACGGCAGATGCCCCGAGGTCTCGAACAGCGACGACTTGGTGATGTGCGGCGTGTTGACGAACTCGTAGCCCGCCTCCGCCTGCCGCCGGCGCATGTAGTCTTCCATCTCCTTGCGGATGATCCCGCCCTTGGGATGGAAGATCGGCAGGCCGCTGCCCAGCTCCGGCGGGAAGCTGAACAGGTCGAGCTCGACACCCAGCTTGCGGTGGTCGCGCTTCTCGGCCTCCTCCAGCAGCTTGAGGTAGTCGTCCTGCTTCTCGCGGGACTCCCAGGCGGTGCCGTAGATGCGCTGGAGCTGCGGGTTCTTCTCGCTGCCGCGCCAGTAGGCGCCGCCCGAGCGCATGAGCTTGAACGCCGGGATCGACCGGGTGGACGGCACGTGCGGGCCGCGGCACAGGTCCTTCCACTGCAGCTCGCCGGTCTTGGGGTCGAGGTTGTCGTAGATGGTGAGCTGCCCGGCCCCCACCTCGACCGACTCCTCGTCGGCGGCGCCGCCCTTGAGCCCGATCAACTCCAGCTTGTACGGCTCCGCCGCCAGCTCCTCGCGCGCCTCGTCGTCGGAGACGGGCCGGCGGGAGAACAGCTGCCCCTGCTTGACGATCTCCCGCATGCGCTTCTCGATGCGCTTGAGATCGTCGGGGTGAAAGGCCTGGGCGACGTCGAAGTCGTAGTAGAACCCGTTGTCCACGGGCGGCCCGATGCCCAGCTTGGCCTCGGGGAACAGCTCCTGCACCGCCTGCGCCATGACGTGGGCGGTGGAGTGGCGGACGATGGCCCGGCCGTCCTCGCTGGAGACCTCGACCGGCTCGACCGCGTCACCCTCGGACAGCGGGTGCGCCAGGTCACGGAGCTCGCCGTTGACCCGGGCCGCGATGACCGAGCGGCCGTCGGCCTCGAGGGCCTCTCCGGCCGTCGTGCCGGCCGCGACCACACGCTCGGCTCCGGCGAGGGTGATGCGTAGCTCGGCTGACACGGTGACTCCCTTGGATCGCGCCCCGGCGCTCGACACCGGAGCTGCTTCGATGGTGAACACCGATGCTATCGCGGGTGAAACCCCATGTTTGTCAGCTCCTGCCGGGTCCCGTGGAACACGTTGCGGTCGAGCGGGCTGTGGACGTACTGATGAACGGCCCAGTCGCGCCAGGGTGACGGCACCGCGGGCTCCCCGCGCGGCTTGTCGGGGGCGGCGATCCATAACGGGTACTCGCCCAGGCCCGCGCAGTGTCCGCCACGCGCGAACGCCCGGAAGGTGTGGACGAACGGCCGCGCGCCGCCGTGCCGCTCGACGTGGTGGCACCAGCGGCGCGCGTGGCGGGCGACCTGCTCGGGGCGCAGGCCGCCATCGGTCTCCAGGCCGAGGGCCACCAGGTCGCCGGCGCGTAACCCGCCCGCCGCGTCGATCGCGGCCAGGAAGTGGCGCGCCTGCTCGATCGGGTCGCCCCCGGGCCTGGCGCAGTGGTACGCGCCGCGGACGATCCGGCTCTCGCGCATGCCGGTCCAGTTGCGTTCGAACAGCTTGTCGGTGAAATCGCCGCCCTCGGTGGCCTTGGCGAACGCGAAGGCCACCCCGTCCGCCGCGTGGCCGGCCCAGTCGACGGGCCCCTGCCAGTCGGACACATCAACGCCATGCAGCAAGCGATCTTCACCCCGCCGGAGAATTATGGAGATGTCTTGGGGTCAGCCCTTCGCCGCGCCGATCAGCAGCGCCCGCGTGCGTTCCTTGCTCGCGAACACCGAGCCCACGAAGTCGGTCACACCGGCTTCCCGCAGCACGTCGAGCTTGGCCAGCACCGCGTCCTCGTCGCCCACGATGGCGACGTCTCCCGGGGTGGCCGCGCCTTCCCTGTCGAGCATCGCACGATATGAGGGCAGGTGTCCGTAGACGGCGAAGATCTCGTTCGCGCGAGCGACGGCGCCGGCGGGGTCGTCGGTGACGCAGATCGGCAGCGCGCAGACGATCCTGGGCGCCTCGCGGCCCGCCTCGGCGGCGGCCGCGGTGATGGTGGGCGCCACGTGCTGGGCGACCGTCTTGGGGCCCGTCATCCACAGGACGGTGCCGTCGGCCACGGTGCCGGCCAGCTTGAGCATGCGCGGGCCGAGCGCGGCGACGAGCACCGGGAAGCCGCCGCCGGGCGTGGTGAGCTGGAGGTCGGCCTTGAGCGTCTCGCCTTCGTACTTGACGTGCTCGCCCCGGCTGAGCGGGAGCAGGATGTCCAGGTATTCCGACATGTGCCGGTACGGGCGCTCGAAGCTGTGGCCGTACATGCCCTCGATGACCATCTGGTGCGACAGGCCGATGCCGAGCGCGAGGCGCCCGCCGAGCGCGGCGTTGGTGGTCATGGCCTGCTGGGCCAGCACGGCCGGGTGGCGCGGGTAGGTCGGGACGACGGCGGTGCCGAGCTCGATGCCGGGCACCTGGCCCCCGGCGGCGGCCAGGGCGGTGAGGGCGTCGAGGCCGAAGATGTTGGAGAGCCAGGCCGAGGTGAAGCCGTCCTGCGCCGCCTGGGCGATCTGGGCGCGCAACCCGCCGATCGGGTCGTCTCCTTTGGGCTCTGTCAGGTAATAACCGAATCGCATAGGAACCGAACTCCATTCTAGTAATCGACGGAACTGTACCTTCCCACACCCGGCCGCGCCCATCCTCCGGCCGGAGGTGGATTTGTAAAGTGGCCTACATGACGCACGAACGCGCAGGACAGCCAGCCCAGCCCGCCGACCTCGTGGCCGTCGACAGGCTCGTGACCTCCTATTACGCGCTGCATCCCGATCCCCGCGACCCGGGGCAGCGGGTGGCGTTCGGCACGTCGGGACACCGGGGGTCGTCGCTGAGGACGGCGTTCAACGAGGACCACATCCTGGCCACCACGCAGGCCATCTGTGAATACCGGCGGATGCAGGGCACCGACGGGCCGCTGTTCCTGGGCGTCGACACGCACGCGCTGTCGGAGCCCGCGCGGGTGTCCGCGCTGGAGGTGCTGGTCGCCAACGGGGTCCAGGTGCTGATCGACTCCCGCGACGGCTACACGCCGACCCCGTCCGTCTCGCACGCCATCCTGCGCCACAATCACGGCCGCACCACCGGGCTCGCCGACGGCATCGTGATCACGCCGTCGCACAACCCGCCGGGCGACGGCGGGTTCAAGTACAACCCGCCGCACGGGGGTCCCGCCGACACCGACGCGACCACGTGGATCCAGGACCGCGCCAACCGGCTGCTGGCCGCCGGGCTGGAGAGCGTGCTGCGGGTCTCGTACACGAAGGCTCTGGAGGCGGCGGGGCGTTACGACTTCCTCGGGATGTACGTGGACGACCTGCCGTCCGTGGTGGACCTGGACGCGATCCGGGAGGCCGGGGTGCGCATCGGGGCCGATCCGCTGGGCGGGGCGAGCGTGGCGTACTGGGGGGAGATCGCGGAGCGGCACCGGCTCGACCTGACCGTGGTCAATCCGCTGGTGGATCCGACGTGGCGGTTCATGACGCTGGACTGGGACGGGAAGATCCGGATGGACTGCTCGTCGCCGTACGCGATGGCCTCTCTCATCGCTAATCGCGATAAGTACGACATTTCCACCGGAAACGATGCCGACGCCGACCGGCACGGCGTCGTCACTCCCGACGGCGGCCTGCTCAACCCCAACCACTACCTCGCCGTCGCCGTCTCCTACCTGTACACGCACCGCGACGGCTGGCCCACGGCCGCCGGGGTGGGCAAGACGATGGTCAGCAGCGGGATCATCGACCGGGTCGTGGAGTCCATGGGGCGGCGGCTGTACGAGGTGCCGGTCGGGTTCAAGTGGTTCGTCCCGGGCCTGCTGGACGGGTCGCTGGGATTCGGGGGCGAGGAGAGTGCGGGAGCGTCGTTCCTGCGGCGCGACGGGTCCGTCTGGTCCACGGACAAGGACGGGATCATCCTGGCGCTGCTGGCCTCCGAGATCCAGGCCGTCACCGGCAGGTCGCCGAGCGCGCACTACCGGGGGCTGGTCGAGCGGTTCGGGGAGCCCGCGTACGCCCGGGTCGACGCCCCCGCCACGCGCGAGGAGAAGGCGGTGCTCGCGAAGCTCTCGGCCGCGCAGGTGAAGGCGTCGTCGCTGGCGGGCGAGCCGATCACCGCCGTCCAGACCACGGCGCCCGGCAACGGGGCCGAGCTCGGCGGGGTGAAGGTCGCGACGGAGAACGCCTGGTTCGCGGCCCGGCCGTCGGGGACGGAGGACGTCTACAAGATCTACGCCGAGTCCTTCCGCGGCCCCGACCACCTGGCCAAGGTGCAGGAGGAGGCCCGCTCCCTGGTCTCCGACGCCCTCGGCTGACCGCACGGCCCGGTGTCCGGGCGGGTCAGCGGCCGGGGGCCAGCTCGGGGGCGGTGTCGGTGGTCATTCCGGTACGGCCGAGGTCGGCGCGGCGGCCGGCGGCCACCCCGTCCCGGTAGCCCGTGCCGCTCGTCCTGGGCACGCTCACCCGGATGTCCGGATAGTGGGCGGACACCGCCCGTTCGACCTCGGCCCGGCGGTCGGCCAGGACGAGCGCGGCGCCCGTACTGGCCTGCTCGGCCTGTGACTCCGCCACGCACAGCAGCCGGTACACCTCATCCGTGAACCCCAGCAGCCACGACCGCCGGTAGGCCCGCACGGCGGTCACGCCGTCGGGCACCCGCATCCGCGCCAGCCCGCTCGCCATCTGCAGCAGCAACGACGTGGCCAGCAGGTCGGCCCGCTCCAGATCGGCCGCGAACCCGAACACGTGCACCCGCTGCCCGCCCTCGCCCCGCCCGATGAGCAGGGGGCGGCAGCGCACGGCCTGCGCGACCAGGCTGACCAGCCGGGCCTTCTCCCTGGCCCAGGGGTTGGGCAGGGTGACGACCCGGTCGCCGGGCGTCTGCCGGGTGCCCGCCGGGGGGAGCGAGTCGATGCCGTGCTTGGCCATCAACGCCGACGCGGCCGCCATGAACGTCGCCCGCTCGTGCTCGTTGTCGGTGCGTTCGGCCTTGGCCAGGAGTTTCCTGACGCGCTCGAGCGTGCGCTCCCGCAACCGCGCTCCCCCTACAACTTGGTGGTCAGCACCCGCCCGTCGTCCGCGATGGCGGGGAAGGCGCCCGTGTCGACGATGCCGTGCTGCTGGAACAGCGCCTCGATGAGGGCGTGCGCCTGCGGCTCGAGCTTCCACAGGGCACGATACTCGCGCGCCGTGGCCAGCGAGATGCCGATCTCGTGGGCGATGTCCACCGTACGCGGCACGATGCCCTTGGCGATCTGCCGGTCCCAGAACGCGCGGGCCTGGCGCATCAGCGCGGCCCGCTGGGCGGTGTCGACGACCTGCGGGGTGGTGTCGAGCACCTCGATGTCCTCGTCCTCCTCCTCGACGAGCTCGGCCAGCGCGGGCGGCAGCGCCGGGCGGGCGGGCACCGGCTGCTGCTCGGGCTCGGGCTCCCACGGCACGCGGGGGGCGGCGTCGATGAGGGCGGTGGTGTTGTAGAGGGCGGCGATCTGGGCCAGCAGCGCCTCCTGGCGGGCCTGGTTCACCGCCAGGCCGGTGTGCTCGACGGCCTGGTCCATGGCCTTGTCGAGCTTGGCCAGCGCGGTGCGCATCTTGCGCTCGGAGGCCCCGTTGTCACGCAACGCCTTGGCCCGCTTGGCGGCCAGCGCGACCCTGGTCAGCCGGCGGTGGGCGTCGACCTCGCTCGCCGTACGGTCGCTGACCTCGGCCAGCCCGACCCGGACCAGCAGCCGCTCGGGCGTCAGACGCCAGTTGATGCGGCCGGTGCCACGGATGCGGTGCCGCTCGATGGCCATGCCGCGCTCCCAGAGCCAGGCGGCGACCAGCGGCGCGGCGAGCCTGAACACCGCCTCGGGCAGGCTTCGCGCGTCCATGCTGGACAGTACGGCGGTCAGGCAGGTCAGCGCCCACACGGCGATGCCGTCGATGCCGGCGGAGAAGTTCTCGCGCATGTTGCGGCGGGCCCGCACCGCGCTCGTGATGATCGCGACCTCGATGAACGCGAACAGCAGCAGCCGCAGCGGCCCGTCCAGGCCGAGCACGTCGCCGGAGAAACGCCACATACCCTGTGCGGACACGCCGGTGGCGATGGAGGCGGCGACGATGGTCAGCACGTCCTCGATGGGACGGGCGGCGACGTACCGGGAGACCAGCCAGGCGGTGGCCCGCCAGGCGATCCTCAGCACCAGGAACGCCAGCGCCAGCCCGGCCAGGCTCAGCAACGCGATGACGGCGGTGGCGAGCGGCTTCTCGGTGACGAAGGCTGCTATTTCCTCAAATGTCGGCATCTGTCACTATCCGTGGGGGCTCAAACTCCGGCTCTATGCGACGAGATCATCGCAGAATGTCGCCATCTTGTACGCCAAACGCCATCTGCCGCCCCATTTTGCCCCTGTTTCACTGCAGTTCCGACAACTTCCCCCAAGCCTGGCCGGGCGTGTCGCCCGGGCGGGTTTCCCTCCGGATGGCGCGGTCCAACGGCGCAACAACACGCGGAGCGTAACGGCACCCCGCCCAAGCGCCCCGGTCCCCCCGCACCGGCACTTGGCGCGGGGGACCGAAGGGGCACACGGGCGAGCGGCATACGGGCCGGAGCGGGACGGCGCTCGGCGCACGGGGCCGGAGGGCGCGCAACGGCGTGAGGGGCGAAGTGGCGCACCGGACCGGAGCGGCGTTCCGAGCGGGGCAGCGTTCCGAGCGGGGGCGGGGGTGCGGCGCGGGAGCGGCGTTCCGAGCGGGGGCGTACCCAGCGGGGGCTTCCCGAGCGAGGCGGGGTGCGGGGCGAGGCGGGGTGGGGTGCGAAGCGGGGTGGGGTGACGTTGGGGATAGAGGCGTGGAGTGGGGGTGGTCGTGGGGCGGGGGTGGGCGCACAATGGGCCGCGAGGAGGGGATTGTGAGCAAGCGATCACGCAGACGCCGCGCTCTTCCCAGCGGCGCACCCGCCTGGATGCCCGGGTACGGGCCCGGCGAGCCGCACTGGCCCGGCGAGAGGGATTTCCCGTTCGACGACCCATCGGAGGGTGGCGAGGGTGGGGTGCGCGAGCCGCGCAAGCCCAAGCCCGCTCCGCCGGCATTGTCGGCGGAGGCCCCGTTGCCCGAGCAGCTCCTGTACGCCCGCGACCGGACCGAGCCGCCGCCCGGTGAGGTGACCGGGGTTCTGGCTGGTCAGGATGCGTAGGACGGTCCTGTGAGGGAGGCGGTGGGGGCCGCGAGGGGGAGGGGAAATTCGTCCTTTCGGAGGGCAACATCCGCCACTCCGGGTGGGACCATCTATGGAGGGATTTATCCCAAGATGGCGTGATGTATCCCAGCAGGACGGATATCGATGTCAGACAATGAGTTCCCCCTCGTCCAGTTCATGCGCGAAGGCTTCGACCCCGTGGGCGAGCTCGGACGGATCCGGGCCGAGCATCCGGTCTTCCCCATGGAGATCCCCGGCAGCCAGACCGTCTACCTCGTCACCCGCTGGGAGGACGTACGCGGCGTCCTGAGCGACCACGAACGCCTCAGCAACGACTTCGCCGGGGTGATCGGCCTGGGCTCCAACCAGGAGGACCCGGGCGGCCTGGGGTTCCGCGACCCGCCCGAGCACACGCGGCTGCGCAAGTACCTGACGCCCGAGTTCACCATGCACCGCCTGCGCAGACTGGAGCCGCGCATCGAGGCGATGGTCGAGGAGCACCTGGACCGCATCGAGGCCAAGGGCTCCCCCGTGGACCTGGTGGAGGAGTTCGCGCTGCCGATCCCGTCGCTGGTGGTGTGCGAGCTGCTGGGCGTCCCGTACGAGGAGCGCGCCGACTTCGTGAAGATCAGCAAGGACCGGTTCGACTTCACGGCCGGGCCGGAGGCGTCGTTGCAGGCGATCAACGACGCCATGGCCTATCTGACCAACCTGGTCGCCCGGGAGCGGCAGAACCCCGGCGAGGGGCTGCTCGGCCAGCTGCTGCGCGAGCACGGTGACGAGCTCGACGACCGTACGCTCGCCAGCATGGCCGACGGGCTGCTGACCGGCGGCCACGACACCAGCACCAGCATGCTCGCCCTGGGCACCCTGTGGCTGTTGCGGAACCCCGAGGAGGCCGCCAAGGTCCGCGAGGTCGACGGCTACATCAACGACGTCGTCGAAGAGCTGCTGCGCTACATGACGGTCGTGCAGGTGGCCTTCCCCCGGTTCGCCCGCGACGATCTGGAGCTGCACGGCGTACAGATCAAGAAGGGCGAGATGGTGCTCTGCTCGCTCACCGGCGCCAACCGCGACCCCGCCCTGGGCGAGGACATGGACCAGGTGCGGCCCGGCAGGGAGACGGCGGGCTCGCACATGGCGTTCGGCCATGGCATCCACCGCTGCATCGGCGCGCCGCTGGCGCAGATGGAGATGCGCATCGCCTTCCCCGCGCTGCTGCGCCGCTTCCCGGGGCTGCACGTCGCGGGCGAGGTGCCGTTCAGGGAACTCGCCATCGTGTACGGGGTCAAAGAGCTACCCGTCGCCTGGTAGAGCGGTTACGTTCGCAATGTGAACGAGCCTGTCATCGATCTGACCACGATCAGCGCCGTCCTGTTCGACACCGACGGCGTGGTCACCGACACTGCTCGGGGGCACGCGGCCGCCTGGAAGCACGTCTTCGACGCGTTTCTGCGCGGCCACTCGACACCGTTCGACATCCGGGACGACTATCTGCGATACGTGGACGGCCGCCCGCGACTCGACGGCATCCGCACCTTCCTCGAAGCACGCGGCATCACGGTGCCCGAGGGTTCGCCCGACGACGAGCCCGGCGCGGCCACCGTGCACGGGCTCGGCCTGGCCAAGGACCAGATCTTCATGGCCCAGGTGGAGAAGTACGGGGTGGCCGCGTTCCCGTCCACGGTCTCGCTCCTGCACGAGCTGCGGCAGCGGGGCGCGCGTACGGCGGCCGTCTCCGCCAGCCTGCACGGTCGCAAGCTGGTCACGTCGGCCGGTGTGCTGCACCTGTTCGATCTGGTGGTGGACGGCAACGACGCGGCCCTGATGAACCTGCCCGGCAAGCCCGACCCCGCCCTCTTCCTGGAGGCGGCGCGCCGGCTGGCGCTGCCCGCCGTCAGAGCCGCGGTGGTGGACGCGGCGCTGCCCGGGGTGGAGGCGGGCGAGAAGGGCGGATTCGGGCTGGTCGTCGCGGTCGCCAGGGACGGGGCCGAGGCGGCGGAGCTGCGCGCGGCGGGGGCCGAGGTTGTCGTGTCCGACCTGGGCGAGCTGGCGGTCCGCGGCAGGGTCCCGCCCACGATGGCGTGACCCGGGCCAAGTCATCCCACCTCCGACCGCGTGACCCAGGCCAGGTGATCCCACACCGGGCCAGGGGATCCCGTCCCGACGGTGTGAGCGCGGGTCGGTGGGAGCGGCTCTACCCTTGACGGCGTGACCGTTCTCATCGACCCGCCCAACTGGCCCGGGCCGCGCGGCCTGATGTGGTCGCATCTGGTCAGCGACCGCTCGCTGGAGGAGTTGCACGACTTCGCCTCGCGGCTGGGGGTGCCGGAGCGGGCCTTCGACCGGGATCACTACGACGTGCCGGAGACCGTGCACGCCCGGGCGGTGGAGCTGGGGGCCGAGGCGGTCACGTCGCGCGAGCTGCTCCTGCGGCTGATCGAGTCCGGCCTGCGCCGCCGCAAGCGCCGCTGACCCGGCTCTCGTCAACAGCCGCAAGCTCCGCTGATCCGGCCCCCACGACGACCCGTCGCAAGCGCCGCAAGCGCGCGCCGGCCGGGCCCCTGCTACGACGCGCCGTGGCCCGGCGTGAGCGAGGCCAGCTCGCGTGTCATGTTCGACCGTGCCCGCTCCTCCCACAGCTCGCGGGCGCGTTCGGTCCGGTAGAGGCGCGGTACGGCCAGCAGGCGGCGCAGCACCTCGGCCCGTCCCGCCCTGAACAGGTCGTCGGGCACGTGGGCGTACTCCTGCCGGATCCGCCCCGCGTAGTCGTCGTATCCGGGCAGCCCGAGCACGGCCAGGTCGGCGTCGCACAGGACGGCGCCGTCGCGGTCCCCGTCGGCCAGCGTGTCGTGGGCGGCGGTGAGGCGTACCAGCCGGGCCACCTCGGCGACCCGTGCGGCGGGCACCCCGCACCTGGGCAGCCTGGACTGCGCGAGCTGGGCGCTGCGCTCCTCGTCCAGGCCCGGCCGCCCGTCGTAGACGGCGTCATGGAACCAGGCGGCCAGGCGCACGGCGGTCAGGTCGTCCGCCGTGGCCGCGAGCTGGGCGATCCCGGCGAGCACGACGGCCAGGTGGTCGAGGGTGTGGTAGCGGCGGTGCGGCTCGGACCAGCGGGCGATCAGCTCGGCCCCCGTGGCGACGGACGCGGGCGAGTCCCCGACGAGCACCGCCCAGCCCTCCGCGAGTACCGTCCGGTCCCCGGCGAGCGCCGCCCGGTCCCGCCCCAGCACCGCCGGGTCCCCCGCCGGAGCCGTCGAGTGGTCGATCACGGCCCCACCGTACCTTTTGGTAACGTCCAAGACATCGACGGGAACGCGAAGGAACCCCGGCGCCTGCCCCGGTGGCGGGAGCTGCGGGCCGTCGTGCCCGGCCGCCCGCGGCTGTCCAGGGCGCGGCGGGTGGCCGACGCCGCCGACATCGCCGATCTCCGGCTGCTCGCCAGGCGACGCGCCCCGCACATGGTGTTCGACTACGTGGACGGCGCGGCCGAGGGCGAGCTGTCGATGGCCAGGTCAGTGGAGGCGTTCCGGCGGGTGGAGTTCAGCCCGCGGGTCCTGCGCGACGTGTCGCAGGCCCCGACGGCGGTCGAGATCCTGGGCAGGCGGATCGCGATGCCGGTCGTGCTCGGGCCGACCGGGTTCACCCGGATGATGCACCGCGAGGGCGAGCGGGCCGTGGCCAGGGCGGCCGAGCGCGCGGGCGTCCCCTACACGCTGTCCACCATGGGCACCACGACGGCCGCCGCCGTGGCCGCCGCCGCGCCCGGCGGGTGGAACTGGTTCCAGCTGTACGTGGTCCGCGACCGCGCGCGCAACCTGGAGACGCTCGCCCTGGCCCGCGAGGCGGGCATGGACGTGCTGGTCGTGACCGTCGACGTGCCGGTGGCGGGGGCGCGGCTGCGCGACGTGCGGCACGGCCTGACGGTCCCGCCGTCCCTGCGCTGGCGCAGCGCGCTGCAGGCGCTGCGGCACCCGGCGTGGTGGTTCGACTTCCTGACCAGCGAGCCGCTGCGGTTCGCCACCGTCGAGGGCGCCCCCGACGACCTGGCCGGGCTCACGAACCTGATGTTCGACCCCTCCGTGACCATGGCCGACCTGGAGTGGATCCGCTCGGCGTGGCAGGGGCGGCTGCTGGTCAAGGGTGTGCAGCGGGTGGACGACGCCAAGGACCTGACCGCCCTCGGGGTGGACGGCCTGGTGGTGTCCAACCACGGCGGGCGGCAGCTCGACCGGGCCGCCACGCCGCTGGAGCTGCTGCCCCAGGTCGTGGCCGCCGTGGGCGATCGCACGGAGGTGTTCCTGGACGGAGGCGTCCGCAACGGGGCCGACGTCGCCGCCGCGGTCGCGCTCGGCGCGCGGGCCTGCTTCATCGGCCGGGCCTACCTGTACGGCCTGATGGCGGGCGGCGAGGCCGGGGTGCGGCGGGCGCTGGACCTGCTGCGCGCGGAGCTCGTACGCACCCTTCAGCTGCTGGGCGCCGGCGGGATCGACGGGCTCACCCCCGACATGGTGCACATCAGGGCTTGATCGAAGTCCTAAGCGATGGTGCTGACGGCCCCTTGGAACGCCGCCCCCTGGAAGAACGGCTCCAGCACCAGCGTCGCCGCGCCCAGCGCCACGGCGTCGGGGCCGAGCCGCCCCAGCACGATCGTCTCCGGCTGGAACGGCTGGGCCTGCGTGTTGGCCGCGGTCGCCGCCCTGATCTCCGTCAGCATCCGCCCGCCCAGCATGAGCCCCGCCCAGCCGCCGATGACGATGCGTTCGGGGTTGAACAGGTGGACCAGGCTCGACAGGCCCACGCCCAGCAGTTCGACGCTCTCGGCGATGACCGGGGAGCCCTCGTCGAGCAGCCGGGCCAGCGCGGCCTCCTCGTCGGCGGAGTCGGCCACGACGCCCCCGCGGTCGAGGATCGCCTCGGCCCCGAGATAAGCCTCCAGGCAGCCGCGCGCCCCGCACCGGCAGGTCCGCCCGCCCGCGACCAGCTTCAGGTGCCCGACCTCGCCGGCGGCCTTGCCCGCGCCCCGGTAGATCTGCCCGTCGGTCACGACCGTGCCCCCGACGCCCGAGCCCATCAGCACGATGATCGCGTCGCGGGTGCCCTTCCCCGACCCGAACCAGAGCTCGGCCTGCCCCATGGTCTTGGCGCCGTTGTCGACGAAGAGCGGCAGCGACGTGCCCGCCCGTAGGAGCGCTCCCAACGGCACCGCCTCCCAGCCGAACGTCTTGGCCCGCACCAGCGCGTCCGGCCCCGGCTCGACGATGCCGGGCACGCCGACGCCGACGCCGAGCACCCGTTCGGCCGGCACCTCGCTCTCGGCGATCACCGTGTCGACGCCGGCCAGGATGTGCCGGGCGACCAGCTCGGGGTCGTGCCTGGCCGAGCGGACCGCGTAGTGGGCCCTGGCGAGCTTGGTCATCTCCAGGTCGAACAGCTCGACGCTGACCTGCGTCTCCCCCACGTCCACGCCGACGGCGTACCCGTAGGCGGGGTTGACCCTGAGCACCACGCGGGGCCGGCCGCCGTCGGAGTCGACCTGGCCGGCCTCGACGACGACGTTCTCGGAGAGCAGGTCGCCGGTCATGGTGCTGACCGTGGCCGGGCTCAGCCCGGTCGCGGCCGACAGGTCGTTGCGGGTGGCCGGGCCGCCGAAGTAGAGCGCGCGCAGGAGCATCGCCCGGTTCCCCCTGCGAAGATCCCGTACGGTCCTGCGCCCTGACGTGCCCATCCTCGTCCCCGCCTCTCCCACGATCGCCTCGCCATGGTAGTTCACCAGCCGAAATCGCCATGAACCCGCTGTTACCGAAGCGTTTCCGGTCTGCTCCTGACTTTTTTCAAGGCTTAGATTATGGTCTGGCCATCCCCCCGATGAGGAGATGACTATGAGCCGAGGACTCGTGCGAGGCCCCATCGCGACGGCACTCGCGGTGGCGCTCGCGACCGGGCTGGCCGCCTGCGGCAGCGGCGGCGGCAACGGCAGCGCGGACAAGACGCTGACGTTCTGGATGTACCAGGACCGCACCCCGCAGGCCGGACAGGTCATCGAGAAGGTCCGCAAGGACTTCGAGAAGGCCAACCCCGGCGTCACGGTGAAGCTCGTCAAGATCCCCAAGGACGACTACAACACCAAGCTCGGCAGCGCCGTGGCCAGCAAGAGCGCGCCGGACGCGGGCATACTCGACCAGCCCCTGGTCTCCAAGTACGCCCTGGACGGCACGATCAAGGAGGCCCCCGCCGGCCTGATCGACGAGGCCGGCTTCTACAAGGGCGCGCTCGACACCAACCGCGCGAACGGCAAGCTCTACGGCCTCCCGCAGGACCAGACCACGGTCGCGCTCTTCTACAACAAGAAGCTGGTCCCGACCCCGCCCAAGACCTGGGACGAGCTGAAGCAGACCGCCGCCCGGGTGCACGCCGCCGACGCCAAGGTGGCCGGCATGAACGTCCCCAAGGGCGACGGGTACGGAGCCTGGATCCTCCCCGGCGTCGTGCACGGCGCGGGCGGCCAGATGGTGGACGACGCGGGCAAGAAGGTGCTGTTCGACCAGCCGCCCGCGGTGGAGGCGCTGCAGCTCTGGGTGGACCTGGTGAAGTCGTCGCCGCGCCAGATCACCGACTCGGACAAACCCTTCGAGAACGGCCTGGCCGCCATGACGATCTCCGGCCCCTGGGACGTGCCGACGATCCACGAGCAGTTCCCCGACCTCGACTTCGGCGTGGCGCCGCTGCCGTACAAGACCGAGCCGGCCGGCAACATCGGCGGCGAGGACTCCGTCGTCTTCTCCTCCAGCAAGAACGCCGACCTGGCGTGGAAGTGGCTGGCCTTCCTGGCGAACGAGACCAACAACGGCGCGGTCGCGGACGCGTTCGGCGGCTTCCCCGTCAACCTCAAGGCGCAGGTGGTCGCGGGCGGCCCCGAGCAGGCGGCCTTCCTCGAGCAGCTCAAGGTGGCGCACGCCCGGCCCGCGGTGCCGCAGTGGATCCAGGTCAACGACGAGATCATCGCCCCGGCGATCGAGTCGGCGCTGACCGGCAAGGTCACCGCGCAGCAGGCGCTGACCGAGGCGGCGGGCAAGACGCGCTCCCTGCTCGGCTGGAACGGCTGACGTGGCGGCACCCGCACTGGCGGAAGCGCAGGTGGCGACCAGATCGCGGCGGCGGCCGTCGGCCCGCCGCCGCGACCGGCTCATCGGCTGGCTCCTGGTCACCCCGGCGCTCGCCTATTTCCTGATATTCCTGCTTTATCCGGCACTGTCGGCGCTCTACTACAGCTTCACGGACTGGAACCTGCGCTCCGACGCCGCCTGGGTGGGCCTGGCGAACTACGCCGACCTGCTCTTCGACGACGTGAAATTCCCGCACTTCTGGAAGTCGGTCGGCGTCACACTGCAGTACACGCTCATCGCGGTCCCGCTGACCCTGGTCTCCGCGCTGGCGCAGGCGCTGCTGCTGAACGCGATCCGGCGCGGGGCGAACCTGTTCAGGCTGCTGCTGTTCCTGCCGGTCGTCACGGCCGAGGCGGCGGTCGGCGCTATCTGGCGCTGGCTCTACGACCCCCAGTACGGCCTGATCAACGCGGTGCTCGGCCTGTTCGGCATCCCGGGGCAGAACTGGCTCAACACCCCCGAGCTGGTCATCCCGGCGCTGGCGTTCATCGCGGCCTGGCAGTGCGGCATCTCGATGATCATCTATCTGGCCGGCCTGAAGGGCATCCCCGGCGCGATCACGGAGGCCGCGGTCATCGACGGGGCCGGCCCCTGGCAGCGCTTCTGGCGGGTGACCTTCCCGATGCTCCGGCCCACCACGTTCTACCTGCTGGTGACGGGGGTGATCGCGGCGCTGCAGGTGTTCGGCCTGGTGTACGTGATCTTCTCCGGCAACGGGCGCAGCGTCACCGGCGGCCCCGAGCAGTCGGGCCTGACGTACGTGCTCCACCTCTACCTGTTCGCCTTCCGCTACGACGCCATGGGGGCGGCCTGCGCGATGTCGTTCATCCTGCTCGTCTTCATCATGATCGTGACCGCGCTGCAGTTCAGGTTCGTCAAGCAGGAGGCGGCATGAGGAAGGCCCCCTTTTACGTGGCGCTGGTGCTGCTGGCGGCGGTGTCGGTGGTGCCGTTCCTGTGGATGCTGGCCACCTCGGTCAAGCACGGGCAGGACATCTACAGCAAGGTGCCCAACCTGCTGCCGCTCGACAAGAAGACCGGCGAGTGGGCGGCGACGCTGGACAACTACGACTACGTGCTGGACGTCGGCGGGCTCGGGAACGCGTTCGTCAACAGCGTCTGGGTGTGCGCGATCCTGGTGCCGGCCAAGCTGCTGGTGGACGCGCTGGCCGCGTACGCGTTCGCGCGGATCCCGTTCCCGGGCCGCGACAAGCTGTTCGTGATCATGCTGGGCGGCATGATGGTGCCCGCGATCACGCTGCTGGTGCCGCGCATCCACGTCACGCAGGCGCTCGGCATGTTCGACTCCGGATGGGGGCTCATCGTCCCGAACATCGCCTCCGTCCTGGACATCTTCCTGCTGCGGCAGTTCTTCCTGTCGATCCCGGCCGAGCTGGAGGAGGCCGCGCTCATCGACGGCGCGGGCCGCATGCAGATCTTCTGGCGGATCGTGCTGCCGCTGTCGAAGCCGGTACTGGCGGTCGTGACCATCACCAGCTTCCTGTTCCACTGGAACGACCTGGTCTGGCCGCTGGTCGTCACCAACGACCCCGAGCTGTACACGCTGCCGCTGGCATTGCAGCAGCTCGTCGCCAGCCCCGACGGCGGGCGGGCGTACTACATCATGGCCGGCGCCACGCTCGCCGTCCTGCCGGTGATCGCGGTGCTGATCGTCTTCCAGCGCCGCATCCTGCAGGGCATCGCGTTCACCGGTCTCAAAGCCTGAGGAGGACAAGGGTGCTCATCGACGGCCGGGTGCTGGTCACCGCCGACTACCCCTACTACCGCGACGACCCGGCCGTCTGGGCCGACCGGCTGCGGGCCGTGCGGGACGAGCTCGGGATCGAGGTGGTCACCTGCTACCTGCCCTGGCGGCACCACCAGCCGGAGCCGGGCCTGGCCCCCGACTTCACCGGGGCCACCCACCCGGCCAGGAACGTCGTCGGCTTCCTCGCGCTCTGCGCGGAGCTGGGGCTGCGGGTGATCGCCAAGCCGGGCCCGTTCATCCACGCCGAGGTGGGCTACGGCGGGCTGCCCGACTGGGTCGACCCGGACGCGGACCCGTCGATCGAGCCACTGCTCGACGCCGAGGGAAAACCGTCCCTCTGGGGGGACGGCTCCGTCTCCCGGCCGCTGCCCGCGCCGCTCGGCGCCGCGTTCCTGACCAGGGCCACGCAGTGGCTGTCGGCCGTGGGCAAGGAGGTGCTGGCCGGCGCGGCTTCGGTGATCGCGCTGCAGATCGCGAACGAGGGCGTCTACACCAGCGGGGCGCTGCCGCTGACCGCCTACGACTACAGCCCGTCCGGGCTGGCGTTCTACCGGGACCGGCTGCGGTCCTGGTACGGGACGCCGGAGGCGTACAACGCGGCGCACGCGACGGCGCACGCGGACTGGGCCGAGGTCGAGCCGCCGCCCAGGGCCGGCGGGCTGCTCGCGCGGGCCGACTGGGGCCGCTTCCACGCCGAGTACCTGGCCGAGGTCTACCGCGTCTGGGCCCAGGCCGTCGGCTCCGGCCTGCCCGTCTTCGTGAACCTGAACCCGCCGACCGTCCCCGAGCTGGACGACTGGCTGGCCAGGGTCAGGCCGCGGCTGTGGGGCGGCATCTCGTACGGCTTCACCAACTGGATGGGCGTGGTGTCGGCCGACCGCGACGCCCAGGCCCGCTACGTGATCGCCGCCAAGCTCGCCCCCGGCCCGAACCTGGAGGAGAACTGGGGCTTCTCCCGCCTCTACGACCCCGCCTACATCGACGGCGCGACCAGCTTCCACCAGTCGCTGCTGGCCATGGCGGCGGGCGCGACCGGGTTCAACGTCTACACCGGGGTCTCCACCTCGGGCTGGGCGCCGGAGCTCGACGCTGCCCATGAGGGGCCGTACCCGGACTGCGCCCCGATCGACGCGGACGGCTCACCCACCGGCAAGGCGCCGGTGGTGCGGGCGCTGGCGGACTTCTTCGCCGCGCACGGGGCGGAGTTCCTGGAGTGCGCGGGAACGGCGCGCGACGCGTTCGGCCTCTACCTGCCGTACGCCGGGATCGCGGCACTTTCGGGTGCCGACGGACCGGGTTGCGGACGGGCGCTGCGGGCCTTCCACGAGCGGATGCGCGAGCGCGGCCTGGACTACGCGCTGGTCGACCTGGAGGACACGACGGCCGGGGAGCTGGGCGCGTACCGGTCCGTGACCGTGCCCGGCGGCCCGTTCATGCACCGGAGCGTGCAGCGGCTGCTCGCCGATTACGCCGCCGCCGGCGGCCGGGTGCTGGTGGACGGGCCCGTCCCCGCGCTGGACGAGGATCTCGCGCCGTGCGCCCTGCTCACGCCGTCCGCGCCTCCCGCCGACGAAGACGGCTCCCTCGTCCTGTACGGCGCCGCCGACGCCTTCCTGCGCAGCCATCCGGACCGGGACGTCCACTACCTGATCGTGCTCGTCCAGGCCGGAAACCGGGGCCCGATCGGGGTGCGGACGCCGTACGGGACCGTCGAGATCGCCGCCGCGGACGGCGGCGCGGCCGTGCTGCGGCTGACCGGCGGCGGGCTGGGCGATCTGGTGGTGAAGGGCGTCAACGGCTACCTGTCGTCGGCGGTCGCGGCGCGCGTGTCCCTCAACGGCGAGAGCGTCGTCACGGCGGGCCCCGGCGACCTGATCATGATCGCCGGAGTCTGACCAATGCCCGGCATTTATTGACAGAACGGACAGGTATTTCGCCGCCTCGGCTGCCGCTCTGCTCCTTCACACGGGGACGACGTTCCCACCGGAAAGGAGATCGGAATGGCAACCGGAGAATTCCAGGTGATGAAAGTACCGGCCGAGCAACTCGCCGGCGTTCTCCACGGCCAGGTTGTCGATCCCGGCGCGCAACCCACGAACGTCGTGCACCGTAACGAGGGCTGGACCGTGGACGTGAGCTGGGAGGTCGCCGGCGAGCTCATCGACTGGCTGGCGGGCCGCTGGAACTTGGAGATCATCGCCGACCTGCTGGGCGGCGGTGAGACCAGGCACCCCTCACCTCCTGTCGAACTGACCTTCACGCCTGGCTCGGGCAGATACACCGCCTCCGTCCCGATGCGGGGTCAGCTCTCCCCCGGCACCTATGACCTGGTGGTCAACCTCACCACCACGACCGCCGCCGGCACCGCGGGGGCGCTCGGCGGGTTCGTGGTGATCAGCAAGATTGTGGTCAAGGAATGAGGGCCGCCCCGGGCGGCCCGCCCGGGGCGGCCGTGGACGGAGCCGCCATGTCTCTGGTGCTCAACCCCGTGTGGTGGGATCAAGGCCGGCCGGGTCCCGTGGCGATGGGCGCGCTGATCGCCACCGACCGCCTGCTGTCCTACGTGACGAACGAGGAGACGGTCTTCACCCTGGCCCGCGCCGACATCCGGGCGAGCTGGCGGCCTCTGCGCGTCGATCTCACCTGCGCCGGACGCCGCTTCCGGCTGCGCTTCCTGCCGCCGGGGGCCTTGATGCGGCCGACCGGCGTCCTGCAAGCCCGCCGTAAGTCACGCGCCCTACGCTCCTGGCTGGCGGCCACGGGGGAAAGACCGGCCGCCTGACGTATCTGACGCCGCTGGAGACGCTCTTATCTCCTCGAGGCGAACTAACGGGAGACCCCATGTCCGACACTCCGATGACCGCGGACGACGTGCTGCGCATCGCCGCTTACAAGGACCGGAGCCCGGCACTCGAAGCGATGGTCATCGCCTACAGCTACCACCGCGTCGCCGGGGACCTCGCCCAGCACCTGGGCAAGGACGCGAACAACTGGTACTGCTACGCCACCTGGACCTCCAAGGCCGTCGGAGAGAGCCTCGACCTCAGCCCCGACTCCCCGTTCATCCTGGACTTCGGTCGCAAGATGCGGGTGCCCCAGCGGTTCAGGAGGGTGTTCAGGGCGGTCCTGCTCACCCTGCTCGGGCCCAGCTACCAGCTCGGGCTCGCGCTCGCCAACCGGGCCATCTTCCTGGAGACCGCCAGCCTCGCGGTCAACCTGTGGAACGATTCGCCCGACCGTTTCCTCAGGGTCAGCCCGGAGTCGGATCTGACGCCGAGCCCGCCGGCGTTCCTGACGGACCTGCTGGCCGAGGCCGACCCCCGCTACCTGAAGGACGCCGCGCAGCTCCTGGTCGAGGCCAAGCAGACCGCCGACCCCGAGGCCCGCGCCGAGCTGATGTTCGGCGCCTGCGTGGCGCTGTCCGCCTACGAGCAGGCCCGCGCGCAGAAGGCCCTCGAGCTGGTGCTCTACCGGCCGGTCCGGTGGCTGACGCGGGTGTCGTGGCGGTCACTGCGCTCGCTGGTGACCCGGCGCCGCTTCCCGAGGTTCCGCCTGTACGCCGCCCGGCACGAGGACCAGCCGTGGCTGACGCGCTGGCTGGAGGGGAAGTGGTCCTCGCTCTACACCCGCCACCTGTTCGCCGTGCAGACGCCGCTCAGCGACATCAAGGTGGGCCGGCCGCTCACCGCGCCGGAAGGCGTGGACATGGAGCGGGTCTGGGCGCCCATCCAGAACGAGAAGGTCCGCAAGCTGGCCGAGGAGTTCATCACGGCCGACCAGGAGGCGTCCACGGCCGGGGTGGCCGACTGGGTGTCCTACCGCGACCGCATGCGCTTCATCGTCAGCTACTTCCGCGTCTACCAGCACGTGGGCGCCCTCTACGACCTGCCCTTCGCCAAGGACGTGGCCGACGGCCTCGCCCGGGAGATGGCGCACGGGCTGGTGCCGCAGGCCGTCAACATGATGCTCGCCCGGGGCGGGCGCAAGGTCTACGAGTATCCGGCGGAGAGCGACCCGGACGCGTTCGAGATGGCGCACTTCGACTTCGAGCCGTTCCTGGAGGCGATCCAGCTCGACCCGTCGGCGAAGTGAGTCAGTCGAGGAAGTCCCTGGTGATCTCGCGGGCTTGCAGGAGCCCGCGAAGCTTCGCGAACGTGCGGGCTCGGGTGGGCCCGATGCTCCCGACCGGCCTGCCCAGCCTGCGCGCCACGTCCACGTAGTGCGGCTCGGAGGTTTCCGTGAGCGCTCTGAACAGGACCCGCTGCGCGGCCGGCAGCTCCTCGACGAGCTCGTCGAGCGTGCCGGCCAGCCAGATCCTGGCCAGCTCCCTGTCCACGTCGTCCGTGCTGCCCAGCGTGTCGAGGTCAGGGGTGCAGATCTCCTTCGTCCGCTTGGTGAGCTTCAGGCACTCGCGGAAGGCGATGGTGGCCAGCCAGCCCGCCATGCGCTGGCCGTCCTCCACGCTCCTGAGGTTCTGCCAGGCCAGCAGCCAGGTCGTCTGGAGCACGTCCTGGGCGTCCTCGTGGCTGAGCCTGAACCGGCGGACGCGGGCCTTGAGCATGGGGCTGAACTCTTCGATCAGCCGCTCCCACGCCATGGCGTCGCCGTCCTGGGCGGCCGAGACGAGGGTGGCGGTATCGGGTCTTTCGATGGTGTCCAGGTACATGTCGATCTCCCTGCCGGGCCGGGCACTCGGGGGGTCGCCATTACCGCCCGGCATCCCAACGGTGCGCCGAGTGATCGTCAGGGGCTGTCTCGCGCGTGACAGTCACGATGTGTTCCTCATCACAATCGGGACATCCAGGACCGTCGGCTGTTCGTGCGCGGGATGCGGCTTAAAGTTCTTGCATGAGCGGGTTCCCGAGCGATGTCCAGCCGGTGGCCTCCGTGCTGGCGGAGATCCCGCTGTTCCGCGTACTCGGAGAGAGCGGCATCGAGAACACGGCGCGGGCCGGGATGGCGAGGCGCTACCGGGCCGGCCAGATCATCATCCACCAGGGGGATCCGGGAGAGTCCCTCTACGTGGTGCTGGACGGCCTGGTGAAGGTGGTGTTCACGACCGAGCACGGCGACGAGATCGTGCTCAACATGCTGAGCCGCGGCGACACCTTCGGCGAGCTGGCGCTGCTGGACAACTCACCGCGCTCGGCGTCGATCGTGACGGTGCGCCCCGCCTGGGTGTTCGCGCTGCCCAGGGCACGGCTCCTGGAGCTGATGCGGGAGCATCCGGGGCTGGCCGACGAGTTCCTGCGCATGCTCGGCCACATGGTGCGCAGGCTCACCGACCAGGCGGCCGACCTGGCCTTCCTCGACCTGGGCGGGCGGCTGGCAAAGCTGCTGCTGCAACTGGCCGACAAGCACGGCCACGACGACGGGGTGGTGGACCTGCCCGGGTTGACCCAGTCCGACCTCGCCGCGCTCATCGGCGCGTCGCGGCCGGCGGTCAACCGGGCGCTGCAGTCCCTCGTGGCGAGAAACCTCATCGCCGTCAAAGGCCGGGCGATCACGCTGCTGGACGTCGCCGCCCTGCGGAAACGGGGCGGCCTCTGACCGAATCTGGAGTACGGGGTAGATGAACGATCACGAACGCTGGCCTGAAGAGAGATTCCGCCAGCTGCGACAGCAGGCGGACCCGGACATCGACAAGGTCGTGGCCGAATACCTGGACGCCCAGCCCGCCGGAAGCGGGCCCCTGGAGCTGGTGAAGGCGGTGATCCAGGAGCTGGCGGCGGCCAAGCGGGAGGCCAGGGCGCCGTCGGGCGAGCCGCCCGCCTCCGCGATCTTCGCGGCCATCGACTTCGCCGCGGACCTGCCCGACTGGGGCGACGACCGCGAGCTGCTGGCCAGGGGTCAGGCCGTCTTCGCCGACTACGGGCTCTACCAGTCGGCCGCGCTCTTCTGCAAGTGCCTGCCCATGGCGTACGTGGAGGTGTCCAGCGCGAAGGTGCTGGCCAACGTGTCCCGGCTGGCCACGCACAGCCTCACCCGCCGGGTGGCCGAGACCGGGCAGATGCTGGTCGACGTGATGGGCCTGAAGGCCACCAACAGCCTGGAGCCCGGCCGCCCCGGGCACACCACGGCGCTCGGCCTGCGGATCCTGCACTCCTTCGTCCGCGCCCTGGTCAACGAGCGTTTCGCTGACCACTGGGACACCGCGCGGTTCGGCCCCCCGGTCAACCAGGAGCTCCTGCTGGCCACCATCTTCGACTTCTCTGTGGTGACATGGGAGGCTCTGGAGAGTATGGGCGTGACGCTCTCCGCGGAGCAGCGTGCGGCCCACCTCTACACGTGGAGCGTGTTCGGCCATCTCATGGGCGTGGAGGCCTGCCGCGACCGGCCTCTCACGCTCGAGGACGTCGAACCGGTCAGCGAACGCCTGGGCCGCCTGTACGAGTCCAGCGACGAGGGCCGCCGGCTGATGGCCAGGCTGCTGGAGGAGATGGAGGAGTTCATGCACCTGGGGTGGCGCAAGCTGCCGCGCAGCCTGGTGCACTGGGTCTTCCGCGACGCCAAGTACGGCGCCGACCGGGTGCCCGAGCTGCTGGGCGTGCCCAAGCCCGCCTGGTGGTTCACCGCGCTGTTCGCGGCCGGCCGGGCGGCGAACCGGCACGCGGCGCTGGCCGGGCCGGTGGACGGCGTCGTCCGCTGGCTGGTGCGCAGGCTCGGGCGGCAGATCGTGGTCGCCCTGATCGACCGCAACTCCGACGGGCAGGCGGCCTTCCGAATCCCCGGGGACCTGGCCGGCGCCTGGCGGATCAAGCAGTCCCGCTCCGCCGTGAAGACGCGCGAGATCCGCCGCACGGTCCGCCGGAAGGTGCGCGCGCCCGCGCGGAGACTGAAGGAGCGGCCCACATGACCGCTCCCCACCCGCCCGGCACGCTGACCACGGCGACCATCCTGTTCACCGACGTGGTCAGCTCCACCGCCATGCGGATCAGGCTGGGCGAGGAACGCGCCAACGTGGTCTTCCGCCGCCTCTACCAGCTGCTGCGCTCCGTGGTGACGGCCAGCGGCTCGACGTTCACCAAGAGCCTGGGCGACGGGCTGATGGCCGTCTTCGACTCGGCCACGGCCGGGCTCGACGCGGTCATCGCGGTGCAGCAGGCGGTGGCCGACGAGAACGAGCGCGCCCCGGACAAGATCTCCATCAGGGCCGCGCTCGCCGCCGGCGACGTGTGCTGGGGTCACGACGACGTCAGCGGGCTGCCGACCGTCGAGGCGGCCCGGCTGGTCGCCATCGCGGAGGGCGGCCAGGTGCTCTGCACCGACCTGGTGCGGCGGCTGGCGCAGGGGCGCAGCCGGCACGAGTTCAAGGACCTGGGGCGGCTGCCGGGCAAGGGGCTGCGGGAGCCGCTGCACACGTACGAGCTGCACTGGCAGAGCGCCGACCACCACCAGGTCGCCGGGCTGGCCCCCTGGCTGGAGGACGGTCACGTGCTGCCGTTCGTCGGGCGGGACGAGCAGTTGCGGACGCTCGACGGGGAGCTGGCGGCGGCCGAGTTCGGCAGCGGGCTGGTGATCCTCCAGGGCGACTCGGGGGTCGGCAAGACCCGGCTGGCCTCGGAGGTGGCCCGGCGGGCGCTCAAGCGGCAGTTCACGGTGCTGGCCGGGCGGTGCACGGATCCGGCGCGGCGGGCGTACGAGCCGATCGCCGGGGCGGTGGAGCGGCTGGCCCGCACCTCGCCCGCGCTGCTGCTGCGCGCCGGGGTCGACCAGCAGTGCGGCCAGCTCGTCCGCCTGGCGCCCTCGCTGGCCGCTCCCCCGCTGTCGCTGGAGGTGCCGCCGGCCACCGAGCCCGTGTCCGAGCGCTATCAGCTGATGGCGGCGGCCCGCACGCTGATCGAGCGCCTGACCACCGTGCGGCCGGTGCTGCTGGTGATCGACGACCTGCAATGGGCGACGCTGGAGTCGCTGCAGATGCTCAACGCCCTCATGTGGGACGCCGAGGCCCTGCCGCTGCTGGTCCTGGCCACCTCGCGGCCCCTGCCTGTCGGCTCGCCCGCCGAGTCGGCCCTGCCGGAGCTGCACAAGCTGACGGCCGACAGCCGCACGATCGAGGTGCCCTCCTTCGGGCTGGACGAGGTCTCCCACGCGCTGGCGGAGGTGCGCGGCGGCGGCGACTCCGAGCTGCTGCACCGGATCACCGGCGGCAACGCGTTCCTGGTCAGCGAGGTGGTCAGGGAGCTGGCCGCGGGCAAGGAGCTCGACGGGCTGACCGTGCCCGACTCGGTGACGCGGATGGTCATGGCCCGGCTCTCGCAGCTCCACCCGGACGCCAGAGACCTGGTCAACCTGCTGGCCGTCGGCGAGCGCATGGAGTCGGCCGAGCTGCGGGCGGGGCTGGGGCTCGACGAGGCCCGGTTCGTGGCCGCGGTGGAGGAGGCCATGGGCGCCGGCCTGGTGACCATGTCGGACGGCGGGTCCTGCCGGTTCTCCCACGAGCTGACCAGGACCGCCCTCTACGCCAAGCTGTCCGCGCCGCGGGCGGGGCTGCTGCACGGCAAGGTCGCCGACGCGCTGTGCCGGACCGACCCGCACGCCATGGAGACCCGGCCGTACGTCGTGGCGACCCACCTGCTGGCCGCCGCCGGGCACGGCCGCGACCCGGTCCGGGTCAGCGCGGCGGCGGACGCGGCCGTGCACGCCGCGCAGCACGCGCTGGCCGGGCTGGCGCACCGCGAGGCGGTCACCTGGTACCAGCGGGTGCTCGACCTGCTGGCGGACTTCCCCGGCGCCACGCTGGAGCGGCGCGCGGAGCTGCTGGTGGAGTGCGGCCGGGCCATGTGGCTGGCCGGCGACCCCGACGCCAGGCAGACCCTCGTGCGGGCGGCCGACCTGGCCAGGCAGTGCGAGCGCTCCGACCTGATCGTGATCGCGGCGCTGGGCGGCGACCGGGGCTTCTCCACCATCTCGGCGGCGCCCGACCAGCAGCGCATCGCGCTGCTGACCGAGGCGCGCAAGCTGGTCGACTCCACCGACCTGAGCACCCGGGCGCTGCTGGCGGCCCAGCTCGCCTCCGAGCTCATCTGGGCGCCCGACGGCGAGCGGCGCTTCGCGCTGAGCGACGAGGCCGTGGCCCTGGCCCGCAAGTCGGGCGATCCGCGCACGCTCGCCAGCGTGCTGGGGCAGCGCAGCCTGACGATCATCCCCGCCGACCCGCTGCACCAGCGCCACCGCGACGGCGACGAGATGCTGGAGGCGGCCCGCCGCACGGGCGACGACCTGGCGCTGTTCCACGCGTACGTGCAGCGCACTCCCCCGGTGCTCGACGGCGGCGACGTGACCAGGGCCGCGATGCTGCTCGGCGAGGCCGACGAGCTGGCGCGCCGGCTGGCCCAGCCGCACCTCAACTGGCTGATCGGCTACTCCAGGGCCGGCCTGACGCTGATGCAGGGCGACCTGGCGCAGGCCGAGTCGGAGGCGCAGGCGGCTCTGCGGCTGGGCTCGGAGATCGGCCGCCGCCTGGAGGCCGTGGCCATCTACTCGTCGCAGATCGCCGAGATCCGGCGGCTGCAGGGGCGGCTGTGGGAGCTGCGCGACCGCTATCGCCGTGCCGCCCAGGCGCCGCGCGTCGACCCGGTGCACGCGATCCTGCGGTACCTGTGCGAGATGGCCGACGAGGCGGCCGCGCCCCTGCTCGACCGCATCCTGGCCGACGGCGGCGCCACGCCGCCCCGCAACATGGCCCACCGGCCCGCCCTGGACAACCTCGCCGTGGCCGCCTCCCGCCTGGGGCGGGCGGAGCTGGCCGAGCAGCTGTACGGCTCGCTGGCCGCCGACGGGCAGACGTTCGGCCACGGCGCGGTGGCCCACCACTGCGGGCACCACTACCTGGCGCACCTGTGCATCGCGACGGGCTCACCGCAGCGGGCGGCCGAGCACTTCGAGGCCGCGGCCGAGATGCACGAGCGGCGGGGGGTGCCGCTCATGCTGGCGGAGTCGCTGCTCGACTGGGCCGACCTGCTGGACGGTGGCGAGGTGAGCGGGCCGAAGCCGGCCGACCTGCGCAAGTGGTGCGCCTCGCTGCTGCCGGGCCGCGGCGCGATCCTGCTGGAGCGGCGGCTGCACTGACCCCTTCCGACGGGATCAGCGCAGGTAGGAGGCGCCGTTGAGGTCGAGCACGGCGCCGCTGGCCCACTCGGCGGCCGGGGAGGCCAGGTAGACGACGGCCGCCGCGATCTCCTCCGGCCGCGCCACCCGCCCGAACGGGCTCTGCGCCCGGATCGCGTCTCCCCCGGGCCCCGTGAGGAACTCGGTCGTCATGTCCGTCTCGACGAAGCCGGGCGCCACGGCCGCCACCGCGATCCCGCGCGGGGCGAGCGCGACGGCCAGCGACTGGCCCAGCGCGTTCAGCCCCGCCTTGCTCGCCCCGTAGGCGGGGCTGTCGGGCTCGCCGCGGAAGGCGCCGCGCGAGGAGACGTTGATCACGCGGCCGCCGGCAGGCATGTGCTGGACGGCGCACCAGATGACGTTGGCCGTCCCCACCAGATTGATGTCGAGCGTGCGCCGCCAGGCGCTCTGCCACTCCTCGTACGACAGCTCCGTGAGGGGATGGTGGAAGTAGGTGGCGGCGTTGTTGACCAGCACGTCGATACCGCCCAGGGCGTCGGCCGCCGCGTCCACCATGCCGCGCACCGCCTCGGGATCGGCCAGGTCGCCCCGCACGATCGTGTGCCCCTGGCCGGGCAGCTCCGCCAGCAGGTCCTGCGCCTCCTTCGCGGAGTCCCGGTGATGGATCGCGACCCGGTCGCCCTGCGCGGCGAAGGCCGCCGCGACCGCCCGCCCGATACCCCTCGACGCACCTGTGACAAGAACTCCACGCCCGCTCATGTCGCCGCACGCTAGCAGGTGTCCGCTCAGAGGCGGCGTTCGGGCTCGCGGGCCGGTGGCGCCCACAGGGGCGGGGCGGCGGCGGGGCCGGCGGGCAGGCTGACGGTGAAGGTGGCGCCGGCGCCCGGGCGGCCGTCCGCGGTGATGGTGCCGTGGTGGCCCTCCACCACCTCCCGTACGAGCGCCAGCCCCAGCCCGAAGCCGCCCCCCACGAACCGGGCGAAAAGGCGTTCGGTGTGCGCCGGGTCGAAGCCCACCCCGTCGTCGCGCACGGTCAGCCGGACCAGGTCGCGATCCCGGGTCAGGGTCACCCAGATGTGGCCGCCCGCGCGCGTGTGACCCAGCGCGTTGTCCAGCAGGGCCGAGACCACGCGGCGCAGCGCGGACTCGACTCCGCGCACCACGTGATCGCCCGGCCCCTCGCACCGGACCTCGATCGTCACCCCCTCGGCCGCCGCGCGGGCGCCCTCGGCCACGGCCAGCTCGGAGGCCAGCATCGCGAGGTCGACGGGCGCGAACGGGCGGCGCGACTGCTGGAACCGGGCCGACTGGAGCAGGTCCTCGACCACCTCGCCCAGCTGCCTGGTGCCGGTCACGAGCTGGTCCACCTCGTCGATGAGCAGGATCGGGTCCGTGCCGCCCCGCAGCCGGCGGGACAGGAGCTGGGCGCGGGTGTGCAGGCGGGTCAGCGGGCTGCGCAGCTCGTGGCTGACGTCGGCGGCGAAGCGGCGCTGGCGCGCCAGGGCCTCGCCGAGCGGCGCGATGGCGCGGCGGGAGATGACCTGGCCCACCAGCAGCGCGGCCAGCAGGCCGCCGATCTCCGCGCCGCCGAGCGTGCGCAGCAGGCGTTGCCGTTCGGCGTCCTGGTAGCGCAGGTCCAGCGCCGCCTGGAAGGTGTCGTCGCCGCGCCGCTGGGTGCGGATGAGGTACGCGTGCCCGTCCACCCGGACCTCCTCGACCCTGGGCGGCAGCCCGGCGGCGACCTGGTCCATGGGCGCGCGTACCGGCAGGGCCTGCGGCGCGCCCGGGGAGCTCGCCACGGTGCCGTCGGACCGCAGCAGGTAGAGCCAGACGCAGGGAGGAGGGTGGGCGATGGGGGCGCGCTGCACGGCGGCGGTCAGGTCGCGCCGGGCGGAGTCGGCCTGCTGGTGCAGCATGACGCAGTAGACCAGCACTCCGGCCAGGGCCAGGACCAGGGAGATCGCGCCGGCCACCTGCGCGGTGAGGCGCCGGCGGGCCCGCTTCAGCAGCCGCCGCTCGAGCGCCGATCCCGGCCCCGCCGGGCTCATAACTCACCCAGGCGGTAGCCCACGCCCCGCACGGTGTACACGACCCCGGATCCCAGCTTGTTGCGCAGGTAGTAGACGTACGTGTCCACGATCGATTCCTTCTTGGCGCCGTCGAAGACCCGCTGCCGGAGCGACGTGCGGGTGTGCACCTGCCGCGGGCGCGCCGCCAGGGCGCTGAGCAGCCGGCACTCCTGCCCCGACAGCTCGACCTGCTCCCCGCTGGGCAGCCGGACGATGTGCGACTCGGAGTCCAGCCAGCCCGCGCCGAGCGGCAGCAGCGTGGCCTGGTCGAGGTTCCTGCGGTGCAGGGCCCGCACCCTGGCCAGCAGCTCGTCGATCTCGAACGGCTTGACCAGGTAGTCCTCCGCGCCCGCGTCCAGCCCGGCGACCCGGTCGGCGACCGAGCCGAAGGCGGTCAGCACCAGCACGGGGGTGGTGACCGCCTGCCGTCGCAGCCGCCGCATGAGGTCGATGCCGTCCAGCGACGGCAGGCCGCGATCGATGATCAGCACGTCGTACGAGCGGCTCAGCCCCAGATGCAGCCCGCGCTGCCCCTCCAGAGCCAGATCGACCGTGTACCCCTCCTCGGTGAACAGGTCGACGAGCATGCGCCCCAGTTCGCGGTCATCCTCGATGACCAGCAGCCGACGGGCTGTACCCGGTGTTCCAGCCACCAGACCACGGTTACACCACGCCCAGGCGGATTACCAGGTCCACTCGGGCATTGGTTGATCGAGAACCAGGCGCACCACGGTTCACCTGCGCGATCACGATGGATTGGACCTGACCAGCTCCGAAACTTCCGCAACCTTGGTCCGGGTCTCGAGGCGCTCGGGCAGCGCCAGCTTGTAGAGGGGCAGCGCGCCGGCCGTGGTGAGGATGGCCACGAGCACCAGCATCGCGAAGAGCTCCTGGTTGATCATGCCCTGGGCCAGGCCGATGTTGATGAAGATGAGGATCATCAGGCCGCGGGCGTTCATGAGCGCCCCCACCGCGTACGACTCCCGCCAGCCGAACCCCATCCCCCGCATCGCCAGCGCGCACCCGAAGTACTTGCCGGCGAACCCGGCGAGCAGGATCAGCCCGAACGCCAGCAGCATGGCGCCGCCCGCGATGCCCCCGAGGTGGGTGTTCAGCCCCGAGAAGGTGAAGAACGTGGGCAGCAGCAGCGTCGAGACGATCTCCATCATCCGGCCGTGCAGCGCCTCGCGGAACTTGGGGTCGCGGGGCATGGCCAGGCCGGCGAGGAAGCCGCCGAAGACCGAGTAGACGCCGATCCAGTCCGTCAGCCAGCCGGCCGTCAGCGGCACGAGGATGACGACGTACATGCCGGTGGCGCCGAGGTGGCCGGTGCGGGCCACGGTCGCGCCCAGGGGGCGCAGCAGGGGGGCGACCACCTTGAGCATCACGACGGCGAACAGCGCGGTCAGGCCGATGGTGGGCAGCGCGTCGCCGGCGCCGGCGCCGAGGTGCATGGCCGACAGGACGGCCAGGATGCACCAGGCCAGGGCGTCGTCGATGGAGGCGGCGATGAGGGTGAGCCGGCCGACCGGGGCGTTCTCCAGGCCGCGCTCGTACAGGATCCTGGCCAGCATGGGGAACGCGGTCAGCGACAGCGCCCCGCCGACGAACAGGGCGAACTGGAAGGGGCTGACGTCCGGCAGCGAGAGCAGGTCGTACAGGAGGAGGCCCGCGCCGAAGCCGAGCAGCAGCGAGGGGACGATCCCCGAGACAGCCAGCGCGGACGCCTTGCGGACCTCGCCCGGCGTGCGCCCGCTGTGGTCGAGCCCCGCCCCGACCAGGAACATGTAGAGCGTCAGGCCGATGGTGCTCAGCACGTACAGGACCGGCCTGACGTCCTTCGGGAACAGGGCCGCCTGCGCGTCGGGGAAGAGCCAGCCGAAGAACGTCGGACCCAGGAGCACGCCGGCGACCATCTCGCCGAGCACGCGCGGCTGCATCACCAGTTGCGCCAGCCGGCCGCAGATCGCCGCGACGATCAGGATCACGACGAGGGCGGGCAGGACCTTGAGTATGAGGGCGAGGTTCGGATCGGGAGACGTGACGTGGGCCAGTGCGGTCATGTTCGGTTCTCCGCTGGGTGATCGAAGTGGATCTCGCAGAGCCGTTGCCGGCGGGCGTCCCAGACCATGTACGTGCCGAGGACGAGTTGCACGAGGCTGCGCCAGACGTCCTCCCAGCGGTCGCGGACCCGCATGAGGACGAGCGCGGCGCGGGGCGGGGACGCGTGCGGCGGGGTGAGCAGGCACGGCCCCCGGTTCGGCAGGGACCGGGTGTGGGCGGCCGAGGAGTGCAGGGCGTGGCGGTGCAGGATCTCCCGCGCCGCGACCCGCATCGCGATCGGCGCCAGCCGCCAGGCCGGGCAGGGACGGTTGGCGGCGACGCCGAACGGGATGTGGTTGAGCTCTTTGACGGGCCGGTCGAAGCGGCCCGGGTCGAAGCGGTCCGGATCGGCGAACCCGGCGCGGTGGAACTCGGGATAGTCGAAGCAGAGCACCGACCCGGCCGGGATCGCGGTGCGCTCGCCGAGCGGGATCTCGCCGGTGGTGATGCGGTGGGCGATGCCGAAGAGCGGGTAGAGCCGCAGCGTCTCGGAGATCACCTGGTCGAGGTAGCGGTCGTCCCCCGTACGGGCCCGCTCCTGCGCTTCCGGATGCTGCGCGAGGACCATGAGCAGGTGGGCCATGGCCTCCGACATCTGGACGACGGCGGTGTTGAAGAAGGCTCCCTGGAGGTAGAACGCCTGCTCCTGGGGTGACAGGCCGGCGGGGAGCGGGATCCGCACGCGTGACAGGCGGCCGAGCAGGTAGCGGGTCAGGCGGTGGCGGCGTTCCATGTGCCGCAGGCCCGTGCACTTGAGCGAGGTGACCACGTCGTTCGCGTTGCCCACGATCAGGTCGCGGGCCTCGCGCGGGCACGGCTCGGCGAACACCAGCTCGTAGGCGAACTCGGCCCACAGCGGCATCGTCAGGTCACGCAGCCGCACCGGTCCCCGCGCGTCCGCCAGCGTACGGGCGGCGCAGCGGCGCGTGAGCTCCTCGGCCTCGTCGCGCGGCACGGAGAGCAGCCCGCGCGTCGCCTTGGCCACCGCGTCGTACCGCTCGCCCGCCTCCAGGTGCTCCTGGTGCATCTCGGGGCCGGGCGACAGCCAGTACCAGAACAGGTCCGACAGCGCGGCGCCCCTGCTGCGCCCGCCGGCGGCCGGGTGCGAGTAGACCTCCCTGAAGCGGTCGACGCCCACGAGGTCGCCGGGGACGGGGATGCCCTCGTCCCCGTTGATCCGGTTGAAGACGCGTACGCGCAGCGCCACGACCCTCGCCGGCAGCCACCACGGCAGGCTCGCCACGACCGCCAGGATGATCAGCGTGATCAGCATGGCCGCCGCACCATGCCCGGGTCGAGGTCGCCGATCGACGCGCAGCCGCACAGCGTGAGCGCGTGCTCGACCTCCGCGCGCAACCGGCCGAGCACGCGGGCCACTCCCCGCTCGCCGTCCGCGGCCAGCCCCCAGATCACCGGGCGGCCGACGGCGACCGCCGCGGCGCCGAGCGCCAGCGCCTTCAGCACGTCCGTGCCGCGCCGGATCCCGCCGTCCAGCAGCACGGGCACGGCCCCGCCGACGGCCGCGGCGATGTCCGGCAGCAGGTCGATCGAGGCGGGAACGGTGTCGAGCTGCCGCCCGCCGTGGTTCGAGACCATGATCGCCGAGACGCCGTGGTCGAGCGCGATCCGCGCGTCGCCGGGATGCGTGACGCCCTTGACCACGATCGGCAGCGCGGTCATCTCCCGGAGCCGGCCGAGGTGCTCCCACGACAGCTCGGGCGACATGAGGATCGGGCGCACCCGGTCGCCGTCGCGCAGGTTCTCGCAGCACAGGTGTTCGGGCAGGTCGTGGAAGTCGTTGCGCAGGTCCCGCTCGCGTCGGCCGAGCACGGGCGAGTCCACGGTGACGACCAGCGCCTTGCAACCGGCCGCCTCGGCGCGGCGCACGACGGTCTCGGTGAAGGCCAGGTCCGGCTGCACGTACAGCTGGAACCAGAGCTCGGCGCCGGGCGCGGCGGCCGCGACCTCCTCGATCGCGACGGTGGCGGCCATGCTCACGATCATGATCGTCTCGGCGGCGGCGGCCGCTCGGGCGGTGGCCCGCTCGCCCTCCGGGTCGGCGAGGCGGTGGAACGCGGTCGGCGCCACCAGCACGGGCATGGCGGCGCGGCTGCCGAGCAGGGTGAGGCCGGTCTCCAGCTTGGCCGCGCCGCGCAGCACCCTGGGCAGCAGGCCGATCCGGGCGAACGCGGCCTCGTTCGCGCGCACGGTGACCTCGTCACCTGCCCCGCCGGCGAAGTAGTCGTAGTGCGCGGGGTCGAGGCGGGCGCGGGCCTCGGCCTCGAACTCGCGCAGGCTCCACCGCTCCATCAGACCGCTACGGACGTCAACCGCGCGGCGAAGAAGGCCCGGAGGGGCTCGACGTGGATCTCCTTGGAGGTCCACTCGTTCTCGAGGTTCTCGGTGATGTGGTGGGCGACCGGGGGCCGGCCGGGCACGTGGTGGCGGACGACGGGGTGGAGGTAGTGGCCCTCGTGCGCCCGGACCGAGTCGCTCTGGCGGATCCGGCCCACCTCGACGTCGAAGGGGTCGATCTTGTCATGGTCGGGCCCGTAGTCCAGGGTGATCGCGAAGTGGCCGCGGTCGCCGATCGGCGGGCCCTCCAGGTCGTACGGCAGCTCCTCCAGGTAGCGGGCGGTGTCCCCGTCGGGCACGATGACGTCGGCCAGCAGCCCGAACTGCTGCCACAGCGCCGAGGTGCGGTTGACCCGCTCGATGACCGCCGCCGCGAGCGCCGCCGGGTCGGCGGGCAGCACCGTGGCGGGCCAGGGGACATCGTGGTGGCGGGACTCCAGGACGCGGTGCAGCGCGCGCACGCCGTACCGGAAGCCGTGGATGAAGCCGCTGGTGCCGTGCTTGAAGTCGCGCGACTGGGTGATCGTGCCGGCGAAGTAGAGGTCGGGCACGTTGACGGACTCGTAGGCCGGGGTGAGCGACGGGAACCTGTCGTTGATCACCAGCTCGGGGCGGCAGTCGTCGCCGAAGATCGAGCCGTCGAAGCGGAAGCCGGTGCAGAGGATCACGCTGTCGTACGGGATGTCCTTGGTGACCTCGTCGACCCGGACGAAGGAGACCGTCACCAGGTACGTGCCGTCCGGCCTGCGCTCGACGCGTTTGACGTCGCCGTCGAGGATCGCGTTCTGGGACTTGAGCTGGTAGGTGTCCAGCAGGCCGTTGTTGACCGCCCGCAGGTGGCCGACGTAATGGGTGCGCCAGGCCATGCGGACCGAGCGCGGCCCCGCCACGTGGATGACCGCGGCGGTCTCCATCAGGTTGTCGGCCGTCTCGAAGGCCGAGTTGCCCTTGCCGATGACGAGCACGCGCTGGTTGACGTAGTCGGCCGGGTCGGTGGAGTGGGCGCCGTACAGGTCGGCCGTCTCGATGCCCGCGATGGGCGGGATGTTGGGCTTGGTGACGCCGGTCGCGACGATGACCCGCTTCGCCTCGTACGTGCGCCCGGTCTCGTCCGTCACCCGGAACGACGCGCCGGGCCGGTCCACGCGGACCACCCGGGAGTCGTAGGCGACGCGCAGGCCGCGCTTCTGGGCGAAGTCGGCCAGGTAGCGGACCATGTCGTCGGCGTGCGGGAAATACCGGTCGCTGTAACGGGTGAACAGCAGGTCGGGGTCGTCGGACAGCAGCGAGTTCCAGTCCATCCGGAGGTTGAGCTCGGGGTCGTCCCATCCGGTGTACTTCTTGTTGATCGAGATCAGCGTGCGATGGCGCGGGTGGGTGCGGAAGAACTGGCCCGGCGCGGGACCCGCCTCGAGGATCAGGTAGTCCCGCCCCTGCTCGTGCAGGAAATACCCCAGCTGCAGACCCGCGGGGCCCGCGCCGATCACCAGGTAGTCCAGGGTCTTGTCCGGCACTGAAGCCTCCGCCACAACGAGGTGATTGAACGGACAACCTCAGTGTTGGCGGGCAATTCTCAGAATTTGCTCAGAGAGGGCGCGTTTGTCGGGCTTGCCGCTGGTGGCGAGGGGGACCGCGGGGACGATCGTGATCGTCTGGGGAACGCTGTCCTCGCCGAGCCGCGCGCGTACCAGTGCCCTCAGCGCGCCCCGGTCCGGGGTCCGGCCCGCGGCCGGGACGACGAACGCGTGCACGGCCTCGCCCGTGCCCTCGTCCGCGGCGCCCACCACGTACGCCTCGTCCACGCCGGGGTGATCGGTCAGCGCGCGCTCGATCGGGCCCGCGTACACCACCATCGCGTTGACCATGATCACGTCGCGGGAGCGGCCGGCCAGGTGGAGGAAGCCGTCCCCGTCCATATGGCCGAGGTCGCGGGTGCGCAGCCAGCCGTCCTTCAGGGTCTGGCGGGTCTCCTCCTCGTCGCCCCAGTAACCCCGCATCAGGTACGGGCTGCGTACGTGGACCTCGCCCGTCACGCCCGGGGGCAGCTCGGCGTCGTGCTCGTCGCGCACGCTGATCTCGACCCCGGGATGCGGGCGGCCGACGGGCTCCAGCACGCCGGCGGCGATGTGGTCGGGGGTGAGCATGGCGATGTTGCCCGCCTCGGTCTGGCCGTAGCCCTGGTAGACGACCGGGCCCAGCCTCTCGGTGGCCTCGGCCAGCCGCCGCGCGCTGATGGGCGACCCCGAGACCATCAGCGCCCGCAAGCTACTCACATCCACCTTGTCCAGAAATTTCAGCATCTGGAAGAGCCGGGGCACGGTGATGATCGAGCCGGTGATCCGGTGGCGCTCGATCGCGTACGGGAACATCGGCCGCCCGTCGTCCTCCGGGATCACCGCCGTGCCGCCGCCGAGCAGGCACGGCGCCACGAACTCCATCACGACCATGCTGGCCAGCGTGCCGAACAGCAGGTACCGCTCGAAGGCCCCGGCGAGCCCGGCCGCGACGGGCGACCACACGCGCGGCTGCCACGCCCAGTGCTCGCCGAGCGCCCGGTACGTGATCGCGCACCCCTTCGGGCGGCCGGTGCTGCCGCTGGTGAAGGTCAGGGCCGCCACGTCGTCGAGGCGGGCGGTCACGGTCAGCGGCCGTCCGTCGTCGGGGTGGGCCAGCAGGTCGCCGGCGCCCGTACAGGGGCCCAGGGACAGCGTCGGCCGGCCGGGGAGGTGACGGGCCGCGGCGCGGCGCAGGTCGGGGGTCGCGGTCGCGGGGTCCACCAGCAGGGCGTCGATCCCCATCCCCAGCACGTGGGCGAGCTGCCCCTCCGGATAGCCGGGCCGGATGCCGACGACCCGGCAGCCCAGCGTGTGCGCGGCCATGTGGGCGGCGAACGCCTCGGGCGTGACGGCAGTGCGCACCGCGACGGCCCGCCCAGGGCCCAGGCCCGCGGCGCGCATCGCGCCCGCCAGCCGCCGGATCAGCTCCAGCAGCTCGCCCCGGGAGAGCGTCCTGTCGCCGTGCTCGAAGGCCGGGCGGTCCGGCGTGTCGCGCAGCGCGTCGAGCAGAGGCTGTGGGAAGAGCATGTGCGCCTCCTCCGTGCTTTCATATTTCCGGATTTATCGCGACATTAGACGGCACAGATCAGAGACCCATCAGAGACGTGCAGGTGGTGAGCGCGACATGAAAGTGATCGGCGCGGGCTTCGGGCGCACGGGCACGCGGTCGCTCAAGGCGGCCCTCGAGATCCTGGGCTTCGGCCCCTGCTACCACATGTCGACGGTCATCGCGGAGCCGTACCGCGTCCGGCAGTGGCTCGACGTCGGGGAGGGCCGCTCCCGCGACTGGGACACGCTGTTCACCGGCTTCCGGTCGGCGCTCGACTGGCCCGCCTCGGCCTACTGGCGCGAGCTGGCCGGGCACTACCCGGAGGCCAAGGTCGTCCTGACCGTCCGCGACCCCGCCCGCTGGTACGACAGCGTCAGCGAGACCATCTTCCGCAGCGCCCTGGAGGAGCGCCGGCTCCCCCTGCGCCGCCGGGTGACCCGCTGGCTGGTGGCCCGCCGCGCGCCGGACTTCGCCCTCTACCCGCGCATGGCCAGGGCGACCGTCATGGACCGCGTCTTCGGCGGCCGCATCGACGACCGCGACCACGTCCTCGACGTCTACGAACGGCACGCGGCCGAGGTGCGGGCGGCGATCCCGGCGGAACGGCTGCTGGTGTTCGAGGTGCGGGACGGGTGGGAGCCGCTGTGCGCGTTCCTCGGCGTGCCCGTGCCGGAGGCGCCGTTCCCGCAGGTCAACGAGCGAGCCGCGTTCCGCGCGAAACGGCCGCGCCGGCTCCTTCGGCTGATCGTGCGCGGCCGCTGACGGCGCCCCGGCTCGCCCGCACGATCGGCCGAGTGTTCCCGAACTCCATCCAGGAAGATCGCGAATGCGTAGGGTGGCATGGCATGAACCTGGACCTTTCCGACTACCGCGCCAAACTGGCGTCTGCGTCCCCGGAACGTGCCTGGAAATCCCTGCGTGAGCTCGCGCTCCGCGGGCAGGGCGACGCGCTCGCGCTGGCCGCGGAGTTCGCGGAGATCGCCGCGCCGTCGTCCGAGAAACTGCTCAGGCTGTGGCCCCAGGCGCTCGACCCCGACGCCTTCGCCGAGCACCTGCTCGCCCCCGCCTTCGACGACGAGGGCCGTACCGAGCTGGAGCTGCGCCGGCGTGACTCGCTCACCGGGCTGCGCCACCTGACGATCCTGCGGACGCTGGTCCTCGACCACTGCAAGAGCCTCACCGACCTCTCCGAGCTCGCCGCGCTGACCGAGCTGCGCGAGCTCAAGCTGGACGGCTGCGCGGCCGTCAGCGACCTGCGGCCGCTCGCCGGGCTCATCGGCCTTGAGGTGCTCGAGGTCACCAGCTCCCCCGCGGTGTCCGACGTCTCCCCGCTGCTCGGCCTGCGCAACCTGCGCCGGCTCAGCCTGCGCAGCAGCGGGGTGACCGGTGTCGAGGGGTTCGGCGAGGCGTTCCCTTACCTGGACTGGCTCGGCCTCGACAACTGCCGGTTCATCGAGGACATCCGGCCGCTGTCCGGGCTGCGCCGGCTGACCGAACTGGACGTGAGCCGTACCAAGATCACAAGCATCGACGGCCTGTACGGCCTCGACTCCGTGACCGAGCTGCACATGCACTGCGCCCGCCTGACCAGCCTCGACGGCATCGCCGCCATGCCCGCGCTCGAACGGGCGTATCTCAGCGGCTGCACGAAGCTGAAGAGCCTCGACGGCCTCGGCCACCACCCACGCCTGACGAACCTCGGCCTGCCCAGCGCCCCGCTCCCCGACCTGCGCCCGCTGTCGCGGCTGCCCGCCCTGACCGGGATCACCGTCGAGAGCTTCACCAAGCTCACCTCGCTCGACGGGCTCGAAGGGCACCCGTCGATCAGCGAGGTGTACCTGGCCTACACCGACCTCATGACGGACTTCTCCGCGCTCGCGCGCATGCCCGCCCTGCGCACCCTGACCCTGCAGGGGCTGGACCACCTCTCCGACCTCAGCCCGTTCGCGGGGCTGCTGAACCTGGAGGAGCTCTACGTCGCCTGCACCGGCCGCCTGACCACCCTGGACGGGCTCGAGCGCCTGCTCTCCCTGCGCGCTCTGCACCTCTACGACTGCGGCTCGCTGAGCGACCTGGGAGAGGTCGGCGGCTTCCCGTCGCTCAAGGAGGTCACCGTGAGCGGCTGCCCGGCCCTGCCGCCCGACCTCCTGTCCGACCTGCGCGCCCGTGGCCTGCTCAGCGACTGACCTCAGCGGCAGCCTGGGCCGATGTGGTGATGAGCTCGTCGGCGACCCACCGCGCGACGCCGGCGGGGTAGGGCGCCGACAGTCCGAGGACGATGTGCCGGAAGCCGGCGTCGAGCGCCTCGCCGATCGCGTCCCGGGTGATGTCGGGCTGGTCGTAGGAGACCGGCAGGTGGATCGAGCGGATGATCGAGGCGGGGTCGCGGCCGAGCTCGGTGCAGTAGCGGTCCAGCAGCCGGCTGCGGCGGACGACGTCGTCGATGTCGCCGCCGGGGATGTTCCACAGGTCGGCGTGCTCGGCGGCCACGCGCAGCGTCGGGCCCGAGCGCCCGCCGATGAGGATGGGCGGGTGAGGGCGCTGGACGGGCTTGGGGTTGCAGAACGCCCCGGCGAGCCGGACGTAGGTGCCGTGGAAGTCGAACGGTTCGTCCTCGGTCCACAGCCGACGGATCACCGTGCACGCCTCGGCGAGGCTGCCCACCGCGTGCGCGGCGTCGTGGAAGGGCAGGCCGTGCGCGTCGTACTCGCGCCGGGCCGAGGGCCAGCTGGGCCGCGAGCCGGCGCCGATGCCGAAGTCGAGCCGTCCGCCGGAGACGATGTCGACGGTCGCGGCGATCTTGGCCAGCAGCGCGGGCGGCCGGAAGCGGTTGCTGGTCACGAGCAGGCCGAGGCGCAGCCGCCGGGTCTGCGCGGCGAGGGCCGAGAGCAGGGTCCAGCCCTCGTACGTCGTCCCGTTGGGGTCGCCGAAGATGGGCAGCAGGTGATCGAACAGCCATGCGTGCTCGATCTCCGGGATGGCGTCCGCCTCGCGCCAGACCCGCAGGACGTCCTGGTAGTCGACCTGCGACGGGGCGGTCATGATCCCGAAGCGGGGCCGGGAGGTGTGCAACATCGGGCCGCTGATCCTTTCGGTCGGTCAATCGGAACACGGTTCAGCGCGGCACGTCATGACCGCGCCTGACTTGGTGACCAGAGCTCTGCTCTGGCATCATGAGCAATCGGAACCTAGTTCCGATTACGATAAGGAACGGGGTTCCGTTTTGGCAAGCTCGGCAGCGGAGGAAGCGGCACGGTGAACGAGGGCGGCTCGGGGCGGGCGGCCCCGCGCAAGCGGGCCGACGCCCGGCGCAACGAGAGGACGCTGCTCGACGCCGCCGCGGCGGTCTTCGTGACCTCGGGCGTCGAAGCGCCGGTGCGCGACGTCGCGGCCAGGGCGGGAGTCGGGGTGGCCACGATCTACCGCCACTTCCCGACGCGGGCGGACCTCATCATCGCCGTCTACCGGCACCAGGTCGAGGCCTGCGCCGAGGCCGCTCCGACCCTGCTGGCGAGCGGCGCGACCCCGCACGCCGCGCTGGGGCGATGGATCAACCTGTTCGTCGACTTCCTGGTCACCAAGCACGGGCTGGCCGCCGTGCTGCGGTCGGACGACGCCGGCTTCGACACGCTGCACGCCTATTTCCTCGACCGGCTCGTGCCCGCGTGCGCCCAGCTCCTCGAAGCCGCGGCCGCCGCCGGCGAGATCCGCCCCGACGTGGACGCCTACGAGCTCATGCGTGGCGTCGGCAACCTCTGCATCGGCGCCGACAACGATCCCCGCTACGACGCACGCCGGCTGGTCGAGCTCCTCATCGCAGGACTGCGCCTCCCGCACCGCTAGAGTCGATCGGATCAGCGTTCCGGATGCCGAATGAGCCGGCCTTCCGAACAAACTGATTCACACGCCCCCCGCGGCGATAGAGGATCGTGGACATGGCGAAGGACTACCGGTACGCCGACGCCGTTCGGCTCCTCGGCGGCGCCGATCCGGCGGTCGAGAAGATCGACCTGCTGCTCAGCATCGGCACGCTCGGACTCTGGGACGTGATCGACGCCAAACAGCAGTTCGTGCAGGTGGGCAACACCCTCCTCGGCAGGTGGCGCGAGTGGCGCACCGGCCGCGAATGGCACAGCCGTACCGAACGCATGGAGGCCGCGCACACGATCCTGGTCATCACGGCGTTCTTCGAGGCGGTCGACTCCATCGAGCTGCCGTTCAGCTCGCAGGACCTGCGGATGAGCAAGGAGGAGCAGGCGAAGCTGGCCGGGTATTCGGGCATCGACCTGTCGCGCGGCCTCCCCCGTCCTTCGCCGTACCTCCCTTTCGAGCAGGCCAAGCGAGCCGTCTTCGAGTTCTACGAAACGTACGGTCATCGCCTGCGGTCGTTCGTCATGAGACTGAAGGTCTGGGACGGGCTCGGTCCGTCCGAGCGGGAGAAGGTCGTCGCCCAACTCGAGCGGAAGCTGCCGGAGACGGCCGTCCGGCATTACGAGGACCGGTACCGGAGGCTGGCGCTCGACGTCCCCGAGTTCGCGCTGTGGGCGGGGATGATCGAGCATCAGGCGACGAGAGCAGGCCTGGCGGAGCTCGAGCGGTTGCTGTCCCTGGTCACCTCGGGCGCCGCCCTCCCGGCCCAGCTGACCACCCTGAGCAGGCTGCACCGCGCCGCGTTGAAGGAACCGCTGGCGGCGGCGAGGGGGCAGGACGAGACGGCCGCCGCCGTACGGCTGCCGACCGTCGAGGAGGCCTATGTGACGCCTCGCTTCCGTACGAGCGAGGTGCGCCGCCCCACCGACCCCAGCCTCGAAGCGTGGTGGGACGACCTGGAGGTCCGCGATGACCTGCCGCGGTTCCTCGCCGGCTTTCTCACCCGGTCGGCGGCGAGCGAGGTGCCGTTCGTCATCCTCGGCCAACCCGGCGCGGGCAAGTCCCTGCTGACCAAGGTTCTGGCCGCCCGGCTGCCGGAGGGACGGTACGTGCCGGTTCGGGTGCCGTTACGGGACGTGGCGGCGAACGCCGACATCCAGGAGCAGATCGAGCAGGCCGTCTACCGGCTCAGCGGTGAGCGGCTGGAGTGGCCCGCTCTGGCCAGGAGCGCCGAGGGCGTCCTGCCCGTGGTCCTGCTCGACGGCTTCGACGAACTGCTGCAGGCGACAGGGGTGCGCCAGTCCGACTACCTCGAGAAGGTGGCCCGGTTCCAGCGGCGTGAGGCCGATGCCGGTCGGGCGGTCGCGGTCGTCATCACCTCGCGTACGGCCGTCGCGGATCGGGCCGCGTTCGTCCCCGGCACCGTGGTCGCCAGGCTCGAACCGTTCAACGAGGCGCAGATCGACCGCTGGCTGACCGCCTGGAACACCAGGAACGACGCCTACTTCGTCCGGCAGAGGATCAGGCCGCTGGCTCTGGACGTCGCGCTCGCCCAGCGAGCCCTGGCGGAGCAACCGCTGCTCCTGCTGATGCTCGCGCTGTATGACGCCGACGGGAACGCGCTGAGCAAGGACGCGGCGGAGTTCCGGCAGACGGAGCTCTACGAACGGCTGATGCGCAGATTCGTGGAGCGGGAGCTGGAGAAGGCCTATCCCGAGGACCAGGTTCCGTTCCTGCTCGAACGCGAGATGCTGCACCTGTCGTACGTCGCGTTCGCGATGCTGAACCGGGGCCGCCAGTGGGTGACCACGGCCGAACTGGACCACGATCTGTCGGGACTGGAGTTTCCCGCACAGGTACGCACCGGCACCTTCGCCACTCCGCTCACGGCCGGCGAACTCGCCATCGCGAAGTTCTTCTTCGTCCATCGCGCGCAGGCCACCCGCGACCACGACGTGGTGCAGACCTACGAGTTCCTGCACGCGACCTTCGGCGAGTATCTCACCGCCCGGCTCATCACCACGCTGCTGGGCGACCTGGCCGTCAAGCAGTCGGGCCTGGTGGTGACCGAGGTCGACGACGGGCTGCTGCAGGCCCTGCTGTCATGGTCGGCACTGTCGTCCCGTACCACCGTCGTCTCCTTCCTGCGGGAACTGGCCGAGGCGAAGGGCGCGGAGAGCCTCTGGGGCGAGCTCGTCATGCGGCTGTGCCGCCGGTTGGACACGCGGTTGACCGTGCCGTACCCGAACTACCGCCCGCGCACGGCCGGCCTTCCGCAGCGCCACGCCTACTACTCCGCCAACCTGCTGGTGATCGCGCTGGCCTGCCTGACCGTCCACAGGGCCGGCGCGTTGCTCCCGGGGCACGAGGACCCGCTCACCGAGTGGCGACGCCACACCCTGCTGTGGCGCTCGCAGTGCGCGGCCGGCGAATGGGCGAGCCTGATCAACCTGGTGCAGGCGGACATCGTCGCGCTCCAGAACGGCGAATGGGACATCGAGCTGCGGCTCGACCTGAGCGGCTCGACGCCGCAGCCGATCTCCGGCGACTGGATGGAGAACGAGCCACCCGGCGATCACTCCATCTGGCACGGCGCCTTCCCCCCACCTCGAACACCGTCCGCCGGGACGATGCTCGACGTACCGCTGCCGGTGGCGGAGCCGGCCGACAGGGCCAGCCTGCTGGACCGGGTCGCCGAGGTGTGCGAGGCCCGGTACGAACACGCCCAGATCCGCACGGTGCCGGCTCACCCCCCGTACCTGCTGATGACCGTCCCCGAGGACGGGTTCGTCCGCCAGTACCTCATCGGCGCTCACCTGGGCCGGGTCACCGAAACCGACGTGGAGGCGTTCCTGCGGCATGTGCACGCCGCCGTGCCAGGCCCGGGATCCGAACTGGTCTACCAGGGGCCCGCGCCGACCACGGCGGTGCGCGACTACGCCACGCGCAGAGGGCTCAGGCTGCGCAGCTTCATCGAATTCCAGGGCCTGCTCGACCTGTCGGACTACGTGGCCGAGCAGACCAGGCGGCTGCGCTCCGACCAGCGCTACCCGCCCGACCTGTACGTACCCCAGCGGTTCAGGGAGCTGGACCGTCCCCAGCCGGGCGTCCAGGAGGACCTGGCCAAGGAGCTGATGCGGCTGCTGGCCGCCGACCACGGACGGTTCATGCTGGTGCTGGGCGACTTCGGCCGGGGCAAGACGTTCGCGCTTCGCGAGCTGGCCCGGCGCATCCCGGCCGAGCTGCCGCACCTGACGCCGGTCTTCATCGAGCTGCGCTTTCTGGAAAAGGCCCAGTCGATGGACTCCCTGGTGGCGGCGCACCTCGCCGCGCACCACGAGCGGCTCATCGATCTCAAGGCGTTCCACTACATGCTGCGGCAGGGGCGGATCGTGCTGCTCTTCGACGGCTTCGACGAGCTGGTGACGCGGGTCACCTACGACCGGGCGGCCGACCACCTGACCACGCTGCTCGCCGCGGCCCAGGACAAGGCCAAGATCGTGGTCACCAGCCGTACGCAGCACTTCACGTCACACCATCAGGTCCTCACCGCGCTGGGCGAGATGGTGGGCATGCTGCCGCAGCGCCGGGTGCTGGCCGTGGAGGATTTCACCCCCGCGCAGGTGCGGGCGTACCTGCGCAACAGGTACGGCGACGAGCAGGCCGCCGACGACCGGTTCGCGCTGATCGGCGGCATCTCGGATCTGCTGGGCCTGGCCCAGAACCCGCGCATGCTCAGCTTCGTCGCCGACCTGCCCGGCGAGCGGCTGCGCACGGTGGCGACGACGGGCGGCGCGATCAGCGCGGCAGGGCTGTACGAGGAGATCCTGACCTCGTGGCTGGCCTTCGAGGAGCGGCGGGCCGGGGTGCCGGGCTCGGCGGCGGTGCTGAGCACCGAGGAGCTGTGGCAGGCGGTGACGGCGCTGGCGCTGCGGCTGTGGGAGTCCGGGAAGTCGCTGCTGGATCTGGACGAGCTGACCGAGATCGGCGAGACGCTGACCGGGCTGGCCGACGGGCGGATGTCGGCCGCGCAGGCGGCGCACGCGGTGGGGTCGGGCAGCCTGCTGGTGCGGACCGAGGAGGGGATGTTCGGGTTCATCCATTCCTCGGTGATGGAGTGGCTGATCGCCCGGCATGTCGCCCTGGGCGATCCCGCGCCGCTGCCGCGCCGGCACTTGTCGACGCTGACCGTGGACTTCCTGTGCGATCTGGCGGACGTGCGGTGGCTGCGGTCGTGGGTGACGGAGACGCTGGCCGACGCGGGTGCCGACGACGTCTCGCGGGCCAACGCGATGAAGATCGCCGACCGGCTGCGGCTGCCCGCCGGCCCCGATCTACGGGGGGCCCGGCTGACCGGCGAGGACCTGTCGTACCGGGACCTCTCCGGCGTCGACCTGAGCGGGGCGGACCTCACCGACGCCCGGCTCGTGGGGACCAACCTGGCGCGGGCGGTGCTGCGGGACGCCCGGCTCGTGGGTGCGCGGCTGGACGAGGCCGTACTGACCGGGGCCGACCTGCGTGGAGCGGACCTGACCCGGGCCAGGCTGGCCCGGGCCGACCTGCGCGACATCGCGACCGAGGGCAGCCGCTGGGACCGCGCGGCACTGATCGCCGTGACCCTCTCACCGGCGCTGGCCGACGACCCCGCCCTGCACGGCGCCGCGATCGCGCCGGGCCGGCCGGTGGCCGTCGAAGTGGCGCCCGCGCTGCTCGGCGTGCCGTACGACCATCGCCACGAGAGCGGCCGCCTGCCCGAGCCGATCGCCTACCACCCCGACGGCAACACCCTGGCCGTGGGCAGCGACGACGGCGGCGTGCTCATCTGCGACACCGCCACCGGCTTGCCGCTGCGCACCCTGTACGGGCACCGGGGACGCGTACACAAGACCGCGTACGCCTCCGGCACGCTGGTCACCGGCGCCGACGACGGCACGATCCGCCTGTGGGACCCCGCCACCGGCGAGTGCCTGCACGTGCTCACCGGGCACCCGGAAGGCGTCTGGCCGGTGGTGCTCAGCGCATCCGGTGAACGGGTGATGGCCGGCGGCGCCGACGGGGTGGTGCGCGTGTGGTCGGTGCGCGCAGGGGAAACGGTGGCGACCCTGCCCGGCCACTCCTCTCCGCTCCACACCGCCGCGTTCGCCGGCGACCTGCCGGCGACCGGCGACGCCACCGGCGCGATCAGGGTCTGGGAGTTGGGCACCGGCCGGGTGCGGCACGAGCTCGCCGGCCACGGCGGCGCGGTGCATCGCCTGGCGCCCAGCCCGGACGGCCGCCTGCTGGCAGCCGGGTACGCCACGGGCCTGATCCGCCTGTGGGACCCGCACGAAGGCTCGCTCGTACGGGAGCTCCCCGGCCACGCGGGCCCGGTCCGCACGCTGTCCTTCGACCCCACCGGACGACTGCTGGCCTCAGGAGACACCACGGGCGCGGTACGGCTGTGGGACGTGGCCGACGGCACTGCTCGCGGAGCCCTGCCGGGTCACGACACCGCCGTCCACCAGGTGCTGTTCAGCCCCGACGGGCACGTGCTGGCCAGCGGGGACGCACGCGGAGTGGTGCGGCTCCAGCGGCTCGGCGGTGAGCGGGTGGAACTGACGGGGCACCATACCTCGGTGTGGCCGTTCGCCTTCCGGCCCGACGGCCGGCAGCTCGCCACCAGCGGCAACGACGGCACGGTGCGCCTGTGGGACGCGGTCACCGGCCGGAGCCGGAGCATCCTGCGCGGGCACGGGCGGCGGATCTCCACCGTAAGGTTCAGCGCCGACGGCTCGATGCTGGCGACCGGCGGTAACGACGGCGTCGTACGCGTGTGGGAGCCGTGGACCGGGCGGCAGCTGCGGCAGTTCACCGGCACCTCCGACCGGCTCGTCTCCGCGGCGTTCTCCCCTGCCGGTCCGCTGCTGGCCACCTCCGGCAACGACGGCGGCGTGCACGTCTGGAACGCGGCCACGGGTGAGCACGAGCGCGAGCTCAACGCCAACACCGACCAGGTATGGACCGAGGCGTTCAGCCCCGACGGGAGCATGCTGGCCATCGCCGACGACGAGGACAGCGTCCGGATCTGGCACCACCCGACCGGGCGGCTGGCGGCCGAGCTGACGGACCACCGCGGGCGGGTGCGCTCCATCGCGTTCAGCCCCGACGGACGGCTCGTCACCACCGGCTGCGACGACCGCCTCGTACGGCTGTGGGACGCCGAGACCGGCACGCTGCGGGTCCGGCTGACCGGCCACGACGACCGCGTCTACGCGGTGGCCTTCCACCCGTCGGGCGACCGGCTGGCCAGCGCCGGCCACGACGGCACTGCCCGCGTCTGGGACGTGGCCACCGGCGAGTGCATCGACGTGCTCCGGGAGGGGACCGGCCGGCTGTGGGCGGCCGCGTTCAGCCCCGACGGGTCGTTGCTCGCCACAGCCGGCGACGACCTCGCCGTACATCTTTGGGATCCGGAGACGGGCCGCCGGCTGCACACCCTGGCCGGGCACACCCGGCGCGTGCTCTCGGTGGCCTTCGCGCCGTCGGGCGATCTCCTGGCCAGCGCCGGGGACGACGGCGGCGTCATCCTGTGGGACGTCGGTCCCGGCACGGCCCCGGCGCGGCGTGCCACCCTGCTCGGCCTGCCGGACGGCTGGGTCGCGCTGACGCCCGACGGGCGTTACAAGCAGATGGGCGAGGTGGCCGGGCAGTTCTGGTTCGTCGTCGGCATGCGGCGGTTCGAGCCTGGCGAGCTCGACCTGTACCTGCCGTCGGTCCGTCAGGTCCCGCTGGACCACCCTCTCTGGGGAACTCCCGGCACATGAGGCGTCGGCGCTTACCGGCGGCAGAAGCGACCTGTCACACCCGCACGCTAGATTCACTCCAACCACACTTGATCTTCAGTCACCACCTGGATGTACGACATGCACCCCCTCATCGTCGCCTTAGCCCTTGTCACCGCCGCTCCCACCACCAGCCACGCCCAGACAGCCGAACCCGACCCGGTCGCGGGCCTGCGTTCGCTGCTCGTCCGCGGCGCCGGCGCGACGGCCGAGTTCTACGGCCAGGCCTCCACGGACCTGTCCAAGGAGGTGCAACTGAACGGCCGGCGAACCTTCATCGGGAGCGGCATGGGACTGCGCGGAACCAGCAAGGTCAAGCTGGGCCGGGCCGGCGTGATCGCCTCGGAGCACACTCGGCAGCTCAGCGTGAGCAGCAAGGAGCTGATGGTGGAGGAGGCGCCCAAGGACCCCTACTTCGCCGGCGTGCTCGCCACGGTGGGGACGCTGCGCACCATCAGCGTGGGCGGCTGGCAGTACCAGCTCGCGCCGCGGGCGAAGGCCTGGGTGCGTACCGGCCGCGCCGGCGGCGCCGCGGCCGCGTACGGCGACCAGTTCATCAACGTCCTGGAGCCGGCCACACTTCGCAAGCTGCTGGCCACCAAGACCCGCAAGACTGTCGGGCCCTGGACCACGGATCACACCACCGGCCGCAAGCAGCGGATCTACAACCTGACCGGGACGATCAAGCTCAGGGAGCTCTATCGCGTCTCCCCCAGCTTCCGCGAGGCGGCGGGGACCGCGGCCCTCGGGACGTCTCAGGTGACATGGACGTACATGTACGACGACCGCGGATGGCCGTACCGGGTCGGCTGGCGCTTCTACGCGCACCCGCGGCCCGAGGTCCCGGGGCTCGGACACGACCGGATCCTGCGGGGGCACCTGGCCACGCAGTACCGGAACTGGGACAAACCCATGACGATCACCGCGCCCCAGGCGAAGCCGGGCCGGGGACTCGCGGTGGACGACCTCGCCGACGTCCTCAGCGCCCCCGAGCGCCGCAAGTGAGGAACGCGCCGTAATCGCCTGGGCGTGGAGACAAGCTCCGCTGTTCTCCCTCATCACTCTGGTCGGCTACGCGCTGATCGCCGTTCTCGCCGAAGGGAGCAAGGCGCTCTCCTGACTGGCCGGACAAGGGCGAGGGCGACCATCACCCGATCGCCGCCCTCCCCTGCCTCCCTCTGATGGCGCACGCCGTCGACATCGCGACCGTCCGGCCCTGCCGGTGCGCCTCCAAGGGCACCCGACCTCATGCACCGCCGAAGGAACTCCGCGCTCAGGCCGTTCTCAGGGGTTGCCGTACTTCTTGACGAACTGGTAGTACGTCCACGCCCATGCCCTGCAGTCGGGCCGGAACAGGATGAAGTAACCCCCGCATACCTTGTCGCGCATAGTGATGTAGAACCGGTTGTCCACGTCCAGCTTTCGCGTACGGGTGTTGTCGAGGTAGTACTTGTACTTCTTCTTCTGATTGGCGATCAGGCCGTACCCGTAGTCGTGGGAGTCGCAGGCCGGCCGCATATCGAAGTTGTGGGGCTTGTCCGGAGACTTCGTGCAGTGGTCGTAGTAGATGCCCCTGACCTTGAAGCCGCTGGCGGTCCGCTTCCAGTCGGGCTTCCGCCATTTGCCGCCGTGCCACGCCCAGGCCGAGCAGCCCGACTTCGTGTACCACATCCAGGTGACGGCAGTGTTGCACTTCTTCGGGTAGGACTGCGGGGGATCCACGCCGTCCGGCAGGAAGTCACTGGCCGGCGGCTCGGTGGCGTTCGGGTCGTCGAGCCCGGCCGCGCCCTCGGTCGGCCCGCCGTTGGCCGGCATGTCGGTGCCGGTGGCGACCACCTGGGGAGCGGCGACGCCCGCCGGGAACGACAGCTGCCAGCCGCCACTGGTGACAGAGTCGATCGACGACAGGCGCCCCACCGAGTCGTAGGCGTAGGTCCCCTGGACGGCGCCGACGCTGGGATCGCTCGCGGTGCGCAGCAAACCGTTCAGGTCGTAGGCGTAGCTCGCCTCGGTCTGCGGCGCCTCGGTTCCGTACGCGACCGTGATCTCCTTGAGCCGGCCCGTGTAGTCGCCGTTGGAGGTGCCGGTGGCCGTGGTGGCCGTGGCGTAGGTGAACCTGGTGACGGTCGCGGGGGTCGCGGCGCCGGCCGGCTCCTTCACCGTGCTGACACGGCCCTGGGCGTCGTAGGTGATCGTGGACTTGCCGAACGCGGTGCTGCCCACATCGCTCACCCGCCAGGGATCGACGCTCGGCGCCCCGGCCGGCCGGGCCCAGGTGTAGGTGAGCTGGAGGTCGCCGGTGCTGATGGGCGTGCCGTCGGCAGTGGCGAAGGTGTCGTCGCCCGCCTCCACGGGGCCCGGATCCGTCACGAGCGTCTCGACCGTCGTGGTACGCATCGCCCCGATGACCGCGTCCCACTTGGTGGTCTCGGTGATCTTGGCCCCGCTGGCGGCCTCGTACGTCTGGACACCGCCACCGTCGGGGAAGGACACGCTGCTCTTCAGGGGATAGCTGGTCGACGTCCCCTCATCGAGTTCCGTGACGACGATGGTGCCGTTCTGGTTCTCGAGCTTCCGGTTGATCTCTCCGCCGGCGAACTCGGCCTGCCAGCCCGGCCCGAAGACACCCAGCTCGGGCCGGGTCGCCGGGGCGGACTGCGGCCGGGCCAGATCGTCGGCGGCCAGAACCACGCCATGCTTACGGCTGATCGCGCCCGCGGACACGTCCAGCTCGGTGAGCTTGAACGTTTTGGTGTCCGAGGAGTACTGACCGGGGCCGATCTCCTGGACGTTCGCCGGTGGCGGCTCGTCGAGCGCGGCGGCGGAGACCATCTCCGGGAAGAGGAAGGGGAGGAGCATCGCCGAGACGGCGACGGGGAGCGCTAATCGGCGCAAGGGGTGCCTCCAGGTAAAGAGAGAAAGTGATTTGATCACCTGGAGAGTAAGGGTCGGTAAATCGCTTGGCAAGAGCTGGACAATTCCATGGAACAATGTTCAAATCGCCTGTGAAGCTATGCTTTGGATGCGATTCATTCGCGCGTTCATGCAGGTCGATGGGCTCCATGGCGAATTTATGGCGAGCTTATGGCGACATAGTGGAGCCGTCGAGAATAATGACCCGAAGGCGTATTCAGCAATTCGCGAATACAAGATCGCGCCAAAATCCGGCCGCCGCGACGCCATAGCCACCGAAGCCCCTCGCGGACAACTCGTAGATCATCTGCCCCCGGGCTCCTGAGGCGCCTCGACATGTCGGAAGCAACATCGTTGGATTCACAGCCATTACCACCGGGACCCCGCGTCGAGAGACGACGCGTCTGGGATCCTCAGGCGAACCAGCCGGTCAGCCGCCGCTTGAGGGTCGTCAAGCCACGCAAGGCAAGCAGGCGGGCCGCGCTAGCTGACTGATGCGCACAATGCGAACCGGTGGCAACATCCTGGAGGCCGGCAGGTGCGCGCCAACGCCACGGTCACGTGCGAGTACGGCAGTCCCTGCCAAGGATCCTGTGTTCTAGGATCCTTGGCCTATGAGCCAATTGCGGACGCTATCTGCCACGGAAATCCCTTCGGAACGACTCCTGCTTCGCAAAGCACACGCCGCCGACCGTGAAGAATTCATCGAGCTCATGACCGACCCCGAGGTTCAGGCCTACCTCGGTGGTCCCCGGCCTCGGAGCGACGTCGAGCAGCACTTCGATGCAGCCATAACCGCCAACACGACATCCAGCCCTGGCAACTATGTCATCGCGGACAACACGACGAACCGACTTATCGGAACATTGATGCTCGCCCACCGGCCGACCGACCGCCCCAGGCATGTCACCGAGGATGGCGAGGAACTGGAACTGGGCTATGTACTACGGCGCGGTGCATGGGGCGCGGGATTCGCATTCGAGGCCGCAACGGCCGCACTGCGCGCAGCGGCCGGCGAACTCCCCGACCAGCCGGTCGTGCTCGCCACCCAGACCGCGAACAAGCGATCTCTGAAACTCGCCGCCCGCCTCGGCTTCCGCCCCATCAGCACGTACGAGGCGTTCGGCGCCGAACAGACCCTCTGCACCGCTCCCCTGTCCCTGTTCCACAGCTGATCTCAGCATCCAACCCAGCAGCTCTCAGACCAGGAAGCCCAGGGTCTCAGGTGTTCCCCAGACCGTCACCGGCCACTCGGGGCCGGTTTCCTCCGGCGCACCGGTGAGGTCGGACCGGTCAATCGAGTTCAGACTCGCTCGCGTTGGTTCACTTCACGCGGCTCCCAACCTGGCTCCCTTTCAGGCTCTCAGCCAATCACGGCCAAAGGATGTCCAGCGCCAGCAGCAGCGCGCCGAGGCCGATCGCCATCGTCCCCAGCACCAGTCCCGCCACTGACATGCTGCGGTTGGACACCGTGGAGATCGTGGCCTTCCTTCGCACCCCAGGCCACGCCAGCGCTGCCGCAATGATCCCGAGAGCCAGCACCGTCCAGTTCGGCGCCCCCCACTTCTCTCTCAGCGGGCCACCGGCGAATATGGCGAGGCAGGCGACGATCAGAGAAAAGAGACCCAAACGATCGAATAATCGCGTCACAGCGAGCGAGCGTAGATCACCCACCTGCCATTCCACCGATCAAGCGAGAGACGCGGAGCCGAGCCCGGCTCTTTGCGCTACGGCAGAGCGTCAAGGTGTCGTTGACACTAACCGGGCCAAATTCAGTGGCACCTGACCCCTTTCTTGGCCTGCCCGTCTGCCGTCGTCCCACCCACAAGGGCAGCGGGCCGGCCGCAGGGCTGCCCGGACGCGTGCCCGGCGTCGGGGTCATGATGGAGAGAAGGCTGCCCCTCAACTCGTCAGCGCCAGCCGTCCAGCGATGCTTTTAGCCGTCCGCCGGGAGCGCCAACCGGAGGCGGCGGCGTGCCGAGACGGCGGCGCGTGCGGCCCCCCTCGGGTCCGCCTTGACTCCCTCACCGCAGCGTTCAAGCCTTGGTCGCTCTCTGGGAGCATCAGGGCGTCCGCGGAAACGTGCCGAGCAGGGACGGTCAGGCTCGCCTGGTGTTCATCCCCCGAAATGGCACCAAGATGAGCGCAGGTAACCTCCGTCGGGAGTTCCGGCGAGTGATCGTCCGAGCCGGTCTGGCCGGCGCCGATGGGACGCCCCGGAAGATGCGGCGCAGCTTCATCTCACTGCTGTCAGCGGACGGCGTCCCGATCGAGAACATTGCCCGGTTGATCGGGTATGCCGGAGGGTCGGCAGTCACTGAGAGGGGCTACCGTCTCCAGATCACACCCGTGATTCAGGACGGCGCGACTGTCATAGATCGGATCTTCTCAGGTGACGACCATGGGGCAGTCACTCAGCTAGGGCGCGTATTGAGTCGTGATCAATCTGTGGGATTCGCCTTCGCGTCGGGGCTTGGACCGGTAGATCTTGCTGCGTGACGCGAGTACAACTGACGGATGCGGAGTGGGAGTTCATCGGGCCGTACCTGCCAATCGGCGAGTACGGCCCCTACCCCGAGCGGCTGCGGCAGCAGTTCGAGGG